>CAJUPS010000013.1:29244-57120 GCA_910588045.1 uncultured Oscillospiraceae bacterium | reverse complement strand
TTTTATTTAGCCGTTTCCCCGCTCCTCTTGAGTAAGTTATTTTGCGGCATTACAGACGAGGCCGGAGTGGAGGTGGAAAAAGAAGAAAAATATACCGTGGCCATTCCCAACACCGATCTGAACACCATCTATCAGAACATCCCCTCCGCCATGGCGGTCACGATCACGGACGAGCAGAAGGCCAACGCAGACAGTGTCTACAATCTGGTCCGGTACGGCGCGTCCACCGGCGCGGGGATCGGTGGCACGGATGCACCGTTCATCGGTGTGGACGGCTTCTGCTCCCCGGTAGGGGCCAACTGGCGGAACATCATCACCTCGGAGTTCGGCTACCGGAAGGACCCCTTCACCGGCAAGAGCAAGGGCCATGGAGGCATGGACTTGGCCGTCCCCACCGGGACCTCCATCCGCGCTGCCCTGCCGGGAACGGTGACGGTGGCCCAGTACAGCTCCAGCTACGGCTACTACGTCATGATCGACCACGGCGGCGGCCTTGCCACACTATATGCACACAACTCCAAGCTGCTGGTGAAGGTGGGCCAGACCGTGAGCGCCGGGGACATCGTCTCCCTGTCCGGCTCCACAGGACGGTCCACCGGACCGCACCTGCACTTCGAGGTCCGGGTCAACGGGGAACGGACCGATCCCAGAAGCTATCTGCCGTGACGGCGAACGTAAAAAGCGATAATTTGAAAGGGGACATGCTATGAGGATCAAAGCAGATCTGATACGGAGCCCAGCCAGTCTCCAGCCCACCCAATGCGAGGTGGCGAAGGTGGTGGAACTGCCGTCGCTGGAGTTCAGTGAATTCCTGGCAGGGCCTCTGGTGCGCTCGGATATCATTGCGGAGCATCTGGAAGTGATGTACCGGTGGAACGAGGTGGAACGCTGCCTGCTAATACTGGACAAGGACGGCGGCGACGGCGTGCTGGTAAGCGCCTCGGGAGATCCATCCGGCAGCTATGCCGCGTATGTACCGGAAGCCCGTTCCATCGTGCAGGCCAAGCTGGACCAGGCGGCGGACTGGCTTATCCAACGCAGCGCAGACGGCGGCTGGCATGTTTACCTCGAGGAGCTGGAGGAACGGTTTGGCCTGATCATCCAGATCAATAGCGGCTTGGACCGGATGCTGCGGGAGACGCTGGAACGCCGGCCGGAAGTGGCGGAGGCGGAACTGGATATGGCTTTCAACTGCGTGACCGTCGCCTGCCATCACAGCCTCTCCCCCAATATGGCAATGTGAAATGAAAACCAGGAGGAGGAATATGGAAGTCAAAAAAGGAATGGAGCAGGCTCACGCGAATTTCACAGCAGGGCAGCTGACATCGGAAAATGGACGGGCCCTGCTCGGCTTCATGGAAGCATGGAGCGGTATGATGGAGTACGCAGTCGATCTGGGGGCGGACAATATCACCCAACTCGCAGAACTCACTGTCCGGCCAGCCGCAGCCTCCGCCGGTATCACGGACGACATGAGCGTCGATGCTGTCGCGGCTCAGATGGTGAAGTGCTGGATACATGGTGATAAGCTTGCGGAGTGGAGCCTCTTCCATCCTCCGGAGATATTGACGGAGGATCACCGGCAGGATATGTGGGCGATGTCTCCGGCAACGCTGAACTCGCTTCCGGAATTGGTAGAGGCGTACCCCGGCATACAGGATAGCTGTCCAGACATTCTCGAGCAGCAGAAGATGGTCATGGATGCACCCGCAGTCAGTTCCTTTCCGCAGATGTGTATGTGACGCAAGGACTTGCGTTTCATACTTCACACCATATTTAATGAAAAATTCAGGAAAGGATGACAGTCTTATGTCTGAAGAAACGATCCGACACGGTGTTTTTGAGGTCACCTCTGTCGGGAAGACCCAATACTATTTTGCCGAAGATATCGGAGGCGCACAGGACGTACTCCTGATGCTCAACATCATCGACATCAACATGAGCCGCGCGCCCAAAGGCTCGACCATCGATGTCAACACGCTGTTCCCGCGATTCGAGAAGGCCCTGCAAGGTGACCGCGATCCCCGCCAGCCGATATTCGAGCCACTGGATCAGAGCGCATACGAGAGCCATATGGCAGGACTGACAGGCGGAGAGGCGAGTGTCGCGCGCTATGCGATCAACTATGACTGCGATCAGTTTCAAGCCGTGAGTTGGGATGCAAACCGGTTAGCCCGGCTCTCCGCTCCTCTGAGCGGTATGCTCACCGCTTACCGCAGCGCCATGCAGTTTATAGACAACGTACATTATGCCCTGGATGGCCGCGCGCTCATGAGCGCGGTCGACAAGATCGCAGACGTGCAGACCATTCAGGAGGGACCGTCTCCGGGCCAGATCATGGGGCCGGTGATGTAGACATTATGCTCTGTCGGAGAAAAAGATCATGAACAGATTCAACATCCCCCTTGTAGCCGAGGGACTCACTGCCTACGCTATCGAGCGCCGGAACGGGTGGGAACGGCATCAGTCAGAGGAGACTCCTACCTGGATGGAACGCTGGCGTTTCTGGACAGACGCCATCCTCCAGGGTATGGCAAGGCTGGAGGCGCAGGTCCCCGATCCGAAATGGATGGAGGAATTCGACCGTGAGCTGGAGCAGGTTGGCGGCAGCGCGGCAACCATACCCGCCTCTCTCCAATTACAGAGAGGGACCATCCAGAATTTGCGGAACTTCGTGACCGCATTGGAGGATACCGGCGATGACCACCGCCGCCAGATCAATGTGGTGTGGGAACTGCTGGAGGACATGGCGTCCCATCTGCCTTGGGCCAGCAGAAACAACCGTCTTGACCTCGCCCGAGATGAGGCGGAGCGGTCGCTGGTGCGTATAACCGCGCAGATGCCCATCCGTTTCACACGAATTCTTCTGGGCGGAGACGCCGGGCCGCACCGGGAAAGCGGCTTTGTCTCCGGTTCCGTTACCAGTATGGAAGCCGTAAAGCATACCGCCGTATATCAGGATGCGGTTCGGAAGTACCCAGAGGTTTCAAGTTGGCCTGCTCTATGTACGGTCTATGTTGGCGCGGATATGCGAATCCCGTCTAGGGCGGCGGATGCCTCCAGCTTTGATCTGGAAATTATGAATCGTGCAGGAGACAGTTTCATTGCCCGATCTGGCGTCTGCCGTTTGGGCGGATTCTATCAGATGACAATTGCCGTTGGAGCGAAGATAGAGCTGGCGGCGGAATACCCTTCCTCCATCCAGTACCCGTTTCTCCAGGGTGAGCACCCGCTGATGCCGGGAGATCTGGAGATTCATGAGAGGATCGGTTCGGAGGATGGCTGGATCTCATTCTGCCTGGATGTGCTGGCGGATGAAACAGCCGTGTTCGGCAGACAGTTGTCCAACGAAGATGGGGACACATATGTGCAGGCGTACACCTCCTGCAATGAGCATACGGGCGAGGTAGACGGCACGCTGGACATTGTGGTGAGATCCTCTGGCGGCGATGAGTGGTTTTCCTGCACCCTTATACCCGAAACAAGGGCGGCGCTGAAAGAGAAGATGGATATTTTCTGTATGGAACAGTACGGTGAGCGTCTGCCGGGGCAGGATCAAGACAACTGCCCCCCATCTCAGATGGAGCTGTCTATGTAAGATACAGATGAGGAGAAGCAAATATTATGCGAAACAGGTTGGCAGACACCATACCTACTCAAGAGGAGCCTGCAACATAAATGTTTCATGTGATATGAAGGAGGAAGTCATGCGAAAAATAGCGGTCAGCGTCCAGGTGGACGCTGAGAAGCTGCGGGCCATCCAGTTCTACGCCGGGAGGAAACAGTCCTCCATGGAGGCGGAGCTGGAGGACTGCGTGAACAAGATCTATGAGAAATATGTTCCTGGACCTACGCGGGAGTACATCGAGAGCATTGCCGCCCCAGCGCGGTCCTCCAAACCCAGCCGGACCGCATCCCAGTCTGAATCCAGGCCGGAGGAGGTACGCCATGAGCAGTAGGGAGATCGTCCTCTGGCTGGACGAGAGGTGGTATCAGGCCCTGTCCTCGCGGCTCAAGGATGAGACGGTGGAGGACAAGCTGAACGGCTATCTGGATGAGCTCATCAATCAGCTCCCCGAGCGTGTGTACAAGAAGATCAGCGGCGAGATCTGGGAGGAACGGCAGAGGCTGGAACAGGAGATCGAGGCCGAAAAACGGTACTCCGCCTTCCGGGTGACGGAGAACGGAACCACAGAATGCTTCCGCGTGGAACACGCAGTGGAGCTGTTGGATGCCGCCTCGGATGTCCGGCGCTGGCTGCGGCAGACGGAGGCTCGTCCTTTCCGGGAGGTCCTCCATGGCAGGGAGAATATCACCGCAGAAGAATTTGACCGGATGGCGGCTGGCCGTGTCGAGGAAAGCGCAAGGATCGCGGGCGTATACGATGTGAACCTTGACGGGCGGGAACTGTCCGCCGTCCGCCCTGCCCTCGGGTGGATCACCTACCGGCTCAAGGATGTATCCACCGCCAGCTGGCATTCATACCGTACCGGCAGCTATGACAGGGAGCGCCGTCAGGCCCGCTTTATGCAGAAGTTGGAAGGCAGGGAGATCGTTTCAGCGGGCCGCTTGGGCGCGGAAAGCATTTCCCCCGCTGGCGAGATCGTGGAGGACAGTGGCCAGCTGAACTTCTATCTGGAAAGCTGCTTCAATGAGGACAAGGTGTTCGGTACGCGCGTCCACACTGACAGAAGCGGCGACTATCTGAACATCTACGCCAGCTACGACATGGGCGGCGGTCAGGTCTGCGATGCGCTGGAGCTCATTCTGAAACGGGCAGATGGAACGGACGAAGCATTGGCCTATCCCCTCAACGCCGTGGAGAAAGCCGTGCTGCTGCAAAAGATGGACGACTACTGCCAGCAGCAGACCGGGCAGTCGCTGGCGGACTACAGCGCACAGCTGATAGCGGAGGAGATGGCTCCCCCTGCTGGGCCGGTAATGTGATCTTGCCATATCCCGCGCTAGAATCTTCATTGAGATTGCCCACTGGCTTTCTCAGCGGAGTTGTGCCATTGTGTTGGCGGAGGCACTGCCTACTACAAAATAGGAGGAGGAGATCAAAATGGAAGCATTCACACCCGAGGACCTGTGCGGACTGATCGCCCATGAGACAGCGGCGATGCTCTACGGTGTGGGAGCGGACAGCATTCCGTCTGCGGAAACGATGCGGAGAGGGCTGGAGACGTTTGCTGCCGCCGTGGGAGTTGAGGACATCAATCCCCATCTGGCGTGGATCGACAGTGAGCTGGAGAGTGCGCGGGAGTTCGAGCGCAGCGGGCAGGACACGGCACACCTGCTCGGTCCTGACCGGCTGAACGCTGTGCCGGAGGCCGCAGCGCAGATGGAAGCGGTCTGGGAGCTGTTCAGCGCAGCGGTCCGGATGCCCCGGCAGCAGGACCGGCAGGCCATGAAGGATCTGGCGGTCACGATGACGGAGGCCGGTGGGCTGGACAATGTGCTGCTGGGGACAACGCCGGAGGGACCGTACCTGTCTGCTGATGGTCTGCGGGCAGAGCTGGAGGAGGTGCGCTCCGCACTTCAGGCGGAGCAGGGCCACAGTCCGACCGTGGAGATGCAATCATGACGCGCACGGAGATCCAGACGCACCTCGCCAAAAAGGTGGAGGCGGAGTGGGAGGCGTACCAGCAGAAAACGCTGCAGCTCTCCAGCCGCCAGGTGTTCGCCAGAGCGCATGAGATCCACGCCACCCGGACCTGCTGCGAGGAGCTGACCCTCAACGCCGGAGAGTATCACATCGACCACCTGGCGTACCTGCTGACCCTCCCCGCTCCGCTGGAAACTGTGCGGGAGCAGTGGCTGGCGCAGGAGAACGAGGAGCTGGAGGTGATCCTCAGCTGGGTGCTGCAAAGCGTTCAAGCGCAGGGAACGGAGCAAAATCATAGAGAGGAGGAGATCAAAATGGAAGCATTCACCCCCGAGGATCTGTGTGGACTGATCGCCCATGAGACAGCGGCGATGCTCTACGGCGTGGGCGCGGACAGCATCCCGTCTGCGGAGGCGATGCGCCGAGGGCTGGAAACCTTCGCTGCCGCCGTTGGAGTTGAGGACGTCAGCTCCCATCTGGCGTGGATCGACAGTGAGCTGGAGAGTGCGCGGGAGTTCGAGCGCAGCGGGCAGGACACGGCACACCTGCTCGGTCCTGACCGGCTGAACGCTGTGCCGGAGGCCGCAGCGCAGATGGAAGCGGTCTGGGAGCTGTTCAGCGCAGCGGTCCGGATGCCCCGGCAGCAGGACCGGCAGGCCATGAAAGACCTGGCGGTCACGATGACGGAGGCAGGTGGGCTGGACAATGTGCTGCTGGGGACAACGCCGGAGGGGCCCTACCTGTCCGCTGATGGCCTGCGGTCGGAGCTGGAGGAGGTACGCGCCGCACTCCAGGCGGAGCAGGTCCGCGGTTCAAGTGGGGATGAGCCAATGCAAAAGCATGGACCGGAAATGGAGATATAAGCGGATGATGGACAAGCATACACTGGCAGCAGTCAATGTCTGCCGGGAGCAGATCCACCGACTAGTGGATGAAAGATTCGACGGTCTGCTCTGCGATCTCATTCTCGGTGAGGAGGCGGAGAAATTTCGAGCAGAGGAAGGACGGCTCCTGCCGTTCGCCTCGCCGCCATCCATGTTCAAAGGTGAAAAGCCGGCCTCCGTCATCCTGCACGGCGTTGAGATCGAGGCGGCTACGTGGAAGAAGGCCGTGCTTATTGTCCTGCGGGACTGTGCCGCCAACCCGCAATGTCACAGGCAGATGATGGAACTGCGGGGACGGGTCAACGGAAACTTCCGCACCCTGCTGTCGGACCACCCGGAAGGTATGGCCTCACCTCTGAAGATCGATGCGGGACTGTACTGGGAAAGTAAATTCGATACGGAGGCTCTGCTGGGCAACCTCACGGTGAAATTGCTGGAGCAGGTTGGCTACGACTACCAGGACATCGTGATCCGGTTCCGAACGCCGCAGCAGGACATGGCGGAACAGGCGGAGGGGGACCATGCGGAAGGATTTGACCAAAACCATGGGTCGGAAATGGCGATGTGAACAGACAGTGGGAGGGCCGAGAGGCCCTCCCTGCCCGTTCCCCGCTGTTTGGCCCTGTGAGGCGGTTTGTGCGGGCTTCCCCGCTCAGGTGGCATCCCTGCCCCACCTGACCCCCGAGAACGCCCTGTCGCGGCCTGTGTGGCGGGTGTGCGGCGGGGATCGGGAGAACGCCGGGCCGCCGGGAGGAAGGACGGGTAGGGAGAAGAAAAAGGTGCCGGATAAAGCGGTGGCATCACCGCGTTTCACACCGTCCCGCAGTGCGGGTCGGGGAGACGGTTTTCCGCCGATTTGCCGGGGAACAAGAAACCATTTGCCCATGTCGGCATGGCATCACTTTTGTGGCGGTGGCATGAAGTCTGGCATGACAGATGCCGGTATCACCCACCGCACAAGCGGTTCCGCTGGCATAACGGGTGGCATGACCGGCGATTTTATACCGCCAAGGGTTTTCGTTGCATTTCGGGCATAATCGTAGTATAATGGGACGCAGAGAACCAGGTGAGAGGAGGATGGCAAATGGAACAGATCCTGGGGATCAATGAAATCAAGGCCGCCGTTGCAGAGCTTGGCCGACAGTATGGCGCGGAGAAAATCTACTTGTTCGGCTCATATGCCCGCGGGGAAGCGGATCGCGACAGCGATATCGATCTGCGCATTGACAAGGGAAATATCCGAGGGCTGTTCGCTTTGTCCGGCTTCCGGCTGGCGCTGGAAGATCATCTGGGAACAAAGGTCGACCTGCTTACCTCGGACAGTCTGGACCGCTCTTTCCTGGATCGGATCCGCACAGAGGAGGTGCTGCTGTATGCCAACGAGTGAACGTGACCGGTCCATTCTCGCACACATTATCTCCTATTGCCGCGACATTGAAGATACCGTCCAGCGTTTTGGAAATAGCTTTGAAACCTTTTCTGGCGACAAGGTCTACCGCAACGCCTGCGCTATGTGTATTCTTCAAATCGGAGAATTAGGCGGGCATCTCAGTCAGGAGTTCCGGTCATCCCACCCTCAGATGCCGTGGAGTGAGATCAAAGGGATGCGGAATGTCATGGCTCACGCATACGGCAGCCTCAGCATCCAAACAACCTGGGAGGCAATCGAGGATGACATTCCTGCACTGAAGGATTTCTGTACGGTTGTGTTGGAAAAT
This sequence comes from uncultured Oscillospiraceae bacterium, assembly GCA_910588045.1. Lineage (GTDB taxonomy): Bacteria > Bacillota > Clostridia > Oscillospirales > Oscillospiraceae > Pelethomonas. Next base: position 48,910 of record CAJUPS010000013.1, on the reverse strand, counting down.
GAGGAGTAAAGCTCTATGTCTGGCATGCGGTAAATTTAATTTGGACACAAAACGGTCTGCTGAATAGCAGGCCGTTTTTGTGTCTATGCGATTCAAAAACCACAGGAGGTGGATCATGACGGAGGATAAAGTCCGGTTTCAAATGCGAATATCACCAGAAACTGACGCGAAGATCAAAGCGGCTATGCCGCTGGAAAACTGCCAGAGCCAGAACGAATTTGTAGAAAAGGCGCTTCGCTTTTACTGCGACTATCTGATTGCCGGAGACTGCACGTCGGTACTGCCGCCAATCTATCTCTCTGCTCTGCGCGGCACAATCCAAGGTACAGAGGATCGGATTGCCCGGCTTCTGTTCAAGCTGGCAGTAGAGATGAACATGATGATGAACGTGCTTGCTTCCGAGGTGGACGTCAGCCCGGAGGCGCTGGAGCGTCTGCGCGGGCGGTGTATCCAAGAAGTCAAGAAGACTGGCGGCGCAGTCACTTTTGCGGACGCGATGAAGTATCAGCACAGCGAGTGATGAACCATGCCGCGCGTCATTTTTAAGTGCCCCCACGTCAAAGGCGGCACGCCAAAAGCTGCTGCCCATCTGGGGAATGCGGTCGGCTACATCGCCACCCGCAAGGGTGTCCAGCGCATTGATCCCGGCAAGATGAATCTGCCCACCACAGAAAATCAGGTCAACATGGTTGAGAAATTGGCGCGGGAGTTTCCTCTGAGCAAGGGGCTGGAGGAGTACGCTGACTACTTGGACTCGCCCACTCGCGGCAATGCCTCCGAGTTCATCACGCGGGCTGTCGAGGAAAATCTCGACCAGATCGCCAAGATGGAAAACTATGTGGACTACATCGCCAAACGTCCTCGCGCCCAACGTTTTGGCTCCCACGGGCTATTCACCAGCGGCAATGACCCGATAATCCTGTCCAAGATTCAGGAGGAGGTTGCGCACCATCCCGGTACGGTTTGGCTGCCGGTGATCTCCCTTCGTCGGGAGGATGCTGCACGGCTGGGGTTCGACAACGCAGAAAGGTGGAAAGATTTCCTTTCCGGTTTTTCGGTAGAAATGGCGCAGGCGATGAAGATCCCGCCGGAGCAGTTCCGGTGGTACGCTGCGTTCCATGATGAGTCACACCACCCGCATGTGCATTTGGTCTGTTACAGTGCGGACGGCAAATCCGGCTACCTTACGGAGCGTGGTATCGAGAGGATCAAATCCGGATTGGCGAAGGAGATATTCAAAAATGATCTGACAGAAATCTACGCCAAACAGACCCAGCGGCGGGATTCCCTGAACCAGGATTCGCAAAAAGTTCTGCGGCAGATCATCCGGCAGATGCAGGAGGACACTCTGTCCAACGGACGCATTGAACGGCTTATGTGGGAGCTGTCGCGCCAGCTCCGGAATACTTCCGGTAAGAAGCAGTACGGCTATCTCAAGCCGTCTGTAAAATCTCTGGTGGATGAGATCGTGGATGAGCTGGAGCGAGACGAGCGAGTTGCCACTGCTTACAATCTCTGGTATGAAATGCGGGAGGAGGTTCTGCGGACATACAAGGACGATCTGCCGGAGCGTATCCCACTTTCGCGGCAAAAGGAGTTCAAACGCATCAAGAATATTGTGATCCAGGAAGCGGTACGGCTTGGTGCTCAGTTGGAGCAAAATCACGCTACGCCGACAGCTCCAAATACGGTGACAGGGCAGAAGAATGACAACCATTCTTCTGCCCTGCTGTTTGCTTCTGTGACCCGTCTCCTGCACCACATGAGCCGGATTTTTCAGGAGCAGCCGCCGCCAGCCAGTCCGGTCTATCACACCGACCGGAAACTGCTGCGAAAGCTCCGGGAAAAGAAAATTGCTCACGGTCATAAACCGGATGACCATGAGCAGAGAATGTAACAGGAGGTTATCATGCCAACTGCAAAGAAAGCGCCGCCCCAGCACCTCTGGTGGGTGCGCCACCCGGAGTGCGGACTGGCTGTCGTCGATGCTCCCAATTGGGAGCAGGCCACCGTGGAGGCGGCCAACTGGTGGGAGGTTTCCTGGCGGGAGGTCGCCGCGCTCTGCGAGTGCGAACGGGAGGAGATCGTCCCGCGCCATGTGTGTATCTGCTGCGGAAAGATTTTCAACGGGAGCGGGTTCCGCTGCACCAAATGTGAAATCGTTGAGCGGGACAAGCGGCTCAACCAGCGGACCAGGGCGCGGAGGTATTACCGCAGTATGATGCCCCACAAATCGTAAGGTCTATACCTGTTCGGCATCTGGATTTGCTTGCGGTTCCTGCTTCGCAGCCTTAAGCTCTGCGATCCGCCTGGTATCAACGAAGTGTGTTGCATACCACCGTTCGATCTCGGGGTTGCCGCTCTTACTGAAGCGCAGCGGGATCACAGGCTTGCGGCCTTGTCCGTTTTTCTTTTTTGTCCCCCGCTGCTTGTAGTAGCAAAAGGAGGGCTTCAATCCAGCCTTTTGCGCGTAGACCCGCATCTGGTGCCTGACGGTGGAGAGCTTTCCAAGGTTCACCATGCAGACACGCTCAAGATAAGGAATCCGGCCAAATCGCCAGTCTTCGTATTTATCCTTTTGCAATATACCAATGTCTATCAGTACATCTACCGGCGCTGCAAAGCCCCGGTCTCTGCACTGACGGTACATGGATGAGTTTACTTTTGCAATCAATTCCCGGTTATTCATAGCGGCATTATCAGTCGATAGGGTTTGGGATCGTATCCCGTAGTTCCGCCTGCTTGGCGGCGTTCCAATCAGAAGGTTCTCCAATGCAGTACCCGCCCATCTTCCGCATATTGCGGAAGCGGTGGAGATCATAGCTGACTTCCACATGGTTGCCCTGCACGTTCAGGAACAGCTTCTCAATAATGCTCACGGGATATATTGCCGTGACTTGGCGGACATAGGAATCCTGCTCGGCTTCGGTCAGCGTCCCGTTCAAGACAACGATCTGCATCTGCATCCCCTCCAGGGAATCAATATAGCAGACAAGCCTTGAAAAAGCAAGACCCGGATAAAGCGCAGTTATCCTCCGGTCTCAGTGTCTGTGAGTTCCTCTGCGGCCAACTGCTCCGCACACTTCCTCGCGCTGGCATAACCAAAATACCGGACAGGAATGTTCCATTTCCTGGCGGCATTGATGATGCGGTAGAAAAACTTGTGGGAGATCGCGTTGGCCTGTATCCAGATCACGTCCGCACCCTTCAGTGCGCCGAGGTCCGGCAGCGACCCAGGCTCAAAGAATCTTGCACCGGGCAGCAGCGGACGAATCGCTTTCAGCCATGTCTCGTGTCCGCCGAAAATCAACACACGCCGCGTTACCTGCCAGGGCAACTCAACGACAGGTTCCGTTCCCGGCGCCCCCTGCTCTCCTCCGGATTGCAACTGGTACAGGACTTCCCGGAGCTGGCTGAGTTCCGTGTGTTCTTGAGCGGACCGCTGCTCTGCTTCCAGAAGCTTCGCCTGGAATTGCTTTGTCATGCGTTCAGATTCGTACAACGCTCTGCGGAGGTCCTTGATCTGCCGCGTCAGGTCTGTGATCTGCGCGTTATACTGAGGTTCCTCAGTCTGCACAGGCTCTTCCAAAACAGGTTCAGCATCAATGATCTCATCATCCGCATCATCGGGAAACATCAGATTGGCGCGCTCCCGCAGATCATCCAGATAAAATGCCAGCATGGCACCAAAAGCGAACTCCCGTGCCCGCTGTTCCGGCAGTCCCTGCCGAATAAACCAATCGGTCAGCGCCTGAGACGGCACAGCCTTTCGCGGCAGAGCATATCCGGTGGCAAAGTAAAACAACTGCGCCTCCGAAAGCTTTTGACCGTCCTCTGCGGGGACAGCCGGAAGATCCTCTGCCGATCCTTCGTCGGGTGCGGTGAACGTATAGCGGAGTTTGTAATCAGGCTTCCCGTCCTCGAAAGTTTTGGGGAATGCCCGCACTTCGTCAATTCCCCATGGAAGCAGCCGTTCCGCGCAGGTGATCACCGCGCTGGTCAGCATATTCAGGGAAGCGAGTGCGTCCCCTTCTTTCTCCAGGAGAAGATATGCGGCGCAGGCCGCGTGGGGATCGTCTATTGTGAAACCGCGAAGCAGATTGACAGACCTGCGGAAGTACAACTGGTCCCGCAGCTCCGCGTCAGACGCTCCAACCAATCCAGGCGTCAGGAGCAGGAATGTAACATCCGGGGAACCTTTTGCTCTGGATATTTCCAGAGAGTCAAATCCGCTGTCCATCCGAAAGGGATCAATACCGGGTAAGGCCGGGAAATCCGGCACTGGCGGGAGCGCATCGTCCGGAGAGCTGCTGCGCTTCACGCGGGTACAGACCTCCATGTAGCGATTGAAGTAGTCCAGAAGACAGTCCTTGAATTTGCTCCGAAGTGCTGCGGCGGCTTCCGTATCGATCAGATGCAGGATGCCGCAAAAAGCATCTCGGCCTGTTCCATCCCGGTTACACAGCACGGTCATCAGCCGGAGGATGTCATCTGGAGAGTGGATGAGATCGTCCAGCAGAGGGACCCGAAAGATCATATCGCTCTCCGGCCTCTCCGGCAGCAGCGATTGAAACTGGTCACGCAGATCAGAACCGTCAAAATAGTCCAACAGCCATAGCGCAGCGCCAAGGAGAAACGCCGGTGACTTTGCACACCGCTCGGTAACGGAGACCGGCAGGGAAGCGGCAGTAGCAACGGCATCCACGATTTCATCCACTGAATATTTACCACTGAACTGTTCACGAAAAAGGCCGAGACAAGCCCTGGCGGCGCTCTCTCTGGTCCGCATAGCAGCGATGGACACATACAGGAGCGAGTCCGGGTTATGTGATCTCAGGTCCCGCTCAAATAGAAATCTCTCCGAAAATGAACTCTCTATTTGGGGTGGTAAATCGATGGGACTAACAGGCACACCGGCAAAGCGCCATGCTTTCCCGGAGCCAGCCTTTTTCTTTACTGTCATGGATTATTCCTCAATCTTTCGTTGACAGGATTGCCGCAGTTTGTATCATTACTATGCCAATTATATCGGACTGCGGCAGGAAAAGCAAGGAGGAGGTTTTATGCCATATATCCAATTTACAGACGATCAGAAGCGCCGTGCCGGAGAGGTCGATCTGGAACAGTTTTTGCTCCGGCAGGGTGAGAGGCTACTGTCCTCTGGTTTTGAAAAGCGGCTGACCAGTGACCACAGCATTACCGTTCGCGGGAACGAATGGTACGATCATGCTGTAAAAGTGGGCGGCGGGCCAGTCTCTTTTTTGCAGAAATTCTACGGGCTGTCCTATCCGGAGGCAGTCACCCGCCTGCTGGATGGCGAGCAGGGAGAAGCGTTTGAGCCTGTGGACAGGAGAAAGCCCAGAGAGAGAAAAGAATTTTCCCTTCCGCCAGCCAGCTCCAATATGCGCCGGATGTACGCCTATCTGCTCAAGCAGCGGGGCATCAGCCGGGAGGTGGTGGACGCGTTCGTCCACGCAAAACTGATCTATGAAAGCGCGGAGCCGTCTGCGGACGGCAGCAGAGAGTATCACAACGCCGTGTTCGTCGGATACGATGAACACGGCGTTGCCCGTCATGCCCACAAGCGTGGGCTGTACTCTTTTGGCGAAGGCTTCAAGCGGAATGTGGCAGGCTGTAATGCCCGCTATAGCTTCCATTGCTTCGGGAGCAGCGACCAGTTGTATGCGTTCGAGGCGCCCATTGATCTGCTGTCGTTTATCACCCTGCACCCGGAGGGATGGCAGAAGCGCAGCTACGTTGCCCTCTGCGGTGTGTCTGAAAACGCGCTGCTCTGGATACTGGAGCAGAGCCCAGCCTTGCAGCAGATAACGCTCTGCCTGGACAATGACAAAGCTGGCATCGAGGCATCCCAGCGAATCACAGAATCCTTGTGGGAGAAAGGATATAGCCATATAGAAACCCTTCTTCCCAGTCAGAAGGACTGGAATGCGGAGCTGACCGATGGGGCAGTCCCTGAAAAACAGGAAATGACAATGACCATGTAAAGGAGGTATTCAATTATGCAGTCAGAGAAAGAAAAAGCTCTGGAGGCGATCCATAGTCTGATTGCTTACTACATTAGCGATTTTCATGAGGGGAATGGCTACACTGGCAGACAGCAGCTCGTCTATCTCACGCCATCCCAGGCGGAGATTGCCCTGCGGTATGGCATCCCCATCGGCATCCGAGACAGCCGCCATACGGGTATAGGTACTGCGCCCGGAAAGCCATTCCGCTATGTTACGATCAAGGATGCACAGAAGCTGGAACGGTGGCTTGCGTTTGACTCTATGGATTCGCTGGCGACCATTCATGCGGATCTGCCCAGGCGGGTGCAACAGAAAATGAGGGAATTTATTTTGCAGATCATGGAGATTGAGTGTCCGGAGCAGCTGCCGCCGCAGAAGCCAGTTGCTCCTATTCTCGGTACTCGCGGAGACATTTTCAACATGATGTGCATCACCAACCGGACGCTCCGGCAGGCCGGACAGATAGAGGAGGCCGTGGAGATGTGGCAGCGAGTGCTGGACAGCGGCGACAGCTTTAAGGCGCTCAAGATCATGGGCGAGTATGTCGAGTTTGATGAGGCACATCCTCCAATGGCGGCATTAAGGCCAGAAGGGCTGCGGGGTGATCTCCGTGTTTGATTGGATGCAGATAACGGCTCTCCCGCCGTCAACCCTGCTGCTGATCGGGATCGGCGGCGGGATGCTTCTGCTGATCTGGTTTGCAACATCCAGATCAGGCAGCGGATCATTGAATATCAAAAGTAAGATCGTAGGCGATGGCCAGCACGGGACTGCACGGTGGGCCTCTCCAAAGGAAATTTCCGAAACCTACACGCGGGTGCTGTTCAAAGTGGATGAATGGCGGAAAGGCAAGGAACTGCCAAAGGTGCAGGGACTGATTCTCGGCTCCGCCGGAAAGAAAGGCAAGGTGTCCGCGCTGATTGACACGGATGACATCCACTGCCTGATGATCGGCGCCAGTGGTGTTGGTAAGACAGCGTTCTTTTTGTACCCAAATTTGGAGTTTTCATGCGCCAGTGGGATGAGTTTCCTGGCCTTAGATACGAAAGGGGACCTCGCGCGAAACTACGGAACTATTGCGGCGCAATGCTATGGCTATCAGGTTGCGGTAATCGATCTGCGGAATCCCACACGGTCTGATGGGAATAATTTCCTCACCTTGGTCAATCAATATATGGATATTACCGTGAAAGATCCAGAGGATGTCGCTGCGAAAGCCAAGGCGGAAAAGTATGCGAAGATCCTCGCCAAGACAATTATCAGCCCCGATGGAGACAGCTCCAATCGAGGCCAGAATGCGTTTTTTTATGACGCCGCCGAGGGCCTCTTAACCTCTGTAATCCTTCTTCTGGCAGAGTTTTTGCCGCCGAAGGAGATTGAGGGGAAGATGAGAGAGCGGCGTCATATCGTGTCCGTGTTCAAGCTGGTGCAGGACCTGCTGGAGCCTGCCACTGGCGCGGACAAAGGCAAAAGTCAATTCCAGGTACTCATGGGCAAACTGCCGTCCGAGCACAAGGCCAGGTGGTTTGCCGGGGCGGCGCTGAATACTTCGGAGCAGGCGATGGCCTCCGTGCTGTCTACCGTGCTATCCCGGCTGAACGCTTTCCTGGACTCGGAGCTGGAGCAGGTACTCTGCTTCGAATCCAGTATCAATGCGGAGAGCTTCGCCAGCAGGAAATCCGCCATCTTCCTGATCCTGCCGGAGGAAGATCCCAGTAAAAACTTCATGGCTGGGCTGATGATCCAACAACTATCCCGTGAGCTGTTTGCTGTGGCGGACGAGAACGGAGGAAAGCTGCCCAACCGCGTGGTGTTCTTCTGCGATGAGCTGGGAACCATGCCGCCCTTTGATATCCTGCCTCTGTTCTCTGCCGGCCGCTCCCGGAAACTGACACTGGTTCCCATTATTCAGTCGCTGGCGCAGTTGGAGAAAAACTATGGTAAAGAGGGCGCCGAGATCATCCAGGACAATGTGCAGGACACGATTTTTGGCGGATTCGCCCCCAACAGCCAGACGGCGGAGGTACTGTCCAAAGCCTTGGGGAATCAAACGGTGCAGAGCGGTTATATCAGCAAAGCAAAGGATGGAGTCAACCAGTCCCTTCAGATGGTGAGCCGTCCGCTCATGAGCCCGGATGAGCTGAAAGCGATCCCAAAGGGGACGTTTGTTGTTATGAAGACTGGCACAAACCCCATGCGGACGCGGCTGCGGTTGTTCCTGGACTGGGGCATCACCTTCGGAAAAGCCTACCAGACGCAGGAACACGGTCAGAGGAAGGTCTACTATGCGGACCGCAAGGAACTGGAGGAAGCGATCCGCGAAAAGTATCCGCCGCCCGAACTGGGAACTGCCCCACCGCCTGTCCGTCAGGTCGGGAATCAATCCAGGGCACAGCATCTCAACCGCAAAGCGGACGGAGAAGGCTCATCAATGCGTCCGTGAGGAAGTGTCATGGGATATTTCAACTCGATTTACTCCTCTGACCTGCCCCACCGGGCGCGGGCGGTGTATATGTATCTGAAGGACCGCACCAACCAGGACGGGATCTGCTGGCCCTCCATCCGGACGGTAGCGCGGGAGCTGCACCTCTCCCGCGCTACCGTCCAGCGGGCCTTGAACGATCTCTGTGCTGCCGGGTATCTGTCGAAAGAGAGCCGCTGGCGGGAGAACGGCGGATGTACCTCCAACCTCTACAAGATCTGCGACAGCTCGTAGGCCGCAAAAAGGCCGCATTTCCGCCTAGGGGGAAGTGCGGCCTTTTGCTGACACAGGGACCGCCTCACCATGTCCCGCCAGGAAGGACTCACCCTAAGATTTCAGGACAGAGAAAGTAACAACTATTGGTCGTCTCGGTAGTGGATCACCGGACATAGCTTAATTACTAAATTGAAACGTGCGGTTGTTGACATTTTATCTGCCGAGAGATAAACTCTATATAAAAGCAATTCGAACTAAACGAGAACGTCAAAACTTTATAGAGGAGGGCGGATATGGGAACGTTATACATTATCGGCAATGGCCTTGATTTGCATTGGAAACTGAATACGACCACGTATGACTTCATAGAATATCTCCAAGGACAGCGCATTGAAGGAGAAATAGACAGTGCCGCGGATGTGCTGGCCTCGTATGGGGTGGATTGGAGCGAATATGAGCAGTCCCTGGCAGATATTGATTTGGATACGCTGGAGGGGGAAAATTTAGGATTCCCGGACTATATGTCAGACCGGGAGTCTGACCGGGACGGGGTAATTTATAATATGCAGGCATACTTGGACAGCATTCAAGAGGCGGTCCGCTCTGCGTTGAAAGAGATGGTCGAAGCAGCCAACGATGATCTTGAGAATGTAAAAATCCCTCGCAAAATTCGCCGGATGTTTCACAGCGGTGATGCGATCCTAAGTTTTAACTATACCTCCACAATAGAGGAATTGTTTGATCTGCCTGACGATATAGAAATTTTGCACATCCACGGCTTTTATCAAGATGATGATCCTCTGATTTTCGGTTATGGAAAAGCGAAAGGACGCTATCGCGCAAAGCTGATCCCGGATGAGGACAGCGATTACTATATTGACCAGCAGAGGGAGGCCGTCTTCGATTTTTATCAGGCTTTGAAAAAAGACTACAAAATGGACGAGCTGAATCATTTTCTGCGCTCATGCCGCAATATTGACAGAGTGATGGTATATGGACATTCTATGGGTGAAGTTGATGCCCGATATATGGAGCGCATTGAACAGGTCCTCGCCCCTTCCTCATGGGCGGTCTCCTATCATGGGAAGCTCCGCTCCGCCCGCAGCACTGTAAAAGAGTATTCCTTCTATCATAAGACAACATTCTTCAAGTTTTGACCATAGAGGCGGCAAGCCTGAGTCAATTTGATACATATCCCGCTCAATAAACCAAGAGCGGCTGAGAATCTGACAATGGATTCTTGGCCGCTCTTTTCTACATTCCTACAATCGGGTTATTCTAACAGAAATAAAAACCAGCTCAACCAGACCATTCCTCTTGTTTCTGCCAGAATATATAATTGATACAGTAAAATTCGAGGAGGCTGCAATGGAAAAGAATGAACTGCAATCGATTGTAGGGCGCAACTTACGGCGATGCCGGGCCAATACCGGACTTACGCAGGAACAGATCGCCGAACAGGCGGGCATTTCCACATCGTTCTATGCTAATCTGGAGCGGGGAAACCGCTGCATGAGCGCCCTTGTGCTGCGGGACTTGGCGGATGCCTTGGGCGTGAGCGCGGATTCCCTGTTGTATGAAGACGACACGAACAGCCATACCGAGAATATTTGTGCATTGCTGAACGAGCAGCCGTTGTGGTTTTCCCAGGCAGCGGAAAATCTGATCCGCGCACTGGTCGGCAGTCTGACATCTTCAAATATTTTACAGGGACAAGATACATCGCACCTGGGAGGTGATGCGGATGAGCGTATACAGCAACCAAGCGGAACAGATTGAGCAGCTCTATCGAAAAATGTACCCGTCCCTTTTCATCTATGCCAAGAGCGTGCTGAATAATCCTGCGCTTGCGGAAGAAGCCGTTCAGGAAGCGTTCTGCATTGCCTGTGAGAAAAGCGATGAACTTCTGGGATGCGAAAACCCGGAGGGCTGGATCGTGAACACCTTGAAATATGTTGTGCAGAGTACCCTCCGGCAGCGGGAAAAAATGGGAAGGCTGGTCATGAAGGCGTTGAACGCGGGAAATGCGGCGCAGCTTTCCGCTCCTGATGAGGAATCTGTTGATATCCTGTATGGAGATATTTTCGAGGACGAAGATTTTCGGTTGTTTAAGCGGATCGCTCTGGACGGACGCTCCATGCGGGAGGTTTCCGATGAGATCGGCATCTCTCTGGAGAACTGTAAAAAGCGGCTTCAGCGAGCCAGACTGCGGCTTCAAAAAATCATTTCCGGCAGCGATACATAGGCGCGCCGAAAAATTGCACAAACCGCTTATGAATAGAGAACAAAACGGGGTCAAGGTGTCCTTAAACAGTGGAAAAGCAAGAGCGTTTTTGTGCAATCATACAAATTTTCTGATTTTTGAAAAAAATTGAAATAATTTGTCCCCAAACGGCCTGTTTCTGACATATATACAGTGAAGGAGGGATAGTATGTCCGGACTCAGCAATGTGAATAGGGAAGGCTATTCAAAATACGATAGAATGAGTACGGAGGCTCTGGCGGAGCTTCTTCGCCTTGATATTCAGGCGCCCGAAGAAGAATCGCTGGATATTGAAGCAATCATGTACATAACGGAGGTGATAGCGAACAGAGAAAAGGACGACCCATCTGGTTCGTATCTTGTTCCCGATGTCGATGCCGCATGGGAGGACTTCCAGACCAGATACCGCCCCTGTCAGACCGATGGACGGTCCCTCTACGATTTTGACGATGAAATTGCGGACAAGCCCTGCCTGCCGTCTGCGCCGCCAAAATCAAAGCGGAGAGCGGGGGTGCGCTGGCTGGGCCGGATTGCCGCCGTAGCGGCAGCGATGCTTGTTGCCCTGACCGCGACAGCTTATGCGATGGGATACGATCTTTGGGCTGCGGTTGCCCGGTGGGGGAAGGATACGTTCACGTTTATTTCTGAACCGGCCCCTGCCGAAACCGAGAATACCAGCATATCCGTTCCCACAAACAGTACCAAGTACGACAGTCTCCAGGAGGCGCTGGATGCCTATGGGATCACAACGCCGCTGGCGCCAACGTGGATTCCGGAGGGATTTGTGTTGGATGAAGTAGTTGTGGTTGAAACGTCAATGAGCAATGCCATTCGGTTTCAAGCAATGTATTCCAATGGAGAAGTATATTTGTCGGTCTATATCAATATGATTAGTGATTCCGATAATATAAACCACAGTATGTGGGAAAAAGATGATACCTATACCGGAAAATTTGAAATGAATGGAATTACGCACTATATATTGCAAAATGATGGAAATCCCATGGTAGTCTGGCAAAGTGGCCAATTTGAATGTCATATATGGGGAAACCTGTCGTCCAATGATTTAAGAAGTATAACCGAATCCGTATACAAGGAGAACGAAAAATGAAAATATCTGGAACAATGAGAAAAGCGGCGATGATCCTAGCGTGTCTGATGATTCTGTCCTCCACTGCATTTGCAGAGGATGGTGGGCCAATGCGAACCAATGCCTACATAGCCCGAACCTGGGCAATGATCGAACGTGGAGAAGATGGGCTCCTGAACATTGCCTTTGATATTTCTGGGATGGGAAAGATGGATGAGATCGGCGCGACAACCGCCTATTTGTATGAAGTGACTGGAACATCTGAAAAAATCGTTGCGTCATACAGCTATCTTGATCCCCAATATTCCTATATGATGGGCGGCAACTCCAGTTTCCACGCCGGAAATCTCCCCTACAATGGTACGCCTGGTCATAGGTACTATGCCACAGTATACTACCGGGCCGGGAACGCCAACGGCAGCGGGACCACCAGCTATACGACATCAACCGTGACAGCTTTGAAGTAGACAGGCAAAGCTGACTCCTGCACACAATTTGATAGGCCGCAGCTTGTTCAAGTCGAACAGGCTGCGGCCTCTTTTTCATTGTATCAGTTTTGCCCAAAATGATTCGGAGCGCCGCAGCAAATCAACCGCAGCCGTCGCTGGCTGTGATTATACTCTGCATATGGGCGATTCAGACAATCCCTTGCTTTCCCAGAGCGGAAAATTTCGCGGCTTTTTGTACAATTAGCTGAAATTTATTTTTTTTGGAAAAAGTTGTCCCCAAACCGCCTTCTTTCGACATATATAAGCGAAGGGGAAAGGTTTCCCCCTCGCGTACCTATCAGCCGCAATACGAAAGGAGTACAAAAATGGATGAACGCACGAAAAAGCAATTAGACGTCATCGGACGCAATCTGCGCCGGTATCGGACCGCCGCAAAGCTCACGCAGAAGCAGGTCGCGGAGCGGGCGGGCATATCTGTTTCGCACTATGCCAATCTGGAGCGGGGAAACAAAGCAATGAGCGCGTGGACCCTCCGCTCCCTGGCAGATGCCTTGAATGTGAGCGCCGACCTACTGCTGTATGGGGAAACTCGCGATCTCCACGTCCAGAACATCCGCCATCTGCTGCGAGACAAACCAGACGGAACGTTGACCGCTGCGGAAAATCTGATACGGGCGCTGCTGGAAGACTTCACGGCAGAGGACGAAAGCGAGGCTACGAAGAAGTGAGAAAAACAGGCCGGACCTATCCATCGCGGCACGACTACAGAATACTCGCATAGCTTTCCCGCCTTTTCTCCGCTAGAATAACCTCCGTTGAAAACGGCAGAATAAGCATAAATATACCAAGGAGGTTCACGCAAATGAACGAGAAAATGCTCTCTCAGGCCGACATCGCCGCATACGCGGCCTATTTGCGAGGCGAGGAAAAGGCTGGCTCTACCATCGAAAACTATCTCCGGGATGTTCAAGCCTTCCGCCTGTGGCTGGACGGCAGGGCGATGACAAAAACGCTGGTAGCGGAATGGAAGGAACACCTTCTAGCAAAATCCCTCGCTCCGGCCACCATCAACGCCAAGCTCTCCGCCATCAACAGTCTGCTGGGATTCCTGGGCCTGTCCGGCTGCCGGGTGAAGGCCCTGAAGATCCAGCACCGCGTCTTCCGGGATGCCTCCCGGGAGCTGACCAAGGACGAATACCACCGCCTCCTGAACGCCGCCCAGCGGCAGGGCCGCGACCGCCTGGTCCTGCTCATGGAGACCATCTGCGCCACCGGCGTGCGCGTATCCGAGGTGCGCCACATCACGGTGGAGGCACTGCGAAACAAGCGTGCGGACATTACCCTCAAGGGCAAAGTCCGCAGCATCCTGCTGCCCCAAAAGCTCTGCCGCAAGCTGCTCAAGTACGCCAAGCGGCAGAAGATCCGCACCGGCGAGATCTTCCGCACCAGGAGCGGCAGGCCCATGTCCCGAGGCCAGATCTGGCACGAAATGAAGTCCATCTGCAAGGCGGCGGGCGTCGCCCCATCCAAGGTCTTCCCCCACAACCTGCGCCACCTGTTCGCCACCGTGTTTTACAAGACCTGCCGTGACATCGTAAAACTGGCGGACCTGCTGGGCCACAGCTCCATCAACACCACCCGCATCTACCTCATGACCACCGGCGTGGAACACGCAAGGCAGATCGAAGAGCTGGGACTGCTCTTGTAACGAAATCGGTAAAATATACAAAATCTACATTTTGTTATGAAAGAGCTACCCAGTTGGCGTCATTAGCATCTGATTCAGCCAAAAAAGGGCGCAAAAAATAGGTCTGCGAACAAGTTGTTAAAAAAATAACTATCGCAGCCTAAGATTTTTGCGCCCTTATTCGTAATTTCGCTGAATTTTGAAAAATGACTTTCTTTTTTCGTCTGTCATGCTATAATATAAGTAAACAGAAAGGTGGAAAAGAAGTCTCTGTCTTTCTATCCAGCGTTGCCTATGTATATGTCAAAATACAAAATGTAGATTTTGTCCATTGAAAGGAGCGGTACCCGTGCAGCACTCGCGGAAAAAACTCGACCTTACCGGCCAGCGGTTTGGCAAGCTGACGGTCCTGGAGCCTGCGGAGAATGTCGGAGCGCGGACCGCATGGCGCTGCCGCTGCGACTGCGGGAAGGAAACCACAGTCATCACCCAGCGTCTCCGGGACGGACGCCAGACCTCCTGCGGATGCGATAAGGAACACGCCGGTAAGCCGCCTTGCGAGATCGCCCGGGCCAGCCTGACGTATATAGACGGGACTTGCGTGGAGATGATCCGCACCCGACCGGTCCGCAACAACAACACCAGCGGCGTTACCGGCGTGGAGTGGTCGGCGAGAAAGGGGCGCTGGCGGGCCACCATCTGCTTCAAGGGCAAACGGCGCTATCTGGGCAGCTATGAAAAATTCGAGGATGCCGTCAGGGCCAGGAAGCGGGCGGAGGAAGAAGTATTCGAGCCCTTTCTGGACGCCTGCGCCGGGGAGATCCCGCAGAGCGAGCTGCGGCCTATTGAGGAAGTTTGCCCGCCCATTGCCAGAGATTACAGCGAGCAGCGGCTGGACCTGACCGGACAGCGGTTCGGGATGCTGACGGCCCTGGAACCGGCGGAGGACATCGGCTCCATGACCGCGTGGAAATGCCGGTGCGACTGCGGGAAGGAGCTGGTGGTGGAAACCGCGCATCTGAGAAGCGGGCAAACCAGCTGCGGATGCAAAACCAATTGGACCTTCGTGGACGGCACGTTTATTGAACTGCTCCGCTCCAAGACCATCCGCAAAAACAACACCAGCGGCGTCACCGGCGTATGCTGGCTCTCGCGGATCAACAAATGGGAAGCCAGTATCTGTTTCAAGGGTGAGCGCCATTATCTGGGATGCTACCAGAATTTCGAGGACGCAGTTGCGGCCAGAAAAATGGCCGAGGAACAGTACCATGACAGTTTTGTCCGGGAGTTCGACGCCGCCTCCGAACAAAAGGCCCGGGCTTCGGGCTGAATCCTGCTTATGCGGTATGTCCTCCGTTCCCCCTTGACCCCGCGTGGGGGGCGGCTGACATAGATGTCCAAACGAAAAAATACTGACGAAAAGGAGGATGATATGTATGTGCATATCGGGCCTGGCGGAAGAACTTCCAACAGGCCGCCTGTCGCGGGGCGCACCGGCCGCGGCGGGAGAGGGTCCCCCGGTGTGAGGGCAAACCGCAGGAAACTGCGGGACGGCAAAGTCAAGGGGACTAAAGTGCCAAAAATCCGTAAAAATGGACCGTTTTTAGAACTTTTTGAAGCGGTTCGCGTGAGGAGAGGCGCCATGTCAGCCCGGCTGCTGGAACTTCGGCAACGCACCCGAAAGGGTGACGGCGCAAAGCACGGAAGCTAAGGTGTCAAGGAATACCCCTTTATAGGGACTGTTCCGACGGCGCTATGCTCGTCCGGCCGCCGGACTTTCTTGCATCTGAGCCTCGCACACATTTTGCTAGAAAGGACGTAATTTTTCATGAAGAACCTAAAGAAAACTGGCAAGCGGTTCTTTGCGTTGTTCCTGAGCCTTGTTTTGGCTCTGGGCATTGTGCAGACCTCCGCGATCGCCGCAAGCTGGAACCCCGGTGATAAGATCACCATCAATGTTCGCGTCTATGACGTGAGCAACGGCAAGACCTATGATGTAGGTACGGACTATGCAACCAAGGGCGATGTCAATATCCAGTCCGTAAACTACAAAATTCCTGCACTGACACAGTTCGTCAATGCCAATCAGTTTGGCCGCGTACAGAAAGTCGTGGGCAACTGGTACTTCCCCTCTGGCGACAGTCAGCCGGGAGCGAATGTGGAGTGGTCCTGCAACGTCAATAAGGTGACCATGACCTACTGGGTCAACTGGTTTTCTACTGGCAGCGGGACCGGCGGTAACACCTCCGATACCATCAACCTGGGTGGTTCCGGAAGCAAGACCATCAACTTCACCATCCGCTATCATTCCAACTATCCCAGTGGGACCAATTATACGGTGACGAAGAAATATACGGTTAAAAGCTACGTGACAACCTATAATATCTTCAGTAACCAGTATCCGTCCTACACGGACTGCAATTTTGGCGGTTTTACCCCGAAGGCCACGGAAAAGACCTGGTATACAAGCAGCGCCTGCGCTACGGTATCCAACAACATCGGCACGACCAACGGTGGAACCTATGACCTCTATGCCGGTTGGGAGCCCGGCCCCACACCTGTGGAGACGCTGACCCTGACCTACATGAATGGCAATACGGTTTACCGCAGTCTGGCCGGTTATTCCGCCGGTGATGATGTTCTGGTTCTGGATTGTACTGCCACGAAGGATGGCTACACCTTCGAGGGCTGGGATACCAACTCCAGCGCGACCACGGTCGTGTATGAGGCTGGTCAGACCTTCCAAATCATGGGCAATACTGTCCTGTACGCCGTGTGGAAGGAGAACACCCCCGTGCCGACGACCACCACGCTGACTGTCAGCAAGATCGTCACTGGTGATCTGACGGCAAACCAGCTCCCCGCAGACTTCAAGGCCACTGTTACACTCCAGAATACTACCGCTGGAACCTCTGAGACGTACGAACTCGCAAAGGGAGACTTGGAGTGGACCAAGGAGATTTCTCTGGATGCTGCATACAGTGTCATGGTTTCCGAAAGCAACTACACCTTGGATAACTATGATTGCAACACGACCGGCAAGTCTGCTGCGGGTGTTTCTGCAATGGGATCAGGTTCCATGTGGTTCTTTACCATCACCAAGGGTACGCCCAATCCTGTCTGCACTGTTGAGAACGAGTATACCAGCAAAGTTCCTTCTATCGTTCTTCCCCCGATACTCAAAATGGAGCTTCAGCGGAAAGATGCGGATGGGAATTGGGTAACCGTTGCTAACAGCTCTGATGATCTCAATGTAAGTCTTGAGCCCAGAGAGACTGTTCGGTATGTAATTACTGTTACAAATCCGAATGGTGTAAGCCTTGGGAAGCGGTATGTAGTAAATGATCTGGACCTCCTGTTGGAGATGGATGAAGCAACCTGCGAGGGTATCCTTGAGGTCGATGGTACATCGATTCCTCTTTCCCCGGAAACAATTCCGGCTGATGATGTTTATGGCTTGCAGCAGACGTGGGTGATTGATGACTTCGGCGCACACGGAGTTTTCACCATCACTTACGAAGCGCTTGTCAATAACACTGTGGCCGGTGTTGTGACAAACAAAGTAAGTGTTCTGGATGAGAGCGAAATGGGTTACCAAGCATATAGCAGAGGCGAGGAAATGAACGTCGCAACATCTGTACCTTCCGTTGCTATATCTGCGCTCGTTGTTGCACCTGTTGAGGATTCGAGTGATGACCAAATTTCGGATACAGATGTTTCCAGCGATGACTCGGGGCTAAAAGTGTAAACGCTGAAAATCCAGAAGCTTTACAAAAATCCCTAACTTCTTATGCCGCGCCACAGTCCGCAGGGGCATATAATTTGAAATATGCTTGGGGTGTGCGAGGCATCACGTCGGTCAATGGAGAGACCCTTCCGGCAACTACCCAACGTGCAGCAGGATCTAAGGTTAAGCTCCATTTGACAGCAAATCTTCAAGTTGGCAGCACCTATTTTATCAAGGGACAGGGAGAAAGTACGTTTCTTGGATGGACATTAAAAGACAAGACTGGTCCCGCACTTAAGCCAGGTGACAGCATTGTTATGCCACATAGCGATGTGACTGTGTATGCATTATGGAAAACCAAGTCAATAGGAATTGACGCCTCTGTCAATGGCTATACGGTCAAATGGATGAGTGGCTACAGTCCTGAAACACTTTTGCAGACTGGAACAGTCCTTGCCTTTGGGGCAGATGGCAAAACTCCTATCTGCTCTGCGCCACCCGAGGACCCTATTCGCCCTGATGAAAATGGTGTAAACTACGCTTTTGCGGGCTGGAGCGCCCCCGTGCTCTCCACCGCTGAAAAGAACACCTACATCATCACGGCACAGTGGGAGAACCCGGACACTCTGGTAGACCCGATCGTCCCCGATCCCCCCGAAAAGGGCGACCGCATCCCCGACAGTTGGCAGTACGTTGTCAACTACAAGGTGGAGAACGGCACGCTCACCTACGGCGGACAGAGCGATCTGTCCAGCGCGAAAACCGTTGTCACCCGTCGTGACGATGCAGGCACCCCCTGCAATGGCGGCACCGCCAGGCTGGCAGCGGCCCACCTCGCCACCGGTACGCCTGACGAAAACTTCGGCAATGCCAAGTGGTATATCAAAAATACCGATGGTAGCGGCGGTCCGTATGCAACCGAATGGGGCAATGTGACCGAGGCCCCCGCTGTGGGTACGGTGATCACCGGTTATGTTACCTACACCGTAGTCTACAGCAAGGTCAACGTCACCGCCGTCCCCAACGGCGGCACGTGGCAGAGTTCCCTGCCCGGCAACTGGAAGGATTCCAGCGGCAACAAGGTGTCTGAGCTGGCGAATGGTAGTGTGGCGCTGCCCCAGGCAGCGAACATCACCAAAACCGCCATGACCCTGGCAAGCTGGAAGGGCAGCGACGGCAAGGACTACGCCCCCGGCGCGTCCGTCAGTCCCGACAAGGACCTGACCGTCACCGCCCAGTGGGCCGGGCTGAAGATCACCAAGACTGCCGACCCGACCTCCGGCGTGAAGGTGGGTGAGGATATCACCTACACGATCACCGTGGAGAACACCGGCGACGTGGACCTGACCGAAGTGGTCGTGAACGACACCATGAAGGATAAGGTCACGCTTGCCGAAGGCAGTGATTGGACCATCGGCGACCTGGCAAAGGGCGCGTCCAAGGCGATCAGCTATACCTATAAGGTAGCTGCTGGGGACGTGACCCACGGGAATGTCAAGAACACCGCCACCGTCAAGGGCAAAGGGCCTAATGGCTCCGAGCCAGAGGCGAAGACCAGTGAGGTCGTGGTGGAGACGCTGGGGCAAATCTCCGGCGTAGCCAAGGCCCGCGTCACCGAGGAGGCCAAGATCGCGGAGCTGGGCCTGAGCAACATCAATACCCAGGATACCGTGGTCCTGCCTGCGGACGGCAGCAGCGTGACCCTGCTCTACGCCATCACCGT
>CAJUPS010000013.1:0-29144 GCA_910588045.1 uncultured Oscillospiraceae bacterium | reverse complement strand
TTCCGTGGGCGACAAGGACGACACCGAGGAGACGCCCGGCGAGGTCGAGAAGACCATCACCAGCGTGACCAAGACTCGTCTGACCACCATTCCCGCTGGCGTTGACACCACCGGTATCAACACTGCGGAGCCCGTGGTCCTGCCTGCGGACGGCAGCAGCGTGACCCTGCTCTACGCCATCACCGTCACCGGCGATGAGGGAGCCGAGTACACTGTGGCCGACGACGATGCGACCCCGGTAGGCGGCACCAGCCTGACCGGCACGATCGACGCCTCCGGCGAAGCGGTCATCTACGTGACCAAGAGCTTCACCAAGGACGATCTGGCCAACGGCGTGCTGACCAACACCGCTTCCGTGGGCGACAAGGACGACACCGAGGAGACGCCCGGCGAGGTCGAGAAGACCGCTCCAAACCTTACGGTCACTAAGAGCGCCACTAATGCAGTGAAGGTAGGCGAGAATATCGTCTACACCATCACCGTGACCAACAGCGGCAACGCTACTGCCACCAACGTAGCTGTCTACGACCGCCTGGATTCCTCTGTGGAGTTTAAGAACGTAACCCTGAATGGTGCGGATGTCAGATACAGCTTCAACGCTGAAGCAAATGCCATTCATGTGGTGGTTGGAACTCTGGCTCCTGGCGACAAGGCCGAGCTGGCTATCACAACAACCGCCAAGGCGGCTGGTGCTGTAACCAACAAGGCTAACGCTAGCAGCAAAGAGACCGGGTCCAAAGACTCCAATGTGGTTATGACCACGGTCACCGAGGACATCCCGGGCGTACCTGAACTGACCGTTACCAAGAGCGGCAGCACTGCAGTGAAGGTTGGCGAGGACATCATCTATACGATCACGGTGGAGAACACCGGCACTGCCGATGCCACCAATGTGACGGTTCATGATGCATTGAATCCCAACGCGGAGCTGAAGAACGCCACGCTGGTTGGCTCTGATGCTATCCCCACTCTCAACAACAATGCAGTCCACGTGAACATCGGTATTCTGGCTCCCGGCAATAGGGTTGAGTTGGTGATCACGGCTGCCGCCAAGGCTGCTGGTACGGTGACCAACAAGGCCAACGCCAATAGCACAGAGACCGGGTCCAAGGATTCCAACGTGGTTACAACTGTGGTCACAGAGGACATTGTGGCTGAGAAGATCAACGTCACCTGGGTGGACGGCTACAACGGCGACATCCTGAAGGAACTGCCTGATGTGTATGACAAGGGGACCACAACGATCCCCGAGGATCAGTATCCCCTTGTTCCTGCACACGCTGGGTATACCTTTGAGCAGTGGACGCTGCAGACTCTTGGCAATGGCGACATCATCATCACTGCAAACTACCGCACCCTGGTAGTCAATCCCGAGGGCCCGACCTTCGAGGAACTGAGAAACCTGGGTATCACGGTGGAAGTGGAGTGCGAAACCAACGCAACGCACAGCCCTGAGACTCGCAGCTATCCTCTGATGGAGGGCAGCTATGAGACCTTCGTAGCCAACGGCGCTTGCACTCTGATCATCTACAACGACCTCTACGTGAAGGCGTATGGCGGCGACCACAGCCTTGTTGGCCAGCCAGCCAAGACCATCATGCTTGAGTATGTAGTTGATGGCGATGTTCCCGCAACCGTCAGCGATGATGAGACAGAGGACGATGAAATGGATGATGCTGCTTCCGACATCAATTCCGAGGACGAAAGCACTGACGATGTCGTTGACAACAATGTTGATAATGACGCCGACGTGACCACCCCGGATGCTGACGCCGAGGCTGGCAGCGAAGACAGCAGCGAAGACAGCAGCATCACTGACAACAGCAGTGAGGAAACCGGTAACGGTAATTTCATTGATGATGACAGCGGTGATGAGTCTGGAACTGAGGAGAACAATGGCGATGTTGATCTGTCCAAGGATGACATCAACATTAACATTGCCGAACCTATCCCGCTCATGTCTGTCGAGGCCATCAGTTTCTCCGCTCCCACTGTCACTGGCGGATGGGTCATCGCACAGGGCTATACCAGCACCGTGACTTTCCATGTGCGCTGTGAGCAGCCTGTGGCTCCGCCGGAAACGATCACAGTGACCTGGGTGGATGGTTATACCAATAGCCGGATCACTCAGGAGACTATCGACCGTGGCTCCAAGATTCCCACTTATCCCAGCGCACCCGATCACGAGAATGTAGGCTACAGGTTCACGGGATGGACTGCCCCCAAAGAGGACAGCGATGGCAACATCACCATCACTGCCAACTATGAATATATCCCTAGTACCTACACTGTGACGATCCACTATGTGTATGCGGCCGGCGGTCAGGCTGCGGAAGACTATATTTCCGCAGCTCTTGCAGATGGCGCAAGCTATAGCGTTCCCTCCCCTGTGATTGCAGGCTTCACTGCCAGTCAGACTACAGTGAGTGGCACTATCAGAGGCGAGAATGTGGAGCTGACCGTCATTTACACCGTCGAGGAGGGCCCCGTCGTGCCTGTTACACCCCCCGTCACGCCGGTGACGCCTGTAACACCTACGCCCGGCCCGACGGTTATCCCCGACACACCCACACCGCTTGACCCCGGCACGACCATCACCGATGAAGACGTGCCTCTGGCCGGAGCGGTTGGCCTGAACGATGTGGACCACTTCGCTTACATCATCGGCTACGACGAGGATCACGTGCGGCCTCTCAACAACATCACCCGCGCCGAGGTTGCCACCATCTTCTTCCGCCTGATGACCGACGAGTATCGGAACGCCAACTGGTCCACCTCCAATGACTTCTCAGATGTCCAGGCTGGCAGTTGGTACAACAACGCGATCTCCACCTGTGCCAACGCCGGCGCGCTGAACGGCTATGCTGACGGCAGCTTCAAGCCCAACGCCAGCATCACCCGTGCGGAGTTCGCCGCCATCGCCGCCCGGTTCCTCAGTGATGAGTACACCGACGACGGTACGGGCGACTTCTCCGACACCGCCAACCACTGGGCCGCCAAGGAGATCCGTCTGGCTGCCAAGGCCGGTTGGGTCCGCGGCGACGGCAACAAGTTCCGTCCCAACGATCCCATCACCCGTGCCGAAGTCATGACCATTGTCAACCGTATGCTGGACCGTATCCCCGATGCGGACCATATGCTGGATACCATGAAGAAGTGGGTTGACAACCCCGAGGATGCCTGGTACTACGAGGCCGTCCAGGAAGCCACCAACGAGCACGCCTACGAGCGTGATGCGGACCTGGGCGTCGTGGAGACCTGGACCGAGATCCTGGAAGTCCGTGACTGGAAAGCTCTGGAGGAGTCCTGGGCCAACGCCAACACCTAACAACCGAGCCTGACGCCGGACAGCGGCGGCAGAGAGACCTGACCTGGCACGCCAGCAGTATAGCTGACGGAAAGGGGGCCGGATGCTTCGGCATCCGGCCCCTGAAACCCTATGAAGCGCGAAAAAGGTCGAACGGAGGAGAGAAGCTAATGTTGGTGGTACAAGAAATTTTTATGACTTTTTTCCCTATTCTCCCAATGCTGTGGCTGGTATATGCTGCCCAGTCATTTTCTAATATTATTGAGACAGGGAAATTTAAGAGGGCCAAGATTGTAATTGATAGAATTTCTGATTTGTGGCCTAAGAATTTGAGATGGAAAGTAACCGGTTCTGGCATAAAATCTTCATCTGTTGAGGATTTTATGAATGCTTATCAAAAAGTTGTTATTGCAAGCTGCACTTATCTCATAGCCTGTCTGGTACATTTTGCGTTGCTTGTGGTCAGGTCTATTTGTGCAGTTCAAAACTATTATAGATTTACAGGCAATGACAGTTCTGGCCTTGTCTTTCGCTTTGTTTGTATAAGCCTTGTGGTGTCTTATATATTTTTTATAGAACCCGTTGGCAAATTAGTTTTGGGAAGAGGAAAATTTGAGGCCGTGTATGAGACCATCATTGATGGAATCACAACTTGGGCAAAGCTTATAATTGCCAGCTCAGTTGAATTTGCGCTATCATTTATTATGCTTTATCTGTATGTTATTCATGCTGAGGGCTTCTTAGACAAATACCAGATTGGGACACCCTTTTGGACTAAATTAGCAATGTTGATGGTGTATCAATACGTCATCTTAGCAGTAATATCAATTCTTTTGAGTTCGATGCTGCGTAAAATTTCCTCTTGGTTGAACAAGAAATCTTTCGCGGACACTTGGTTGCAATTATATATAACAGACGACAAATTGTATCAGATTTTGAAAAATAGCACCTACATTTCATTGGTACTGGTATACGCTGTTGCAGAGGAAAGCAATAGTCCAGTGGCAGCTATAATTGGGGTTCTCTTCCTTATTGACACGTATATTGATAATAACAAAAAGATTCGAGGATTGATCTGATTCATCGATATATTTATATCCCCATGGCTTAAGCTGTGGGCTTAGACCATATTTCAAAAAGAAAGATTTGAGGTCGATTATTATGTGTACTCCACGGGTATATCTGAATATCGGGCAAACTTTTTACAATGAGGCGCCATTACCAGCGGCGCCGGATTTTCTTGGATTGATTGATATGGTTGCAAAGTCCAAGAAAAAATATGATCGGAAAGGCAAGGAAGTCTCGCTGCTCAACTGGATGGGTTGCCCGTCTCACCGTAAGACTCGAGCTTTTATTGTTCAGGAGGCAAATAAGCTCATTCATCAATTAGGGCAGTTTCAATCCGAGCATGAAAATATGTATAAGCGAACATCGCAAATACAAATCAGGGAACTGGAAGGGGCTTGCCGCTGCCGGAGAAAAGGCGGACGCATATCAGGATATGCCCTGTTGATTCTTTATATAATCTATAAGATTATCCGTGACAATACAGATAGCCAAGATGATATCCTCCTCCAGAAATTAGCGGATTATATTAGCGCGTTGGCGGAGAGATACTACCAGTATAATCAGACTGATGAGATCGCTCGCTTCTTACTGGCCTCCTATTGGCCGGTTTCTCGCGTTTTTCAAAGCAGAGAAGCTGTGTTGCCGACTGCGGAGGATTTCCCAGCCATCCCAAGAACACCTGTAGGGAACCAGTGATCTTGCGTCTGTTAGGCTGCATAAAGGATAGGGGGAGAGAATTGCATTGAAAAGAGAGATAATTTTTACTTGGGATAATATTTCAAGCGCACTGTACGCCGTGGCTTCCAGTATTTTGACAAGCGCGCTCTATGATGAACTATCCAGCACGTCTTATTCGATCCAGAATACACAGCAAGGGACGGTAATTACCCCCATAAGTGAATTGAATTTGTGGGAAAAAATGCTAATTACAGCAGCCCTGTTCTTGGTTATCTGGATCGTGCTATGGATATTGTTTTCTGTTATTCCGCATATCACTCAACGCATCAGGTATCGAAACATAGCGCCATATAGCCAGCAACAAATTGTCACGCAATTCCGCTCAGCCAAACAAACGATCATGAAGCTCCAGAGTTTAACAGTCAACCCGCTTTTATATGCAGATGAACTTGCGAAAACAATTCGATCCCTCTATAAAGCATTTTATCAAAGCAGGCCTGGACATGCCTATACGATTAAAGCTGCATTTAGAACCGGTGATATGGCTGATGATATAGAACAATATATATCCCCCTACGACTATCAGGCGGTTATTGATGAAGCAGAAAAACTTGTTTTCAAGTTAAAAGAAATGACCAGTGGCGGTGATGAACTGCTGCGCTTAGATTGTACAGACCTTTTGAAAAAGATAGTCTGCCTCAAAGACACTCCGGGTGCGAAATTATGTCCATAAGGTTTCAACATATTGAGGGTAGCAACCGGACGATATGTGCAAGTCCTTGGGCTACGCTTACTAAATAAATCTATGATGAGGGATGCTGCTTGAGAAACGTGCTTGTTGTTCTGGGGGAATCCGCTTCTGGTAAGACGACTTTTGCTGAATATGTCCGTATTCAATATGGGTATGCAGTATATGAAGTAGGCGATTATGTAAGGGAGGCGCACCGGACATGCGAGTCAAAGCTACTGCTGGCTCAATTTGCGGATAAATACTATCAGCAGGGAAACCTCACGCTTTTTATTGAAAAAGCAATTAAGGACGCTCAAAATCAATCAAACAAAAAAGTGTTATTCTGTGGTCTGCGTACAGAACAGGAATTGTCGTGCGTGAGACGGGCCTATCAGGATTGCTGCGTTATAAAAATCCATTGCCCTACGATAACTAGGAGGCGGCGATACAAAAAGGGAAAGCAGGACGGGATATCCCTTCATAAGCGCAGCCGGATAGAAAAAAATTGGACCAGCGATTTACCGTATAATGTTTCATATGATTATTTGATAGAAAATGGCGGAAATTTAGATTTATTTTATCAAAAGATTGACCAAATATTTCAGTCTAATACCGAGTATGACCATAAGGAGGAAGTACGACATGAGAGGCAAGAAGTCTACTGGGACTAAAAGGCAAAACAACATTGCAAAGGTGTGCATTTTGGCAATTGGAGTCGCAATAGTTGCCGTAGGAATGTACTATACGCAGGAGCGCACAATTTTTGTGTCTGTCGGTTCTTCTCTGATTGCAACGGTTGTTTCCAGCACAATTCTTGACTGGGCGCAGGAGCATGACATTGAGGAAGTCTATAAATTGGTACGAGGTACATCCCAAGAAATGTCGCGGATCGCTAAAGGAATGAGTGTTAATGGGAGGATAAAGCAGGGCAAACATCTGAAAGACGCTTTTCCGCAAATGGTTGAAGAAGAAAATAGACTCCGAAAAAAATTAGAAGTAGATGTTATTGGCATGGAGTTGTTCAATTTTTGGGCCGAGCAGAGCGAGAATTTGCTAAAGATGGGAAATCTTCAACTCCGAATGATCGTCCAGGACCCCGATTCGCCATTTTTTCAAGGAATGGCAGATAATGAGCAAATTAGCGCCCAAATAGCCCGGGATAACATTAGAGGCTTAAATGACAAAATTTCCAAGCTGACTCTGGGGAAAAGTCAGAAGGTTGAACTCAGACTTTTGAGTTTTCCAGCATCGGCCACAGTTACCAGAGTAAACAAGCAGCTCTACATAAGGACTCGCTTAATTGATTCCGCTCATTTTGATGATGATAATTTCTTTGAGCGGTATGTGGAAGGAGAAATTCCCTATGAGGCATTCAAAAACTATTTTAACAATGCGTGGACGAAATCAAAACCATGGGGGAAGCATACGTGACAACAGTTGAATGCTATGCTCGAATAAATTTGGGCCTTCTGGATTTATCCGAGCATCCTCACAGGATAGATGGAAGTCATGGATTATACACAAACCTGCCTGTTGGAAGGGTGATTGTACATGTAGCGCCGCATGAGGATCACGAGATACATACAGAGTATAAAAAGAGGATTTATGAAACCCTGGCTCGGTGTAAAATGCTCAAACATCCTGCTATATCAAAGATCGTGGCCTGCGTAGAGCAAAGCCTGCCAGGGCAGCATATTGGCGTAGGATATGGGACCCAACTGTCATTCTCTCTAGTCGAAGCAATCGATCAAGAGCTGGAATTAGGACTTTCGCTGGATCAGAAAGCGTATCTGGCGGGAAGTGGTGGGACAAGCGGCGTGGGAACATATTGCTTTGCATACGGGGGCTACAACTTAGATGCGGGAAGGATATATCCATCCGAAAAAGGGAGTATTGGACCAGGGGAAAATTACGCTTATGAGAAGCTTCCCCCGTTGCTAACCAGAATTTCCGTCCCAAACTGGCCCCTGTGCCTGGCAATCCCCAAGCATGAAATAGTGGTATCAGGAAAGACAGAGCAGCAGTTGTTTTCTCGATATACCCCTATTCCGGAAAGAGAAGTGGATTCGCAATGCAAATGGATACTGAAGGGAATCCTTCCGGCGCTAATTACGGAAGACTTTTCGTCATTTTGCCTTGCTATAGAGCATGTGATGAAAACCGGATTCCGTGCGAGGGAGATACAAACATATGGAAAAAAACAAGTTGAGGCCATGGATAGATTACGATCCGCTGGCCTATGCGGAGTTGGAATGACGTCCTTTGGGCCAACATTGTTTGGTTTCGCTCCTAATTGGAATATAGCGCATAATGCCTGCGAAGCGTTGCAGGTGGACCATCTATTTGAAGATGTATATATCACTACCCCGCGAAACCAAGGTGCCGCTATTGCCAAAGGATAATTATAAACAGGGAAGAAGGGTTCTCTTATGGCCTCGGTTGTTGCATTTGGCGAAACAATGTTGGATATTCATCCGTATAGATCAGATTCGGAACAATCGATTTACCTTGCCGGAGCCTGCGGAAATCTGGTGTCCAATGTAGCCCTCCTGGGAGGAGAGTCTGCGCTGATTTCGAAGTTTGTTGATGATAGTATTGGCAGGTGGATGTTAAAGAGTCTGAAAAAGTACGGCGTTAATACCAGCGGAATCCTACTCTCTAAAAATGGACAAAATGTGATTAATTTTGTGCTACCATCCCATGAAGCGGGTATGTGTGAATTTGTCACATATACAAAAGAAGCTATCAGTATTCAAGAGAAAGAAATCCCTTATCATATCCTGGACAGGTATGATGTGTTTCACTTCGGCTCTTATTCTGTTTGTTCATGCACTCGGAGGGCTGTTGATGCTTGCATAACATATATGAAAGGCAGCGGGAAAAAGGTTTCATATGATGTAAACTGGCGTCCCGGTTTTTGGGAAAGCGAGGTACAAGCACGGAAGGATATACAGGGTTATGTAGATCTGGCAGACTATATAAAGATGAATCTATGGGAAGCTCAACTGTTTCTCGGCCACTCAGGTACAGCGGAAACCTGTGCTGAAGATATGCGAAGGTTGAACCTGTCGAAAATGATATTCTTAACGGATGCCGGGAATGGATCGTATCTGGTACATAAAGACTGGACGGCTTATGTACCTGGGGTGGAACGTAATGCCATTGACACTCTCGGCGCAGGCGATGCTTACTATTCTGTAATTTTACGGCATATAAATACACGCTCCTTTTCAAAAGGTGAAGCAGTCGCTATTATGAAAGAAGCAAATTGTATTGCAGCAAAAAGCACGCTGTACTACGGCACAATAGCGGCATTTAAAAAGGCTATTGCTGCGCATTCTTTTATGAAACCGGCTCCGAAACTCTGATCACTTACTGTGTATTTTCATTCCAGGCGTGTCAGCAGTATTTATCTTAGCGGTAGTGATCAAGACAGAGTTTTTTGCATCTCTTTCTTTGTAGCCGCTATACCTGGGAACATGTTTTGAGGGCCAGTCAACACCAACACGGACAAATTCAATCCATACATATTCCTAAAAGAGCGCACATGATCACAAGGTCATCTGCGCTCTTTTTATTGTTCGACAGTTTTCTCCACTTTCCCCCATCAGATTGGGGCCATTCGTGGGGAGAACTGCCATATTTTTTTTGCGCATTTTGCGAAAATTGCCGGAAGCTGGCATATCAGGACCGCAAAGGGGTTATCAAGAATGATTTTGTAATGTCCTGCTATGCTGCCCGCGCACCTCCGCTTCTGAAATTTGGGTTTACCCAGCATATTACCAAATTTCAGAAGGAAGCGAGGAAACTGTTTTGTTTACAAGATATTTTCGCAAAAAAGATCCCCTGTCCAAAGCGCAGAACGTCGAGTGGGTCGAAATGAGCGGGAAGGAATATTACCAGTTTGTAACTGATCCCACAAATGCAGGCAGACATTTTGTAGATATGGGTGATGTGGTGCTGGAGGCCACCGAGAATGAAATGCGCGAATATATTTCAGAGAAAAATCACAACTATTATCTTCAAGCTCAGGAGGAGGGGTGGATCACATTGTCATTTTATAGCGTTGTGGATCAAAACGGGTGCAGCGGCGAAGAAGTGGCCGTGGACGAAACTCAGGATGTCGAAGAGGAAGCTATTGCCATCATAGAACACAAGGCGCTTCGGGATGCGTTACTCCGCCTGGATACTACAGATCAACAGATGATTTATGATCTTTATCTCGCTGTGAATCGCAAGACAGAGCGCGATCTTGCCGATAAATGTGGCTTGTCACAGGTTGCCATTCACAAGCAGAAAAAGAAAATTCTTGATAATCTGAAATTTTTGGTTATCAAGCTTCAGAAAAGTCAGCAATAGAAAGTGAGAGGGCAAAGAACCTCTTGACGTACTTTGAAAAACGCCGCCGTCCCGGCGGTCATAACCGGCAACTGGATAACGTCAGCGGACGAGCCTTGGATAAAGGACAAGCGATACGGAGGACGCGCCAAGACCACCTGTAGAAACGGGGAGTCAGAGAGGGGGGATCATTTCTCCCCAAAGGTTTCTATCAAAGGGCCTAGAAGTAAGGTGCCCAGCGGTTCCCGTCCATCTCAAAGCAGCCGTGGCAGGCTGCATTGCAACGCCCTCGTCCGCCTATAATGGTACCCCTGCCCAGCCACAGTCTCAAGCAATGGGGGCAGCTCGGAGAGATCCTCGGAGGGGTGAGATTCCCGGAGTGCGGAGCCAACCGCAGTTCAGTTCAGCCGCCCACGCCCGGGGAAGTAGTGTCGAATACAGGCAGCAACAGTAAGATTATTTTGGAGAAATCCAAATTCAGAAGTGGCGGGAGCCGCTCCAGCAGAAAGGACTAGCGGAATTTTTGCACCCTTTTGGAGCGGCTCCTTTTCACTTCAATGCAGAGGGAAAAAAGATGAGTGAACAACGAATGCGACCCATCCGACGAGGGGACATCTACTACGCCGACCTCGCGCCCGTGATTGGTTCTGAGCAGGGCGGTGTCCGCCCCATCCTGGTAATCCAAAATGATACTGGAAATCAGTACAGCCCCACGATCATCGCCGCCATTATCACAGGTCAGTGCAAGAACTGCTATTTGCCCACTCATGTACTGCTGACGGAGTCTTCCTGTGGTCTGCCAAACAAATCCATGGTCATGCTGGAGCAGATTCGCACACTGGACAGAAACCGGCTGTACAAATACATTGGGCATCTTGAAGCAGCAAAAATGCATGAGATTAACACAGCCTTGAAAATCAGTGTGGGGCTCACGGAGAATAAAGCAATTACATAACACCAGAGAGGTAAAGATATGATTACTGCTTTGCAACGACACGTAAGTTTAGAAGATCTGCCGGATTTTTTTACTCTGGCGGATCTTTCTCTTGTATTTGGCATCTCCAAGGCCACCGCCTATCGTATGGCGGACCAAGGCCGGATTCCCTGCATCCGCTTGGGGAAACGGATCATACTCTCCAAGAACCATTTGAGGCAGTGGATTGATTCGGAAATTGGATTTGAAGCTCAATCAACAACTACGGAGGACATCGAAAATGGCAAGACGCGCAAAGGGTGAGGGAACCCTATACCAAGCCAAGGACAAAAGCTGGATCTACCAATACAAGGTGGATGGTCAACGGAAAACAAAGCGTTTTCAGAAAAAGGCGGATGCCAAAGCCTACATCGAAGCATTGACCGCCTCATCACCTACGGCAACTATGGAACAGCTTGCTACCTCCATTCGTCAGCAAAGCGCCGCTGCGAGTGAGATCATTACGCTCGGTGCATGGATGGATCGTTGGCTGGAGAACTACGCCCGGCCTACCATCAAGCACTCCACCTATTGCAGCTATGAACTTTATGTCCGCGCCCACATCAAGCCGCAAATCGGCAACCTATACATGAACACCCTGCGGGCGGACGATTTGCAGGCGTTCTTCAATGAGCGCGCCAAAAGCGGCAATCAGGCACGGAAAGGCGGCCTCGCTCCCAAAACGCTGACCAACCTGCGGAACATGATGCACATGGCCTTCGGACAGGCTGTGAAGAATCATCTCCTGCAAGAGAATTTGATTGAAGGTATCCGCTTGCCGAAAGCCACCAAAACAGAAATGCGTGTGTTAAGTAGGGAGGAACAAAGACGGCTGATGACAGCCGCTCGTCTGGCTCCAGAACCTGCCGCATTCGGCATCATCTTCGATATGTTTACCGGCCTGCGTCTGGGGGAATTGTGCGGCCTGCGGTGGGAAAATGTAGACATGGAAAACAGATCGTTCCTGATATGTGAGACGCGAAACCGCCTGCCCAATCATGATGATTCTATTGTTGCTTCCACCACCGTCAAAACCATGCCCACCACCAAGACTGACAATTCCCGCAGACGTGTGTTCATCATGGACGAGCTGTTCCATGATTTTGAGATGTACCGGAGTATCCAGATGTCGATCAAAGAGCAGGATTACTGCTATAACCCGGAGGGTTACGTGTTCTGCCAGGAAAATGGCTCTCCTTACGAGCCGCGCACCTATCAGGATCTGTTCAAGCGGTGCATCCGCCAGGCCGGCATCCCAGATGCAAATTTTCATTCACTGCGTCATACATTTGCCACCCGCTCTCTGGAGCAGGGTATGGACGTAGTGACGCTCTCCCGGCTCCTAGGCCATGCCAATCCGTCCATCACACTGGACAAGTACGGTCATGCCTTGGACGATCACAAGCGGGACAGTGTGGCAAAGTTGGGTGACATTTATTCGGCAAGACCGCAGCAAAGAGAACCCGCTCCGGCTCCGCAGGAAGAACCTGCCCCGACAGGAATGAAAATGGGCTGGTAAGCAGCACAAGCAGCGGATAAGCATCAGCGATGCAGAAGAAAATAAAAAATAAGCATCAGATAAGCATCACAAAAAATGTCTCTGAACTTTTTGACAAGAAAAACGGCTGATTTCGTATGAAATCAGCCGTTTTATGGTTGCGGCGGTAGGACTTGAACCTACGACCTCCGGGTTATGAGCCCGACGAGCTGCCAACTGCTCTACGCCGCGATATTTGAAACATCCTAAATCCCCGATGGTGCCGGTGACCGGGCTCGAACCGGTACGGTATCGCTACCGAGGGATTTTAAGTCCCTTGTGTCTGCCAATTCCACCACACCGGCAAACATCAGCATAGCATAGAATACCACACATATTTCCATTTGTCAACCCCCTTTTTGCAAGCAGGCTGTAATATTAAATGCGAAAGAACACAAAGCCCCACAAATGGGCGGTTCGGTTCTTTCGCATTTATTTTTTATACCACGGCAGGCCGGGAAAGGCCAGTGTTACCCTTTCCCGGCTTCTGTAGAATTGCAGAAATTAGAATCATAAAAGAGGATGTCGTCCCATACAGTCCCGAGAGTAGCAGCTGACCATCAACACCCCCTCCGAAAAAGGCACTAGTTCTTCGGTTTTGAAGGGTCCCAGGCCATCTACAAGTGGCAGCGAAACCAGAGCCTGTCGCATTCATCCTCTTGCTTCCTGTAGTGTTCTTTTAGGCTTCACACCTTGTTCCAACCCATACCTATCCCCACACCTCCGCAGCCTCTTTGCACAGACGGTCGATTCTGCTGCTGTCCGCCAGCTGTGCT
Source organism: uncultured Oscillospiraceae bacterium (assembly GCA_910588045.1). Classification (GTDB taxonomy): domain Bacteria; phylum Bacillota; class Clostridia; order Oscillospirales; family Oscillospiraceae; genus Pelethomonas. Next base: position 15,737 of record CAJUPS010000013.1, on the reverse strand, counting down.
GCCCACTCCTCTGGCAGGGCTGCCTCGCCGTACAGGATCCCGGCCAGACCACCGGCAACGGCGGCAATGGTATCCGTATCCCCACCCAGATTGACCGCCTTCAATACGCAGTCCTGGTAGGAGCTGGTATTCATCAGGCACCATACGGCGGCCTCCAGCGTATCCACCACATACCCGCCGCTTTTAATCGCCTCAACCGGGAGAGAGGCGAAGTCCCGGGAAAACAATCCGGCAAAATGGCGGTACTCCCCATGCCCTTGATAAAATTCCTCGCCCCGTTCCAAGCCCAGCCGAACAGAGGACATTTCCGCGCTGCAAAGCAGCTGCGAGGCGATAAAAGAATAGATCCCGCAGGCGGCCAGAGTGCGCGGATGCGCATGGGTCAGCTGTGACGCCTGGTAAACAATTTCCAGCTTTTTCTCGTCCGATCCGGCGGTCTTACTGAAAAAATTGAACAGGACCACCGGCAGTATTCGCATGAGTGAGCCATTGCCGTTGTCCCGCTCGCCTGACCCGCCGTATCCTGCGGAGGACCCGCCCCGCCGAAAACGGCAGAGGGCGGAAAAGGTGGTCCTTCCAATCCCAAAGGCCCGTCCGGTGGAGGTCATGTACCCCTCCCGCGCCCACCTGACGAACCTCCCCATCATGTCCGCGCCGTCATAGCCGCCGCACACGGTCAGGCTCTCCAGGGCGCAGAGCGTCATGGAGGAGTCGTCCGACCACGTGCCTGCCGGATACCCCCGGTCTCCGCCGTCCAACATCCCGCCAACGGGATGGAGGCAAAGCCGCTGCCTCGGGACGAACTCGACCGGCACGCCCAATGCGTCTCCGATGACGTGTCCGAAGATAGCGCCGCGGATCAGATGATACCTCCGCGCGGCGTCGGAACCGCGTTCCGAACAGGTGCCAAGCATTTGCTCCCTCCTCCTCTGACCGGCGCCGCCGGTGTCTCTCACGCCAGACGCCGGGGCATGACCTGGGTCTTGTCCAGCAGCGCCAGCAGGGGCAGGCCCAGGACATAGCACACCAGCAGCTCCGCGCCCCCTACGGACACGGCGTTGAAGGCGAAGGTGGCGGGAAAGGCGGCGGTAAAGCCCGTCTCCGCCCAGGTCAGCAGCGCGCCCACGATCAGCCCGTTGCACAGCACCGGCGGCAGGGGGGCCAGCCACTTGTTTCGGCACCGGGCGGTGAACAGTCCGGCGATCAGGGTGGCCAGGGAGCCAAAGATCAGGTCCGGCAGGCCGTAGGGGCTCAGGAGATTCGTCAGGATGCACCCGGCGAACAGGCCCCACGCGGTGGGGGGACACAGGAAGGGCAGCACGGTCAGCGCCTCGGCAAAGCGGAACTGGAAGATGCCGTAGGTCCAGCCAAAGATGTTGCCGAAGTAACTCATGGTGACGTACAGGGCCCCCACCAGGGCGGCCAGGGTGATTTCGCGGACGGTCAGTTTGGTTTTCATGCTAAAATACCTCCATTTTTTGTTTAGAGAACGGTCCATCGGGGATGGCCGAACGAACGCGGGCGCATGTTCCGCGCTTGGACTGGGTGTGGAAACCAGTCGGGAAGCATTATAGCACAGCATGGACGGGCTGTAAAGGACGTGCACGTCAAAGGTTTTTCCGTTTTCTTCCGGCATCCTGTGGAATTTCAACTTGAAATGGGGAAGAATTTACAGTATACTCTTCTCTGTAAAGAAATTGCATCAGGAGGCGACATGTCTACTGTCATTCGATCCATTGACCGCCGCTCCCCGGCGGAGCGGGCGGGGGTGCGGGCGGGGGAGAAGCTGCTCTCCATCGGGGGCCACGGCATAGAGGACGTACTGGACTACCGGTTCTTCGGCTACGACCCCGACCCGACCCTGGAGCTGGAAGCGCCGGACGGCGCTCGCCGGACCGTGCAGGTGAAGAAGCCGGAGGCCGAGGAGCTGGGCCTGAATTTTGAGACATACCTCATGGACGAGCCCCGTCCCTGCTCCAACCACTGCCTGTTCTGCTTCGTGGACCAGATGGCCCCGGGGTGCCGGGATACGCTGTACTTCAAGGATGACGATGCGAGACTCAGCTTTCTCATGGGCAACTATATCACCCTGACCAACCTCTCTCCCAGGGAGGTCCAGCGGATCATCGACCTGCGGATCAGTCCCATCAACGTCTCCGTCCACGCCACGGACCCCAGGCTGCGCTCCATCCTCCTGGGCAACAGGGCCGGGGGCGAGAGCCTGGAGGCTATGCGCCGGTTCGGCGCGGCGGGCATCGTGATGAACGGGCAGATCGTCCTCTGCCCCGGGTACAACGACGGGGACCAGCTCCAGAGGACCATGGAGGACATGGCGGCATGGGGGTTTGCCAGCTGTTCGGTGGTGCCGGTGGGGCTGACCAGATTCCGGGAGGGGCTGTCAAAACTCAGGCCCGTGGACCGGGAGACGGCCAATCAGGTCATCGACCAGGTGGACGCCTTCGGGGAGGTCTGCCTGGAGCGGTACGGGACCAGGATGTTCTTCTGCTCTGACGAGATGTACCTGCGGGCGGGCCGCGCGCTGCCCGGGGAGGACTACTACGAGGACTATGTGCAAATCGAGAACGGTGTGGGGATGCTGCGCAGTCTGGTTTCCGAGTTCGAGGCCGGGCTGCGGCTGGAGGATGGCCCCATAGAAGCTCCGCCCTTCACCATCGCCACAGGCGTCAGTGCCCGGCCCTTCCTCCAGGAGCTGGCGGACAAGGCCCGGGAGAAAACCGGCGTGAGCGGACAGGTCGTCGCCATTGTGAACGATTTCTTCGGGCACACCATCGACGTGGCGGGGCTGGTCACCGGGGGGGATCTGATCGCCCAGCTGAAGGGCAGGGACCTGGGGGCGCGGTTGCTGATTCCTGTCAACATGCTCCGACACGGGGGGGATGTTTTTTTGGATGACCTCCACGTCGGCGACGTGGAGGCCGCCCTTGGGGTCCCGGTCACCGTGGTGGAGCAGGATGGGTTTGACCTGCTGGACGCCATGCTCGATAGAAAGTAGGCTGCCGCGCTATGCGCGGCAGGGGAGCGGTTTCTCGTCGATAGCCCGGGACCTACGCGGCCCCGGACTCCGCGCCTACTTTTGCCACGCGGCAAAAGTAGGCAAAAACGCGCTTAAACCTGGCGGTTTAAGAATCCCTTATGTTTTGATTTTGTTTTGCGCCCGTGGCACGGTCTGGCCGGTCTGAACCTTACTGCTGTCCGCTTCGGAAGTCTCCTGCGGCTACCCGCACATGCTGGTCGGGAGCCCCTACCCTCTACGGGAAGCCTTGGCAAGTGGTCCGAAATCCTGCTTGTCGCTTTTGGCGGGGACGGGGGCTATGTAAGCTCTAAAATCAATGCGGCGCCGAGGCGGAAGCCTTTCCGGAACCAGATGAAATTCTCCTCGCTCCATGTGGCGGATTGGGCGTTGTTGATTTTGTCGATCATCTCCAGGCCAATGAGCGGCTTGACCGCTTCCCACAGCTCGCACTCCTGTTGGCCTAGTTCGCGGAGTTTTTCCGTGGGTTCTCCAGAGAAACTTTGGTCGCTGTCGTAAAGTTCACGTAAAATGTCCGTCATAAAGGGTTGCCTCCTTTTCAAATATGCTATAGTATACACGATAATACTTGTGTAGTCGAGATTAAATGCGCATAAAATATCGTTTATCAAGAAAGTGATTTGCTATGGAACATACAGAAATTATCTTACAAATTTTAGCAGAACGCAAAATAACAGCATACCGGCTGTCAAAAGAAACAGGAATATCACAAAGCGTATTCAATGTGTGGAAGCGGAAACCATCATCGAATATTTATTCTGGGAATTTGGTACTGATAGCCGATTATCTAGGGTGCTCTGTGGACTATCTGCTGGGCAGGACGGAGGACCCGGAGGTCCACCAGTTAGAACCCCGGGGAGTTAGCGAAAGCGAGACGGTAGGGGCTACCGATCACCACGCTGAAATAGACGCGAAAGACCGGTAAGCGGACAGCAGTCAGGTTTAGACCGGTCAGACTGTGCCTCGGGCGCAAAAAAATAACCCCCGTAATCAGGAAGGTTCTTAGGAAACCCTGTTTCCTAAGTGACTTTTTGCCTACTTTTTGTTCACACAAAAAGTAGGCGCGGAGTCCGGGGCCGCGTAGGTCCCGGGCCTTCGACAAAGAAGAAGCTAAACAAACTGCCCGCGGGGACGTCATTTAGCCGCCTCCGGCGTCTAAACGACCGTCCCGGCACTCGGCCGGGGGCCGAGTGCCTAGGTCCCGGGCCAATTCAAGAAATAATTTCCCCGCGCCCGAAGGGCGCGCAGAAGGAGTTTTACCATGCCGAAACCAATTATCGCCATCGTCGGAAGACCCAATGTGGGTAAATCCGCACTGTTCAATAAGTTAATCGGGCAAAGACTGTCTATCGTCGAGGACACCCCCGGGGTGACAAGAGACAGAATCTATGGGGAATCCGACTGGAACGGAAGAAAATTCACCCTGATTGACACCGGGGGCATCGAGCCGAGGACCGACAGCGAAATATTGACCTTCATGCGGGAACAGGCGCTGCTGGCGATTGACCACGCGGATGTGATCGTGTTCCTCACCGACATCAAGACGGGTCTCACCGCCTCCGACCAGGAGGTGGCGGGAATGCTGCAACGGAGCGGCAAGCCCATCGTCCTGGCGGTGAACAAGATGGACTCCACCGGGACGGTGGACCCGGATTTTTACGAGTTCTATAACCTGGGGCTGGGCGACCCCATCGCCGTATCCGCAGTCCACGGCCACGGGACCGGGGACCTGCTGGACGAGTGCGTGAAGTATTTCCCTCCCGAGGGGGACGACGACGAGGACGACGACAGAATCCAGGTGGCCATCATCGGGAAGCCCAACGTGGGGAAATCCTCGCTGACCAACAAGATTCTGGGGCAGAAGCGGACGATTGTCAGCGATGTGGCGGGGACCACCCGGGACGCTATCGACAGCTACTTTGAGAACGAGACGGGGAAATACGTCTTCATCGACACCGCCGGGATGCGGAAAAAGTCCAAGGTGGACGAGAGCATCGAGCGCTACAGCGTGTTGAGGGCGCAGATGGCCATTGAGCGGGCGGACGTGTGCCTCATTCTCATCGACGCCCAGGAGGGGGTCACGGAACAGGATACCAAGGTGGCCGGAATGGCCCACGAGGCGGGGAAGGCCAGCATTATCGTGGTGAACAAGTGGGACCTCATCGAGAAGGATGGGAAGACCATGGACAAGATGCGGGAGGAGGTCCGGCGGGACCTCTCCTATATGACCTACGCGCCGATCCTGTTTATCTCCGCCATGACCGGGCAGAGGGTGGAACGGCTCTTTGAGCTCATCCAGTATGTGAACAACCAGGCCGCCACGAGGATCACCACGGGGATGCTCAACTCCGTGCTGGCGGACGCGCAGACGAGAGTGCAGCCGCCCACGGACAAGGGCAGGCGGCTCAAAATCTACTATATGACCCAGGCGGGGATCAAGCCGCCCCATTTTATCTGCTTCTGCAACGACGCGCGGCTGTTCCACTTCTCCTATCAGCGATATTTGGAGAATCAAATACGGAATGTATTCGGACTGGAGGGGACGCCAGTCCGCATGACGATACGCCAGAAGGGCGATAAGGAGGATTGATGCAATCATGCCTGTGAGTTTTATGGATTGGCTGCGATACTTCGGGGTGGCGATGCTTCCTGCGGCGGTTATCGCTTACTTCTGCGGCTGCTTCAACGGGGCGGTCATTGTTTCTAAGTATATTTTACGGGATGACATCCGGAACCACGGCAGCGGCAATGCCGGGCTGACGAATTTTTACCGGACTTTCGGCGGATTTCTGACCTTGGTGGTGATTCTCACCGACGTGCTCAAGGCGGTCGTGGCCCTGCTGGCGGCGGGGATGCTGGTTGGCGGGACCTTCGGGCAATACTGGGCGGGCCTGTTCTGTCTGCTGGGGCATATGTTCCCCTGCATGTTCCACTTCAAGGGGGGCAAGGGCATCCTGTCGGGCGGGACCATCGCCATCATGATCGACTGGCGGATCGCGCTGGTGGTCTGGGGCGGGTTCCTGCTGCTGGCGGTCTTGACGAAATATGTGTCCCTGGGGTCCCTGTGGGCCGGGGCGAGCTTCCCGTTTATCAGCTGGTATTGCTATCCCTATTGGCAGATCGTGGTGCTGGCATTTATCATAGGGGGACTGGTGGTCTGGCAGCACCGGGCCAATATCAAGCGGCTGCTGACCGGGACGGAAAGTAAATTCTCCCTGCATAAAAAGCAGGGATAGGAGGCGTTTTGACGATGAAAATTACGGTTTTGGGTTCCGGCGGCTGGGGGACGGCCCTCAGTCTGCTGCTGCTGGACAACGGGAACGACGTGACGCTGTGGTCCTTCCTGGAGAAGGAAGCGGAGGTGCTGCGGGAGACGCGGGAAAATCCCATGCTCAAGGGCGTGTCGCTGCCGGAGGAATTGCAGATTACCACCAGCATGGATGTATTGAAGGACAGCGAGCTGGTGGTGATGGCGACGCCGTCCTTCGCTGTGCGGGAGACGGCCAGGAAGGCCGCGCCGCTGCTGCGGGAGGACGCCGTGGTGGTCAGCGTGGCCAAGGGAATCGAGAAGGATACGGCGCTGTGTCTGACCCAGATCATCGAGGAGGAATTGCAGGGCAAGGGCCGTGTGGTGGCGCTGTCCGGACCCTCCCATGCCGAGGAGGTGGGGCGGAGAGTACCCACCGGCGTGGTGGCGGCCTCCGAGGACCAGGCGGCGGCGGAATTGGTGCAGGATGTGTTCATGAGCCCCAGGTTCCGGGTATACACCAACAGTGACGTGCTGGGGGTGGAGCTGGGCGCGGCGCTGAAAAATGTGCTGGCCCTGTGCTGCGGGATCAGCGACGGCATGGGGCTGGGGGATAACACCAAGGCGCTGCTGATGACCCGGGGCATGACGGAAATGGCCCGGCTGGGGGTCGCTCTGGGCGGGAAGAAGGAGACCTTCGCGGGGCTCTCCGGCATGGGGGACCTCATCGTGACGTGTACGTCCATGCACTCCAGGAACCGGCGGTGCGGGATCCTCATCGGCCAGGGGAAGGGCGTGCAGGAGGCGATGAAGGAAGTGGGCGCCACAGTGGAGGGCTACTACGCCGCCCTCAGCGCACACCAGCTGGCGGAGAAGGCGGGGGTTGAGATGCCCATCTGTCAATGCGCCTACCGGGTGCTGTATGAGGGGGAGAATGTGCAAGATGTGATCGGCGCCCTCATGAACCGGAACAAGAAGCGGGAAGTAGACGAGAGCTGGATTTGATGCGGATAGAGGAAGTCAAGAGGTCTGAACGGAAGAAGGGGCGGTTCCTCGTGAAGCTGGAGGATGGGGACATCCTGCGGGTGACGGAGGAGGAGCTGCTGCGGTTCGGGCTCAGGGCCGGGATAGAATTGGACGCGGAAGCGCTGGAGGCGGTGAGGACTTCTGCACGGACGTCCTCCGCGAAGGCTGCGGCGGCCAATATGATTGGGACCAGGGCGCTGTCCAAGAGGGAATTGACCCGGCGTCTGGTGAAGAAGGGAAACGACGAATCCGACGCCCAGGCGGCGGCGGACTGGCTGGAGGACATCGGGGCCGTGGACGACGCGGGGTATGCCGCCGCGCTGGTGCGGCACTACGGCGGGAAGGGCTATGGGCCCGCCCGGGTCCGGGAGGAGCTGCGCCGGAGAGGTGTGGACCGTGAGCTCTGGGACGAGGCGCTGGAGGAGATGCCGGAGGCGGCGGAAATTCTGGACGGGCTGATTCAGAAGAAGTGCAGAGGAGATCTGGCGGACCCCAGGGAGAAGAAGCGGGTCAGTGACGCCCTGCTGCGGCGGGGGTTCGCGTGGAGCGACGTGAAGGCCGCCATGGGGTGGTATACGGAGATGATAGAGGATGGGTATGATTAGGGACGTGCGATTTTATGACGAGGTAGACGACGCTCTTGTGAAATTCGCAGTGATTTTGGCCCGGCACGATGGGAAATGGGTCTATTGCAGGCATAAGGAGCGGAGCACGCTGGAGGTTCCCGGAGGACATCGGGAGGCAGGAGAGACCGTCGAACAGACTGCTGCGCGGGAGCTGCGGGAGGAGACGGGAGCGGAGGCGTTTTCCATCCGGCCAGTGTGCGTGTATTCTGTAGTAAGGGATGACGCAGAGGAGTCCTTCGGCGGACTGTATGCGGCGGAAATTTACTCTTTTGGGGAGCTACATAGCGAGATCGAGGAGCTTTTCCTGCTGGAAGAACCGCCAGAGGGGAACTGGACGTATCCGGAGATTCAGCCGAAGCTATTAGAGGAAGCCATCCGCCGTAAAGTATTTGCATAAATCTCCCCCCAAGCACCCCGGGGAGTTAGCCAAAGCAAGACGGTAGGGGCTACCGATCACCACGCTAAAATAGACGCGAAAGACTGATAAGCGGACCGCAATCAGTTTAGACCGGAAATCTGTGCCTCGGGCGCAAAAAAACAATAACCCCCGTAATCAGGAAGGTTCTTAGGAAACCCCGTTTCCTAAGTGACTTTTTGGGTACTTTTTGTTCACACAAAAAGTACCCGCGGAGTCCGGGGCCGCGTAGGTCCCGGGCCTTCGACCAAGAAGGAGCTAAACGAGCTGCCCGCGGGGACGTCATTTAGCCGCCTTCGGCGTCTAAACGACCGTCCCGGCACTCGGCCGGTGGCCGAGCGCCTAGGCGGCAAAAGGAGACAGCGATGCCATACAAACTGCACTTCATTTCCCTGGGCTGCGCGAAAAACGTAGTCAACTGCGAACAGATGATGGCGCTCTGCCGCCAGGCAGGGCATACCCTGTGTCCGGCCCCGGAGGGGTCGGACGTGGTCATCGTGAACACCTGTGGATTTCTGACCTCCGCCAACGAGGAGGCGATTCAGAACATCCTGGAGATGGGGGAGCTGAAGGCCCAGGGAGAAATCAAAAAGATCCTGGTGACCGGGTGCATGACTCAGCGCTACGGGGAGGACGTGCCCACGGAGCTTCCGGAGGTGGACGGGATTCTCGGGACCGGGAGCTATAAGGACATCCTCACCGCCGTGGAGGATGTGATGGACGGGAAGCACCCCCGGTATTTCGACAGCATCGACGCGCCGGTGGACGAGTTCGGACGGGTCCTGACCACGCCCTCCTGGTACGCCTACCTCAGAATCGCGGAGGGGTGCGACAACTGGTGCGCCTTCTGCATCATTCCTAAGCTGCGGGGGAAGTACCGGAGCAGGCCCATGGAGAAGGTCCTGGAGGAGGCCGGGAATCTGGCGGCAAGAGGCGTGAAGGAGCTGATCGTCGTAGCCCAGGATATTACCCGGTACGGCACCGACTGGGATGGGAAACACCATCTGGCGGACCTGCTGACAGCGCTGTGCAAGCTGGATTTCCACTGGATCCGGCTGCACTATCTGTACCCGGACCAGATGGATGAGGAACTGATCAGCGTGATTGCCAGAGAGCCGAAAATCCTGAAGTACCTGGACATCCCCCTCCAGCACTGCAACAACGGGATTTTGAAGAAGATGAACCGGCGGGGGGACAAGGCGTATATCGAGGCCCTGCTGGAGCAGCTGCGGGAGAGGATTCCCGGTCTGGTGCTGCGGACGAGCATCATCACCGGGCTGCCGGGCGAGGGCGAGGCGGAGTTCGAGGAGCTCTGTCAGTTTTTGTGGGACCAGCGGATGCTCCGGGCGGGGGTGTTCCCCTACTCCCCGGAGGAGGGGACCCCGGCGGCAAAGATGGAGCGGGTGGACACCGAGGAGGCGCAGCGAAGGGCCGAGCTGGTGGTGGACATCCAGTCCCGCATCATGGACGAGCGGAACGAGGAGATGCAGGGGGAGGTCGTCGAGGTCCTCTGCGAGGGCTTCGACGGGCAGTCCATGTCCTATGTGGGCCGGAGCTGGGCGGAGAGCCCGGACATCGACGGGCGCATCTACTTTACCGCAGACGGGGAGCCGGAGGCGGGAAGCTTCGTCCGGGTCAGGATCACCGGGGTCATGGACGGGGAGCTGACGGGCGAGCTGGTGGAGAAGTAGGATGGAATTGTATCATGCGTCCCCTGTGGCAGGGCTGACAGTATTAAAGCCCAGTGTGACAGAGTTTTTCGGGAAGCCGAGGCAGGTGTGCCTCACGGCGCTGAAGCCCATGGCGCTGCTGTATGGCATCAGGCACTTTGAGTACACCTATGGATATACCAAGGCCGGAGAGCTGTACTACCAGGAGTATTTCCCCGGGGCGCTGGAGGAATTGTACCGGGGAAAGAGGGCGTCCCTGTACCGCTGCGCCTGGCGGGAGGGGATGGAGAGAACGGCGATTCCCAACGAGTATGTGTCGGCGGCCGAGGTGGCCGTGGAGGAGGAGACCGCCATCCCCGACGTGTACGAGGCGCTGCTGGAGGAGGAACGGCGGGGAACCATCCGGCTCATCCGGTGGCCCGAGGCGCCGGAGAAGAGCCGGGCGTGGATCCGGCGGGTGGAGATGGAGGAAATCCTGGAGGCGGACTTGCTGGGACAGGAGTCGCCCAGGGCCCGCTATATGCGGGAGAAGTACCCGGAGAGCTGGGCTATGGCCCTGGAGGAAGAGAGGAAGAGGAAAAATGAATCTGCCGAATAAATTGACGCTGCTGCGGATTGTGCTGATTCTGCCGTTTTTGCTGGTGCTATATCTGGACGTGCCCTTTGCGGCCTATATTGCGCTGGCGATCTTCATCATTGCCAGCCTGACCGACATGCTGGACGGACAGATCGCCAGGAAGCGGGGACTGGTGACCGATTTCGGAAAGTTCGCGGACCCGCTGGCGGACAAGATGCTGGTGACGGCGGCGATGCTGTGGTTCGTGGAAATCGGGCAGATGCCCGGTTGGGCGCTGCTGATTGTCATCGTGCGGGAGTTCGGCGTCAGCGGGCTGAGAATGGTTGCCAGCGACAAGGGGCGGGTTATCGCCGCAGGGTGGTCCGGGAAGGTCAAGACCGCCTCTACCATGGTGTGCATCGTGCTGATGTTCCTGCCCATTCCCAGGGCGCTGAACACGCTGTGCGTGGCGGTGATCGTGGTCACCACCATCTATTCCGGCGTGGAGTATTTCTGGAAAAACAGGGATTGCCTCAGCGATATGTAGGTAAGAGCCGTCTCCGGGCCCGTGAGGACCCGGAGACGGCTTTGCGCACAGAGGCGGGAAGGAGAAAAAAAGACAAGTTTGTCCATTTCTCCACTTGCCAAGGGACGGATTTCTTGTCATAATGGAGGCAGGGAAGCGCGGGAGGCCGCGCATAAAAACTATTTCGGGAAAGGACGGTACGAAGATGGACCAGCTGAAGGAACGCATTCGCAGGGAGGGCAAGGTGCTGCCCGGCAACATCATCAAGGTGGACGGCTTTCTCAACCACCGGGTGGACGTGAAGCTGATGGAGGACATCGCCCTGGAGTTCGAGAAATTTTTTGACACCAAGGGCATCACCATGGTCCTCACCGCCGAGGCCAGCGGCATTGCGCTGGCGACGATCTGCGCCCAGCGGTACGGCGTACCCATGGTCTTCGCCAAGAAGGCCAAGAGCGACAACATCGAGGGCGGCCTGTATCAGAGTGAGATCTTTTCGTACACCTACAAGAAGAAGGTCACCCAGATTCTCAGCAAGGAGTGGCTGACCGCAGCGGACAAGGTGCTGATTATCGACGACTTCATGGCAAACGGCGAGGCTGTCCGCGGACTGTGCGACCTGGTGGAGCAGGCGGGGGCCCGGCTGGAGGGCATCGGAATCGCCATCGAGAAGGGCTTCCAGGGCGGCGGCGACCGGCTCAGGGAGATGGGGCTCAACTACCACGCCCTGGCGGTGATCGAGTCCGCCGACGAGCACGGAATCGTGTTCAGAGATTGATTTTCGAGGGAGGAGGGATTTGCTTGGCCCATCAAATGGTCGTTGTCCTGGATTTCGGCGGACAGTATAACCAGCTGATCGCCCGCAGGGTCCGCGAGTGCGGCGTTTACTGCGAGGTGAAGCCCTATACCACGCCGCTGGAGGAGCTGAAAGGGATGAACCCCATCGGGTTCATCTTTACGGGGGGGCCCAACTCCGTCTACCTGGAGACGTCGCCCCATGTGGACCCGGAGATCTTTGCGCTGGGCGTGCCCGTGCTGGGCATCTGCTACGGGTGCCAGCTGATGGCCCATACCCTGGGGGGCAGGGTCACCGCCGCCCAGGATGACTCCGCCCGGGAGTACGGGAAGACGGAGACCTTCTATGATACGGCGTGCCCTCTGTTCAAGGGACTGCCGGAGAAGGGCGTGAGCTGGATGAGCCACGGGGACTACATGGAGAAGGTGCCGGAGGGGTTCATCCTCGCCGCCCACTCCAGGGCGTGCCCCAATGTGGCCATTGCCGACGTGAAGCGGGGGTTCTACGGGGTGCAGTACCACCCGGAGGTCAACCACACGGAGAACGGTGTGGGGATGATCCGGAACTTCCTCTATGAGGTCTGCGGAGCCAAGGGCGACTGGACCATGGAGGACTACAAGCGGACCGCTATCGCCGCGATTCGGGAGAAGGTGGGCGGCGGCAAAGTGCTGCTGGCGCTGTCGGGCGGGGTGGATTCCTCCGTGTGCGCCGCTCTGCTGGCGGAGGCCGTGGGGGAGCAGTTGACGTGCGTATTCGTGGACCACGGGCTCATGCGGAAAAACGAGGGCGACGAGGTGGAGGAAGCCTTCAAGCCCTGGGCGATGAATTTTGTCAGGGTGGACGCGGAGAAGCGGTTCTTGGAGAAGCTGGCCGGGGTCACGGAGCCGGAGAGGAAGCGGAAGATTATCGGAGAGGAGTTCATCCGCGTCTTCGAGGAAGAGGCGAAGAGGATCGGCGCGGTGGACTTTTTGGCGCAGGGGACGATTTACCCCGATGTCATCGAGTCCGGGGCCGGGGATGCGGCGGTCATTAAGAGCCACCACAATGTGGGCGGATTGCCGGATTATGTGGATTTTAAGGAGATTATCGAGCCTCTGCGGCTGCTGTTCAAGGATGAAGTGCGGCAGCTGGGGCGGGAGCTGGGACTGCCGGAGTATCTGGTGAGCCGCCAGCCTTTCCCGGGACCGGGGCTGGCCATCCGGGTGATCGGGGATCTGACGAAGGAGAAGCTGGATACATTACGGGATGCGGACGCCATCTATCGGGAAGAGATTGCCGCAGCAGGGCTGGCGGGGAGCATCAGTCAGTATTTTGCTGTGCTTACCAACACCAGGAGCGTGGGGGTCATGGGGGATGGGAGAACCTATGACTATACGCTGGCCCTGCGGGCTGTGACGACCAGCGACTTTATGACGGCTGATTGGGCTAGGATTCCGTTTGAGGTGCTCGATAGGATTAGTGTCAGGATCGTGAATGAGGTGGTGGGGGTTAATCGGATCTGCTATGACATCACCAGCAAGCCCCCGGCGACGATTGAGTGGGAGTGAGTTTTTGAAACTCCGAACCCGTTGCGGCACAACGATTTTGCGGTTTTATATCTCTCTTTTGATAACGATTTGATAACGCTCCCCATAGGCCGTATCATTCTGTATCCCCAGTGGATTGCGGGTAAAGAATGTTCTTTTGCGGCTTATAAGTGAGGACAACCATATTAGAAAGCCCTTACCGATGGCAACGTCGGTAAGGGCTTTTGCTGTCTATTCATCAGTATCGGGGCTATCTTTGAGTGCATCCACCAGGAAATCACTCAATTCCTGTGAGGGAACTTTTGCCCACCGCAGGGTGGTGTCGTACTTGGGGTAGTTGTACCGCCAGCGGTCATAGTCCTCCCTGGTGATCTCCCCGGCCTCCAGCTTCTTGGCCTGCTCCGCCCAGGCGGACAGCATATCAAGCATATTGGCATAGGTCTTGCCTTTGGATTTGTCCAGACGCAGACAAACCTCGCCGTCAATCTCCCCAATAGTCAGCCCCCGAATATCCTCCAAAGCAAAGAGGGTGTGCATCAGGCCGATGTCGGTATCTATGTCAGGGACGGTCAGGGCATCAGGGGAAATATCAAAGAAGTCAGCCAGGGTCTTTGTCAGGTCGGCCTTGGGGGTGCGGCTCCCGGTTTCATACTGTGCCATACGCACATCGGCGGAGCGTTCCGGGAAACCCACCACCATGCCAAGATACTTCTGTGTGATGCCCTTCATGTTGCGGAAGAAACGAATACGTTCACCAATCGCCATAACTGCCAACTCCAATCTATGTAATGGGGACACTTGAAGTATAACAGATATGTTTAGACCAGTCAAGAGAAAAATAAATAAATTTGTTTATATTTTCTCGTTGGAAGGTCTTGACATAACGGAATAGAGTTAGTATAATAGGACTACGTTAAGCAAATAGCGTTAAATCAAAAGAAAGGAGGAATCCATATGGAGAACAGATTCATCCGGGCGGAAGAAGTTGCGGACGAGCTGGGTGTATCGAAGCCCTACGCCTATAAACTCATCCGGCAGCTCAACGAAGAATTGAAGGACAAGGGCTTCATCACCATCGCAGGGCGGGTCAACCGCCAGTATTTCAACGAACGGCTCTACGGGGCCAGAAAGGAAGGGAACTAAATGCCAGTCTTTAAGGACGAAGCAAGAGGAACATGGTACGTCATGGTGCGGTATCAGGACTGGACGGGGGAGCGCAAACAGAAGTGCAAGCGTGGCTTTGCCACCAAACGGGAGGCCCAGGAGTGGGAGCGCAGTTTCCAGATGCAGACCTCCGGCGACCTGGATATGACCTTTGAAGCCTTTACCGAGCTTTACACCAAGGATATGAAACCCCGGCTCAAGGAGAACACCTGGCTGACCAAGGAGAACATCATCCAGAAGAAAATTCTGCCCTACTTTGGCAAGCGGAAGATTAGCGAGATCACCACCAAGGACGTGATCGCATGGCAGAACGAGTTGCTGGCCTACCGGGACGAGAAGCGCAAGCCCTACTCGGCTACCTACCTCAAAACCCTGCACAACCAGCTTAGCGCCATCTTCAATCACGCTGTCCGCTTCTATGAGCTGCGCTCCAATCCCGCCGCCAAGGCTGGGAACATGGGGTCAGAGGAACGGAAGGAAATGCTGTTCTGGACGAAAGCGGAGTACCAGAAGTTTGCAGATGCCATGATGGACAAGCCCGTTTCCTACTACGCCTTTGAAATGCTCTACTGGTGTGGTATTCGGGAGGGGGAACTGCTGGCCCTGACCCCGGCAGACTTTGACTTTGAGGCCGGGACGGTGAAAATCAGCAAGTCCTATCAGCGGCTCCACGGCAAGGACGTCATTACCACGCCAAAGACGAAGAAAAGCAACCGCACCATTAAAATGCCCAACTTCCTCTGTGACGAGATGAAGGATTACCTGGGGATGCTCTACGGTATCAAGAAGAAGGAGCGCATTTTCACCATCACGAAAAGCTATCTCCACCATGAGATGGACAGAGGGGCGAAGTCGGCAGGGGTCAAGCGTATCAGAATCCACGACCTCCGGCATTCGCACATCTCACTTCTGATTGACATGGGCTTCTCCGCTGTGGCGATTGCTGACCGTGTGGGGCATGAGAGTATCGAGATCACCTATCGCTATGCCCACCTGTTTCCGTCCAAGCAGACGGAAATGGCAGACAAATTGGACTTTGAAAGGATGGGAGCGTAATGTCAGCTAAGAATTTGGACACTCACAACCGCTGGAGGAACAAGACCGTGGCCTTCCGGGTATCCCCGGAGGAAAAC
>CAJUPS010000012.1 GCA_910588045.1 uncultured Oscillospiraceae bacterium | reverse complement strand
ATGCAAAGAAAGGAAACTATTCTATGAAAAAGCGTATTTTTTCTCGGGTCCTGGCGCTTGTGATGGCGCTGTCGCTGCTGTCTACTACCGCATTTGCGGCGAGCTTTAGCCAACTGCAAGATGCAATTGATGGCCAAGGGGGCCAAATGATGGACAACGGCCACACGGGCTATGCTTGGAATGAGGGCCTGAATCATTGGGGCATCGAGGCATGGGATGACGGCGATAACCGCAATGTTCAGCTCAATGAGAATGTGGAATATGCTGGAACCGGCGATAGCAGCTTGCGCGCAAATCTCTACATAGGAGCTCCTGGGGGAACTGACAGTGAGCAATACAAAATATCCGTTTCCTTGGATTTGAATGGATATTCTATTGATGGTGGAAATAACAATTCGGAGGAAGCCAAGCAGAGCAACAAGAACAATATCATCGTATGGGAAGGCTCTGAATTGACCATTGAAGACAACAGTGAGAGCCAAACAGGGAAAATCACTGGTGGGGACGGCGCGGTATCTGTTTATAATGGAAGTACCCTAAATTTGAAAAGTGGCAGTATCACCGGCAATTCCGGCAAGGCCGCTGTAAACGCAGCTGTTGGTTCGACATTCAACATGTCTGGCGGTAGTATTAGCGGAAACCACGGAGGTGGTGAAGGAGCTAATAACGATGCCGGTGCCGGACTCAAAGCATCCAGAGCTACAGTCAACATTACAGGTGGCGAAATCAGCAATAATGATTCTGCGTTCTGCGGAAGCGGAATCCATGCCACAGGTTCAAACGTTACTATTAGTAATGCTACCATCACCGGCAATACTGCAATTGGCACAGATGAAAAGGGAATACGCGGTGGCGGCGGTATTTTCCTGACCGAAGGAAGCAACCTTACGCTCAGTGGCGGCAACAAAATCTCTGGCAACACCGCAAACAGAGGCGGCGGCATTTTTGTGGGATACGGTGCTGCGCTGACTGTGACTGGAGAGAATGAAATTCAAAACAATACCGCCACGGAAGCTGGCGATGACATCTACGCCCGGGATAAGGCTGCATCTCTGAATTTGGGCAATAGCTCTTGGCGAATGGACAACAGTGGTAACCGCAATGAGAATGTGGCGTATGTGTCTCAGGATGAAAAGTAACGGAAAATGTAGGACTGAAATTTGGATCAGTTGCATCTGAACCTGAAGGACCTACTACCCCCAGTACATCTGAGCCCACCCCTGAGTTCTACACACCGGATGTTCCTGCGACTTCCTCTGCTGCCACCACCATTGAGGACGAGGAAACCCCTCTGGCCGGTCTGGTGACCCTGGCCGAGCTGCTGAATGCTCTCCGCGAATACGAGGGCATTGAGGACATAGAGCTCCCCGAGGACTTCCAGTGGACTGACCACGAATACGCCCAGGCCATCTATTGGGGCCTTGACGAGGCTCTGGTCATCGACACCGAGGATGATCCCCTTGACCCAGACGAAATCGTCACCGTGGCGATTCTCCGCGAGGTTCTGGAGAACTTCGTAGAGTACAAGGGTGTTGACCTCACCGTCACCGTCGAGGGCGAGGACGACATGATCGTCATGGACCTTGGCGAGCGCCTGACCGCCTTCCTTGGTGAGCTGGAAGCAGCCCTTGCGTTCAAGGCCGCATAACACGACCCGAGAAAAACCAACCCACGCAAAGGGCCCCAGAGGCGCGGACCATCCGTGCCCCTGGGGCCCCCTTTTATTTCCGACGGTCCGGTCTAAGAAACGGCTCCTCCCTCTCCTCGCAGAGCAGAAGTCCATACTTCTCCGGACGCCGGTAGGCGTTGCCATGAACCTCCCGGCGGCGATAGTCCCGCAGCAGGTCCATGTCCAACTCCGCCAGGTAGATCCCCTCCTCCTCTCCGGCCTCCAGGAGGCAGGTATCCCGGGAACCCGGCAGCTCCGGTATGTATGCCACGCCGTCAAACATACTGGAGTGGCCGTTGCAGTCCGGATGGGGCGCGGGATAGTTGGCCGTAGCGATGGCCGTCATGTTCTCATATGCCCTCCCCCGCAGTTGGGAGAGGCGGTTGATCTCCATGGGACAGGCATTGGGAACCAGGATCAACTCCGCTCCCTGGAGCATCAGAATCCGGGCGCTCTCAGGAAACTCCCGGTCGTAGCAGATCATAGCACCCACCTTCACGCACCCGGCGGGCGTAGCCAGATCGGCGGTATAGAAGCCCTCCCCCGGCGTCAGACGGGCCTCGTCGCCGAAATCGCAGGTGTGTACCTTCGCGTACAGCATCCGGCGTACTCCGTGGCAGTCAAATACGGCCGCACTGTTCCTGGGCCGCGGCTCGAAGCGCTCCAGAAAGGTCACGGCCACCGCCATCTCCAGCTCTGCCGCCAGCACGCCGAAGGCGGAGACAAACGCGCCGTCCGCATCTACCGCAAGGTCCCGCAGCCGCCCCACGTCCTCTGGAATCTCATATCCGCAGCTCCACATCTCCGGAAACAGGGCAATATCCGCCCCCATGGCCTTGGCCCGGCGACATGCCTCCAGCCCCTTTTCCAGCTGCCCCTCCAGCGTACCGGTGGGCAGGAGCTGCAAAAGTGCAATTTTCATCGCGCACCTCCTCTCTCCCGGCATTCTATCATATCCCCCTCTCTCTGTCAAATCCCGCGCGATGCCGGTATTTCCCCTCTCTTCCGCTTGACATTTCCTGTCTGAATCGCTACAATAAGGAACCAGTGAATACACTAAAAATTCAAATAGATTTAGGAGAGAAGCAACTATGGCAAAGGATCAGAGACAGGTGGACGCCATCACCGCCCGGGATGTAGACTTCACCCAGTGGTTCACCGACGTGTGCAAAAAGGCGGAGCTCATCGACTACTCCAGCGTCAAGGGCATGTTCATCTATCGCCCCTACGGCTACGCCATCTGGGAGAACATGCAGAAGGAGTTGGACCGGCAGTTCAAGGCCACGGGCCACGAGAACGTGGCCATGCCCATGCTCATCCCCGAGAGCCTGCTGCAAAAGGAGAAGGACCACGTGGAGGGCTTCGCCCCCGAGTGCGCCTGGGTGACCTACGGCGGCAGTGAGAAGCTGGAGGAACGCTACTGCATCCGCCCCACCAGCGAGACCCTGTTCTGCGAGCACTACAAGAACATCATCCACTCCCACCGGGACCTGCCCAAGCTCTACAACCAGTGGTGCTCGGTCCTGCGCTGGGAGAAGACCAGCCGTCCCTTCCTGCGCCACCGGGAATTTCTGTGGCAGGAGGGCCACACCATGCACGCCACCGCCGAGGAGGCCGTGGAGGAGACCGTTCGGATGCTGAACGTCTACGCGGACTTCTGTGAGAACTACCTGGCCATGCCCGTGACCCGGGGTCGGAAGACCGACAAGGAGAAGTTCTCCGGCGCGGAGGACACCTACTGCGTAGAGTGCATGATGCACGACCGGAAGGCCCTCCAGGCAGGCACCAGCCACTACTTCGGCGACGGCTTCGCCAAAGCCTTCGACATCACCTTCACCGGCGCGGACAACCAGCTCCACCACCCCCACCAGACCAGTTGGGGCGTGTCCACCCGGCTCATCGGCGGAATCATCATGACCCACGGCGATGACAACGGCCTGGTCCTGCCCCCCCGGGTGGCCCCCATCCAGGCGGTGGTCCTGCCCATCGCCCAGCACAAGCCCGGCGTCATCGAGGCCGCCCAGGGCCTGCGGGACCGGCTGGAGCAGGCGGGCGTCCGGGTGAAGCTGGACGACAGCGACAAGGCCCCCGGCTGGAAGTTCGCGGAATACGAGATGCGGGGCGTGCCCCTCCGTGTGGAGATCGGCCCGAAGGACATGGAGAAGGAGCAGTGCTGCATCGCCCGCCGGGACACCGGGGAGAAGACCTTCGTACCCCTGAGCGAGCTGGAGAGCGCCGTAGCGAAGCTCCTGGACGAGATCCACGCCAACATGTTCGCCATGGCCAAGAAGAACCTGGAGGAGAACACCTTCGCCGCCGAGACCTGGGAGGAGGTCAAGGCCCTCATCGAGAAGAACAGCGGCGGCTTCGTCCACACCAAGTGGTGCGGCTCTCTGGACTGCGAGCTGGCCATGAAGGAGAAGGTGGGCGTCACCTCCCGGTGTATGCCCCTGGACCAGTCCGGCACTACCGGCAAGTGCCCCGTGTGTGGCAAGGAGTGTACCACGGACATCATCTGGGGCGTGGCGTACTAAAGAGAGGAGGAGTATCACGGTCATGAGGAAATGTATTCGCTGCGAAGCTGAAATGCTGGAGGGATTGGACCTCAAGGATCCGATGCACGGTTCTATGCTGCGGGTAACCAGGCCGGAGACGTCGGGGCTGCTGCCCAAGAACTGCTTTGGAGACGTTAAGGTGGCGGTCTGCCCGCAGTGCGGCTATATAGAAACCTACCTCGAAAATGTGGATAAAATTCAGCAGTATTATAAATAGGGAAAAAAAGGCGGGCCGTAAGGCCCGCCCTTTTTCAATATCTCCTGATTGCCAGCGACTCGTCGTCCTCCCCCTTCTCGATGGAGCGGATGACCATATCGTACTGCACATCCTCGCTGACCTTTACGTGGACCCGGTCCCCCGCCTTCCGGCCCAAAAGGGCCTTGCCCACCGGAGACTCCTTGCTGATGAGCCCCTTCCCCGCGTCGGCGCGCAGGGTGGTGACAATGCGCATGGTCATTTCCCGGTTGAGCTTCTCATGGAAGACCACAAGCTTGTCAAAAAGCCCCACCGTATCGTCGCCGGAGTCTGCGGAAATCACCTTCGCGGTGCTGACCATCCGCTGTAGGTAGCGGATGCGGCTCTCGTTGCGGTTCTTCTCCTGCTTGGCGCACTTGTACTCGAAATTCTCGCTGAGGTCGCCGAAGGCCCGGGCCGTCTGCACGTCGGCAATCAGCTTCGGGCGCAGCACCTGGACGCGGTAGTCGATCTCCTCCCGCATCTTTTTGACGTCTACCGCCGTCAGCTCGTCATACATGGGAAACACCTCTCTGTTGCTGGTTTTCCCTATTGTACCACACCGGGAGGAAAAACGCCAGTGGTTTCCTTACCGCGCGAAGATGATTTTCTCACTGTTGAACATCTTTGCCAGCACGAACACCCCCAGAATCGTCACGGCGGCGTTCACTCCCACGGTGACCGCAATCCCGGCGGGCAGCACGGAGAAGGAGAACACCCCGATCATGCACTGCACACTGTTATACAGCGGAATGCAGTAACGGGCCAGCTCCTGGGAGGCGCCGCCCCCGAACATCCCCGTGATTCCCAGCCCCATGACCACCAGCATCACCGGCATGACGTAGGTCTGCGCCTCCTTGATGGTCTTGGCCAGGGCGGAAATCACGGCAATCAGCGTCACCAGCACCAGCACCGTGGAGAAAATCACGGCCGCCAGCAGCAAATAGTCCTGGACGCCGTAAATGTCCGCGCTGACCTCGTCCGTCATGCCGCCCATCATCTTGGGCAGCGCCAGAACGGTCCCCACCGTACTGGAGGCCGCCGAGATCATGGAGATCAGCGCCAGCGCCAGGATCTTCCCCAGCGCCACGTCACTGCGGCGGATGGGCGTGATCAGCATGGTGGCGATGGTGCCCCGCTCCTTCTCCCCGGCGATGGATTCCGGAGCTACGGCGGCGCAGCCGGAGTAGAGGAACATCATCAGCAGCATAGGCATCATCATGGCGAAGAAGAACCCCGTCGTATCCTCCGCCGTGGCCAGGTCGTAGCCCTCGCCACCGGCGTTGACATCGAACTTGTTCACCATCTGGGATTCATAGGCATCCATCAGCTCGACCACCGCCCGATAGGCAAAGCTGGAATTGGTGGAGGCGGAGTTGTAATAGACCTCCACATTGGGGGCCGGAGCGCCGGAGGACGCCTCGTAGGCAGCGACGTCGCCATCAAATCCCTCCGGAAATTCCAGCAGCAGGTCCAGTTCCTGGGCGGTTATGGCCTCCTTGGCCGCCTCTCCGTCCGAAGCCTCCATGATGGCAAACCCCGTCTGGGGCAGCAGGACCTCCATCGACTCCGGCAGGTTCACCGCCTGGATGGTGGGGGTGTAGTCCTCGTCCACGCCGAAAGCGCTCCCCATGGCCCCGCCCATGAAGCTGTACCCGATGTAAACCAGGATACCGGGCAGCAGGACGCCGACCACCATCCGCTTATCCCCAAAGAACCGGGCCAGCTCCTTTTTCATAATCGTAAGAATCCCGCTTCTCATTCCACGTCACCTGCCGTTTCTTTATAGATCTCAAAGAACCTGTCCTCCAGGCTCATGCCGTCGCATACCCGCTCAAGGGTGTCGCAGACGATCATCCTTCCGCTGATGATGACCCCCACCCGGTCGCAGAGCTTCTCAATCAGACTAAAAATGTGTGTGGAGACGATGATGGTCTTCCCCTGGTCCCGCAGCTCCTGGAGGAAGTCCGTCACCACCTTGGCCGTCAGCACGTCCAGGCCGTTGGTGGGCTCGTCGAAGATAATGATGTCCGGGTCGTGGACGATGGACACCACCAGAGACACCTTCTGCTTCATGCCAGTGGACAGGTTCGCCACCTTCACCTCGGCAAACTTGTCGATGCCGAAGCGTCCAAACAGCTCCTGTTTCCGCCGGTCCCGCACCGCCGGGTCCACCTTGTGGAGGGCGGCGAAGAAGTCAAATAAGTAGTTTGGGGTAAAGCAGTCCTCCAGCTTCAGCTCGCTGGTGAGAAACCCGATGCGTCCCCGCACCTGGTCCGGCTCCCGCACCACGCTGGCCCCGTCCACCAGCGCGTCGCCGCTGTCGGGCCGGATCAGGGTGGACAGCAGCCGCAGCGTGGTGGTCTTTCCCGCGCCGTTGGGTCCCAGCAGCCCAAAAATTTCCCCCTCGTAGGCGGTAAAGCTGAGATGATTCACCGCCGTTCGGACCTTCTCCCTGGTTTTCTCCAACTTCTGCTGCTTCGCGGACAGCCGGAAGGTCTTGGTCAGGTCCTGTACCTGCAATAGCTCCTGCATAGTTCCTCCTTTTGGGCGCTTTCTCTCTGGCCCGGTATTGATCTGCCGGAAGGTTTATATATCGCTTGTCGATAGGTGTAATATATCACCTTCCGACAGGTTTGTCAAGAGAAAGTCATCGATCCTCTGACCCCCGCATCTCTCAACATTCGGCAGTATAGCACAGAGAGTTGTAAAAGTCAACTCAAAAGAGTTAATATTTTTTTAAGAAAACGGGTACACTCAAATTATCTCTTTTGAGTTAGGATGTGGGCCTTATGATAGATACGGCAACGGCTGTGCGCACCAGGATCCTGGAGCTGTGCGCCCAGCGGAACATCACCGTCAACCGCCTGGCCACCCTCAGCGGCGTGACCCAGTCCACCCTCAACAACATCGTCAGCGGTCGGAACCACAGCGCCACCGTCTCCACCATCAAGAAGCTCTGTGACGGGCTGGACATCTCCCTGCGGGAGTTTTTCGATGCCCCCGTCTTCGACGACCTGGAGCAGGAGATCCGCTGACGGTCCCCCCTCCCCCGAAATCTTCCGCTTGCATTTTCCGCCTTTTCCCGGTATGATAGGGGGTAAGAACAGCAAAGGAGGTGTCCCACCATGCGGCAGGACGAATTGGAGGCCGGTCTGGAGATCGCACCGAAGAAAATGCCCCTGCGGACCAAGCTGATCATCGGCGGTGTGGCGCTGCTGCTCCTCTGCGGCGCAGCGCTGGCGGCGTTCCTGTACGGCGTCGCCACGGGCTCCCGGGAGGAACCCCCCGTGGTCAGCAGCGATCTGCTGGGGGAGCGGCTGCGCTCCGTCCAGGAGCTTGCCACGGTGGCCTACTACTATACCAACATGGGCCGCTTTGAGAACCAGGTGGACTTTTATGGCTGGAAGGTCCCCTTTACCACCAAGAGCTTCATCGTGTCTTACGACGGCGTTATCAAGGCCGGTGTGGACATGGATGGCATCTCCGTTGCAGTGGATGAGGAGAAGAAGGCCGTTACCGTCACCCTGCCGGACAGCAGGATCCTGTCTCACGAAATCCCGGAGGACAGCCTGGAAATTTTCGACGAGAGCGACAACCTCTTCAACCGCATCTCCATTGAGGACTATGCCGGTTTCACGAAGGATCAAAAGCAAGCCATGGAGCAGCGCGCCATTGAAAACGGGCTGCTCACCTCGGCAGATGAGAAGGCCCGTACCGCTGTGACCTCCCTTCTCAGCCTGCTGCCTGAGATGACAGGCTACACGCTCGCCGTAGAATAGTTACATTTCAGATAGCGCAGGAGCCCGTCCGGCACCGTCGGACGGGCTCCCCTTCTATGCGGTTACTTCCTCAGCCGCTTCTCGTTGTCGAAATACTCCCTGGTCATTTTGAAGACCACCGGGCACAGCAGGATCAAACCGATCAGGTTGGGGATCGCCATGAGCCCGTTGAGGGTATCCGCGATGTTCCACGCCAGGGACAGGTCCATGGTGGCGCTGATGATGACCACCAGGGTGAAGATGATCTGATAGGGCTTCACGGCCTTCTCCCCCAGCAGGTACTCCCAGCAGCGGGTCCCGTAGAGGCCCCAGCTGAGGACGGTGGACAGGGCGAAGAGGCTCAGGCCAATGGCGATGATCAGCGCACCGGCCTTGCCGCCCAGCACGGTGCCCAGGGCCTGGGCATTCAGGGCGGTGGTGCCCTTGACGCCGTAGTTGATGGTCTCCGCATCCAGGGCCAGCAGCAGGGTCAGGCCGGACAGAGTGCAGATGACGATGGTGTCCATGAACACCTCGAAGATGCCGTACAGGCCCTGCTTCACCGGGTTGGTTTCGGAGGTGGCGGCGTGGGCGATGGGCGCAGAGCCGAGACCGGCCTCGTTGGAGAACACGCCGCGCTTGACGCCCCACTCGATACAGGTCTTGATGGTGATGGCGGCCACACCGCCGGTGACGCCCTGGGGCGTGAAAGCGCCCTGGAAGATCATGGCGAACACGTGGGGCACCTTGGTGATGTTGGCCCCGACGACCAGCAGGCAGGCCACAATATAGATGACGGACATGATGGGCACCATAAATTCTGTGACCTCGCCGATGCGCTTGATGCCGCCTACCAGCACAACGCCGATGATGACCATGAGGATCACCGCCAGCACGATGTTGATGACCAGCTCATGCTCCGCAGCGGAGGGGGCGAAGGACCGGATGGCGGTGTTGACGGCGGAGGTGATCTCACCCACCTGCACCGCGTTGCCGATGCCGAAGGAGGCCAGGCCGCCAAAGATACAGAATACCGCCCCCAGCCACTTCCAGTTCTTACCCAGGCCGTTCTTGATGTAGTACATGGGGCCGCCCACCCAGTCGCCTACGACGTTGCGCTCCCGGAACTTCACGGACAGCAGGACCTCGGAATACTTGGTGGCCATACCCAGCAGGGCGGATACCCACAGCCAGAAGATGGACCCCGGCCCGCCCAGGGTGACGGCAAAGGTGATACCGGCGATATTGCCGGTCCCCACGGTAGCCGCCAGGGCGGTGGTCAGGGCTTGCAGGGGGGTGACCTCACCGGCCTTTGCCTCCTGCTTCTGGAACATCTTGCCCAGGGTATTCTTCATAGCGTAGCCGAATTTCCTGAACTGGAAGCCCTTCAGCCCCACCGTCAGGATAATACCTGCGCCCATGAGGAGCACCAGGGCGGGGACGCCCCACACGATGTTATTCAACCAACTGTTTCCTGCCGCGATCGCATCATAAATCTGTGCCATACTTTTCTCTCCTCTTCCTTTTCTTAAATTTACAGACCGGAACAAAACAAGGGAGGCGACGGCGCGCCTCCCTCTGCTCAAACAGAAAAAGAAAAAACTTACCCCTTGGTCTCCCCTACGGGGCAGTAAATCGCAATTCTGTCCTTTTGCCTGAGAGATTACGGCCAGGCCGCTTGCACCTTCGGCATCCGCTCATCCGCGGAGTTCTCCAGAACCTCGTCCGCCCGCAGTCACACTTACCTGTGCGATTTACGCCGTCGGTGGAGGGCTTCGGCCCTCGCTCTCCTGCGGACATCCTCCGATATGTAATTTATGATAGTATTTTACCAGACATGCCCCCCGGGCGCAAGTATGATTTTACAAAAATTTCACATTTATTCTCTTGACATCCCTGTCCATTCGCACAAAAATAGAGAAAATGGGAAAAATTTTTTCCGGGCCTTTCCGGCCGCGGGAAAGGAGGAGCCATGACCCTGTCCGAAGCCATCTATACCCGAGCCTCCTGCCGGGAATTTCTCTCCCAGCCGATCTCCCCCGTACAGCGGCAGCAGCTGGAGAAATCCGTCGCGCAGTGCAACCACCGTTCCGGCCTGCACATCCAGCTGATCTGCGGCTGTCCGGAGCCCTTCCACAGCTCCTCCAAGAGCTGGGGGCGCATCAGGAACGCCTCAAACTACCTGCTCTTTGCCGGTCCCACCGGCAGCCCGGACCTGGAGGAAAAGTGCGGCTACTACGGGGAGGAGCTGATCCTCACCGCCCAGGCCATCGGGCTGCACACCTGCTGGGTGGGCGGAACCTACGACAGGGACCGCTGTCTGGACCATCTGGCGGAGGACGAGGAGCTCATCTGCATCGCCGCCATCGGTTCCCCCGCGCCCTCCGGCGAGAAGGCCCGCAGCCTCAAGCCCCTGGAGGATCTGGCCTCCGGGTGGGAGGAGGCCCCCCGGTGGTTCCTGGATGGCATGGCGGCCGTACAGCGCGCCCCCTCCGCGATGAACCGGCAGGGGTACTGCTTCACTTACCGCAAGGACGGCACCGTCCGGGTGCGGCTGAGTGGAACGGGGTCCTTCGCCCTGGTGGACCTGGGAATCGCTAAGCAACACTTCGATCTGGGGGCCCACGGCGGCGAGTGGACCTGGGGCGACGGCGGCGTGTTCCGGAAGTCCCGGGAGGAAAAGTCCTGCGGCGCGGTAGTCTGGCGGCCCTCTGACGGAGGGCGGGAATACCTGCTGGTGCGGCACAACGGCGGGCATTGGAGTTTCCCCAAGGGGCACGTGGAGGGCAGCGAAACGGAGGCCGAGACCGCCGCCCGGGAGATTCTGGAGGAAACGGGGCTCACATCGGAGATTCACACGGCCTTTCGTGAGCAGGTGACCTATTCCCCCAAGCCGGGCGTGATCAAGGACGTGATCTTCTTCACCGCCTCCCCCACAGGAGGGCAGGAGCACCCCCAGGAGTCGGAGATCTCACAGCTGGGATGGTTTTCCTTCGACGAGGCCGCCCGACGGGTCACCTACTCTACCGACGAGGAAATTCTATTGGCGGCAGAGGAGTATCTGAAGGGAGAGCAAGAACATTGACCAAGGCCCCGGGCGATGCCCGGGGCCTCAATATTTGACGGCTTTTCACTCGGATCCGGGACGGCGGAGACTCCCTTAACGCAGCTACTGAATGACCACATTCTCCTCCCCCAGGACCTTATGGAGTTCCTCCACCAGGGACTTCCCGAGCAGACATTTCGTACCCATGCGCTTCCCGGTATCCGCAAAGAAGATCCTGGCGGGCGTACTCCCCGGGAACATGGCAATCACCCGGTTAATGTGCCCCAGCACCGGCGAGTCGGCAGAGGGCAGCCGCAGCCACAGCGCCTTTCCCTCCATCACCTGGACCCCCGTAGGGGCCTTCGCCGCCGCCGGAGGCGCCAGCTTTTCCCCGCTCCGCAGGGCGTAGACCTCGTCGCACATGATCTGCGGCGGCTTCTCGTCCCGCACGGAGAGCTTCCCGCGCACCAGCACCGCGCTGTCCGGACTCAGCATCCGCCCGAAGCGCTCCACAGTCCTGGTAAAACAGATCAGCTCGATGGCCCCCGTGTCATCCTCCACCGTCGCATACGCCATGAGACTGCCGCTGCGGGTAGGCCGGGCGCGATAGGCGGTGACAATGCCCGCCACAGAGATGGCCTGCTCGTCCCGGTAGAGCGTACCTCCCCCCTCCTGGGAAAAGTCCTCGTTGATGGCCCCGATAGGCACCGCCCCCGCGGCCTTGGCCGCCTCCCGGTAGGCGTTCATGGGGTGTCCCGAGAGGTACATCCCTGTGACCTCCCGTTCCTGCCGCATCCGCTCATCCAGGGCAAATTCCGGAATATTGGGCAACTGGATCCCGGCCCCGGAACGCCCGGCGTTCTGTGTGGACATGCCAAAAAAGTCCATCTGGCCGTCCACGTTCTGCCGCCGACTTCCGGCAATAGAGTCCAGCAGCTTGTCACTGACCGCAATCAGCTGGCTGCGGAAGGCGCCGAAGCTGTCAAAAGCCCCCGCCCGGATCAGATTCTCCACCGCACGCTTGTTGACCTCCGAGCCATGCATCCGCTGACAGAAATCTTGGAAGCCAGTAAACGGCCCGCCCCTGTCCCGCTCCTTCACCACGCTCTGGATAAAGCCCCTGCCAATGTTCTTGATCGCCACCAGACCGAATCGGATGCCCCCCTCCTCCACGGTGAAGCTGTCGAAGGAGCGGTTGATGTCCGGCGGCAGCAGGGCGATGCCCATCTCCCGGCACTCGCTGATATACCCCGACACCTTGTCCGACACGGCCAGCACCGAGGTCAGCAGGGCCGCCATATATTCCTTCGGATAGTGGAGCTTGAACCACGCCGTCTGATAGGCCACCACAGCGTAGCACACCGCGTGCGCCTTATTGAAGGCGTAGTTTGCAAAATCATAGATCTCATCGTAAATCGCCTGCGCGACATCCTCCGGAATCCCGTTGGCCACACAGCCCGCGATATTCCGCCCCGGGTCCCCGTGCAAAAACGCCTCCTGCTCCCTGGCGATATCCTTGGCCTTCTTCTTGCTCATGGCCCGCCGCACCATGTCGGCCTGCCCCAGGGAGTACCCCGCCAGCTGCTGGAAGATCTGCATGACCTGTTCCTGGTAGACGATGCACCCATAGGTGATAGACAGGATCGGCTCCAACGCCGGGTGCTTGTATGTCACCAGCGAAGGGTCGTGCTTACAGGCGATAAACCTGGGGATGGACTCCATCGGTCCCGGCCGGTACAGCGCCACGATCGCCGTCAGATCCTCGATGGACTGGGGCTTGAGCCGCACGCACACCCCCGTCATCCCGGAGGACTCCATCTGGAACACCCCGGCGGTCTTCCCTTGGGTGAGCATATCGTAGACCGCCTGGTCGTCCTCCGGAATGTCCTCCAGCCGGAAGTCGGGTTCCCGCTGCCGGACCATCTGCACCGCGTCGTCCAGCACCGTCAGGTTCCGCAGGCCCAAAAAGTCCATCTTCAGCAGTCCCAGCTCCTCCAGGGTCACCATGGTGTACTGGCAGACGACAGTATCGTCGTTTTTCGCCAGCGGGACGTAGGATACCACCGGGTCCTTGGTGATGACCACCCCGGCGGCATGGGTGGAGGCGTGGCGGGGCATCCCCTCCAGGGCCTTGGCGGTATCGATCAGCTTTTTGATCCGCTCGTCGCCGTCGTACATGTCCTTCAGCGGCTTCGACAGCCGCAGGGCGTCATCCAGGGTAATGTGCAGAGCCCCCGGGCCCGCGGGCACCTGCTTGGCCACCATATCCGCCTCGGCGTAGGGCAGATTCAGCACCCGCCCCACGTCCCGGATGGCGGCCCGGGCGGCCATGGTGCCGAAGGTGACGATCTGCGCCACCCGGTCGTCGCCGTATTTCTTCCGGACGTAATCGACGACCTCGTCCCGCCGGGCGTCGCCAAAATCCATGTCAATATCCGGCATACTCACCCGCTCCGGGTTGAGAAACCGCTCGAAGTACAGCCCATACTTCATGGGCTCCACATCGGTGATGCCCAGGCAGTAGGAGACCATGCTGCCCGCGGCGGACCCTCTCCCCGGTCCCACGGGGATGCCCGCTCCCCGGGCGAAACGCACAAAATCGGAGACGATGAGGAAGTAGTCGGTAAACCCCATCTTCTCGATCATATCCAGTTCATAGTCCAACTGCCGGTGGTACTCCGGGTGCTCCTCCCGGTACTTGGCCTGAAACCCCTCCTCGCACAGCTTCCGGATATACGTCTCCGCCGTCTCCCCCTCCGGAACCCGGAACTCCGGCAGGTGGTACTTGCCGAACGTAAATTCCAGGCTGCACATCTCGGCAATCCGCCCGGTATTCGCAATAGCCTCCGGGTACTTGCCGAACAATTTCTCCATTTCCTCGGTGGAGCGGACATAGAAGTTCCTCGGCTCATAGCGCATCCGCTTCTCGTCCTCCACCAGCTTCCCGGTCTGGATGCACAGCAGCACGTCATGGGCCTCCGCGTCCTCCGGGGCCAGGTAGTGGCAGTCGTTGGTACACACCAGCGGGATGCCGGTCTCCTCATGAATCCGCAGCAGCCCCTGGTTCACCACCGCCTGATTCCGGATGCCGTGGTCCTGGAGCTCCAGGTAGAACCCGTCCTCCCCGAAGATGTCCCGCATCTCCAGGGCGTAGGCTTTTGCATTTTCGTACTCCCCGTTCACCAGCCGTCTCGGGATTTCCCCCGCCAGGCAGGCAGACAGGGCGATGAGCCCGCCGCTGTGCTGCCGCAGCAGCTCCATGTCGATCCTGGGCTTGATGTAGAATCCCTCCACAAAGCCCATGCTGACCAGATAGCTGAGGTTCCTGTACCCCTCCTCATTGCGGCAGAGCAGCACAAGGTGGCGGCTCTCCGCGTCCAGCTCGTGGACGCGGTCGAAGCGCCTCCGGCCGGAGGGCGTCACGTAGACCTCACAGCCGATGATTGGTTTGATTCCCTCATCCAGACAGGCCCGGTAGAAGTCAATGGCCCCGTACATGACGCCGTGGTCCGTGACCGCCACGGCGGTCTGGCCCAGTTCCTTTACTCGTTTTGCTAACCCGCTGATTTTGCAGAAACCGTCCAGGAGGCTGTACTCCGTGTGGACGTGGAGGTGGACAAAAGACATCTCGTTACCTCTATCTTTCTTTTGCGCCGCTGCGCGGCGCAAGGCAAGTCGTTTTGTTTCGCGCTATGCTGATGTTCTCAGAACATCAGCAAATCTCAATCTTCTCCCCACAGGAGAGGTAGTGCATCCTTGGCACCCGATGGGACAGATACCGGTAGGCCCCCTCCCCGGTGCAATGACAGGTATAAAAGTCCATGTCATATCTGTTCAGCTCTCCGGCAATCCCCTCAAGGACTTCTTCCGGTATCGTCTTCTTCGTTGCCGGGACGCTCAAGTGATACCCTCCGACGCAGAGACTTGGCGCATACTCCCTCGCTCGCTCCAGAATGTTCACCACTCCGCAGTGCCCACAGCCCATGATGAGTACGGTTTTCTCCCCAAAAATGATCAGGTCCTGCTCATGAGCAAATGTATCCCGCCCCTTTTCATCGTACAGCGTGTCATTGGCCACGGAGTGAAATCTGGAGGTATCCGCCACCGTAAACAGAAGCAGCTCCTCGTCCACCCGACACTCTCCTTCCAGCAACACCATCTGAGGGTGCTCCATCAGCTTCCGGTCCAGGCCGATGGGAACCTTGACGACCCCCAGCGCCTTGGAATAGTGCTTCTCAAACGCCCTTCTCTGGACATAGACCTTCGCCGTCTGATTGACCTGGAGAAACGCCGCCAGGGCCCCGCCGTGGTCATAGTGCCCGTGGGAGATCACGACCGTGTCCACTTCTCCCAAGTCGATGCCCCTCTTCTCCGCATTCTTCAGCAGCGTATCATCCGGCCCCAGGTCAAAGAGTAATTTGTGCCTCTCTGTCTCGATATACAGCGACAGCCCATGGACCGGGATCAGCCCGCAGTCCGAGCGGTTCTCCACTAATGCGGTGATTCTCATTCTCTCTTCCTCCCTACGCCTTGCTCAACTCGATCAGCTTCCGCAGCCGGTGGTTCAGGCAGCTCTTGGTGATGGGCGGCTCGAACTCCTCCGCCAGCTGGCTCAGGGTCAGCTCCGGATACGTCTCCCGCAGCACGATGGTCTCCTTCAGCGATGCGCTCAGACCCTCCACCCGGTCCAGGCCGTACAGCCGCCGAATGGCCTCCAACTGCTCCTGGGCGGCATCCACCGCCTTGTCCAGGTTGGCCGCCTCACAGTTCACCCGGCGGTTCACGCTGTTGCGCAGCTCCTTCTCCGCCTTGGCATTCATCAGCTCCATGGCCGACACCGGCGCACCCATGAGGGTGAGCAGCTCCTCGATTTGCTCGCTGTTCTTGAAATAGGTCACATGACTGCCGTTGCGGGCCGTCTGCCCCGGCTGACGCCCCATGTCCGTGAGCAGAGCCAGCAGCTCCCGGCTGGCTTGCGCGTGACTGGTCACCAGCTCCAGGTGATACCCCTTGCTGGGCTCCGTCACGCTTCCCCCCGCCAGGAACGCCCCCCGCAGGAACGCTGAGCGGCAGCACTCCTCCTCCAGCAAGCCGAAATTGATATGCAGCACCGGGCTCTGGCGGGAGTCGAAGCCAAAGGCGTCGATGATCCGGCGAATCTTCTCCCCGTCGGTGAGCTGGAAGATGTACTTCCGCTCCCCCGCCGCCGGGAGCCGGTCAAACCGCAGACCGAAAGCCCGGTCCAGCAGTTGGGGCAGCCGGGCGGCGAAGCTCTCGCTCTCCGTGATCAGGCGCACCTCCCGGGCGGTGAAGGTGTTGCCGTAGAGCAGCGCGCCATAGGCCTCCGCCCGGGCACAGCAGGGCTTGTCCGGGCCGGTGCGGCACAATTCGGTTTTTACATCGCTGGAAAAGGACATGGTACAGCCTCCTGATTTTTTCCTCAGTATACCATTCTCCCCCGAATAAATCAACAACTGTTCTAAATATTTTCCATCGGCCGAATTTCATGCAGATTTCTGACCTGCGCTCATTGACAATTCCGGCTTCAAATGATATAAAGTAATGGAGGTGATCGCATTGAAGCTATATGTCAATATGATGGAAACCATCTGTGAGGAGATGTTGAAGGAGTTAGAGCCAGAGCTGGACTGCTGCCTTTGCGAGCAGTGCCGGAACGACATCATCGCCTGCGCACTGAACAACCTGCCCTGTCGGTACGTGGTCACGCAGGCCGGAGGCTCCATCAGCAAGGCGGACGCCATGCGCATCCAGCACCTGACGGACGTCCGCACCGCCCTGATCCGCGCCGCGCAGACGGTTAAGGAGTCTCCCAGGCATTAAGAACCTGTATTCTACACGGAAACCGGACGGCTTGATCGGTGTATGAGGCCGTCCGGTTTTTGCGCCGCTATGCCGGATCAGAATTTTGTCTGAAAAACTATCCCCCCTCCCGGCTTGCGCGGGGAAAAGCTGTCCATTATAATAATCAGCGGTTAACCAAAATTTTATTTGCCCACGGAGGAAAACCACTGATGAAAAAATGCGTTCTATCCCTGCTGCTGGCCCTGCTGCTGGGCCTCACGGCCTGCGGCGGAGACAGCGGAAGTGACGAGAGCCAGGGCGACAGCCGCCCTCTGGTCTACGCCAGCGGGGACTATACCCGCATCAACCCCGCCATGGACGAGCACGGGGAAATCAACATCCTGCTATTCAACGGCCTCACCGCCCACGACGGGGACAACCAGGTCACGGCCGGTCTGGCGAAAAACTGGACCTTCGACGAGGACGCCTGCACGTACACCTTTCATCTGGAGGAAAACGTCAAGTGGCACGACGGCGAGCCCTTCACTGCCGAGGACGTGAAGTTCACCATCGAGGCCATCATGGACCCGGAAAACGGCTCCGAGAACGCCCCCAACTATGAGGACGTGGAAGAGATCACCGTCATCGACGAGCACACCATTTCCTTCCGCCTCTCGGCCCCCAATGTGGCCTTCCTGGACTACATGACGATGGCCATACTGCCCAAGCACCTGTTGGAGGGCGAGGACATGCAGGAATCCGCCTTTTTCCGCTCCCCCGTGGGCACCGGGCCCTACAAGCTGGCCAGCTGGGACGAGGGACAGGCCATCACCCTGGTCCGGAACGGGGACTACTTCAAGGGTCCCGCCAACATTGAGAAGATCATCTTCAAGATCGTCCCCGACGACAACGCCAAGGCCGTCCAGATGCAGTCCGGGGAGCTGACCCTGGCCCACCTGACCCCCAAGGATGCGGAGAATTTCCTGGGAAAAGACGGCTACACCGTCTACGACATGAAGACCTCCGACTATCGGGGCATCCTCTTTAACTTCTGGAACCCCTACTGGCAGGAGAACCGGGACCTGATCCCCGCTGTGTGCTATGCCATCGACCGGCAGGCCATTTTGGACGCGGTAGTGCTGGGGCGCGGCGTGACGGCCTATGGGCCCCTCCAGCGGAACATCTACAACCACGAGGATGTGGAGCACTACGACTACAGCCCTGAGCAGGCCAGGCGCGTCCTGGAGGACGCCGGGTGCGTCATGGGCCCCAACGGCTTCTATGAGCGCGGCGGTCAGGAGGTCGGATTCGTCATCAGCGTGGGCGCGGGGGACCAGGTCCGGCTGGACATGGCCCAGGCCGCGGCCCAGCAGCTGAAAGAAGTTGGCATCAACTGCACCGTGGAGGTCCCCGCCAAGGTGGACTGGGGCGGACAGATGGCCTACCTCATCGGCTGGGGCAGTCCCTTCGACGCCGACGACCACACCTACAAGGTCTTCGGCACCGACAAGGGGGCCAACTACTCCGGCTACTCCAACCCCCTGGTGGACCAGTACCTCACCGAGGCGCGGCAGTCCGACGACCCCGCCGTTCGGAAGGAGGCGTATGCCAACTTCCAGACCGCCCTCGCCAACGATCCCGCCTATGCGTTCATCTGCTACGTGGACGCGGACTACGTGGCCTCCTCCTCCCTGAAGGGCATTGCACCCGACACGGTTCTGGGGCACCACGGGGTGGGTATCTTCTGGAACGTCACGGAGTGGACCATCGAATCATAACCGGGAAAGGGGCTGAACAGGTCAGCCCCTTCTTCCCCGTTCGGAAGGATTTTTGTTGTCTGATACGATACCGGAAAGAGAGGGAGCTCATGCGAGTCGGGTTAGCCTCCTATGAATGCAGGAACAACGACATTCCCTTCAATCTCTCCCAGATGGAGCGGGCCATGGCGGCGGCGCAGGGCTCGGTTTCCCTGCTGTGCTTTGGCGAGGCGTTTTTACAGGGCTTTGACGCCCTCAGCTGGTCCTATGAGAGAGATCGGGACGTCGCCATAGCGGCGGACTCCCCTGTTCTGGAGCGGCTGCGCAGTATGACAGTGCGCTATGGCGTGGACCTGCTGTTCGGATACCTGGAGCGGTGGGAGGACAGGATCTACTCCTCCTGCGCCGTCCTGGCGGAGGGAGAGCTGCTGCACAATTACCGGCGGATCTCCAGGGGCTGGAAGGAGTATACCGTGACCGACGGACACTACAGGGAGGGCTCCGATACCGGCGGGTTTCTCTATCGCGGTTCCCCTGTCAAGGTTGCCCTGTGCGGCGATATGTGGGACTTCCCCGAGCGGTTCCGGACGGACCAGCTTCTGATCTGGCCAGTATACGTCAACTTTCCTCTCGACGCTTGGAGAAGGTACGAGGCGGAGTACGCGGAACAGGCCCGGCTTGCCGCCCGCAGAACGCTGATGGTCAACTCCATTTCCCGGGAACCGGTGTCCCATGGCGGCGCTTTTTCCTTTGTGGACGGCAAAACAGAGAAAAGGCTCCCCCTTGACACGGAAGATATTTTGATCGTAGAGTTATAAGGAATGGTTTATGTCTGATCTTTTGGAAATCAAGGGTCTGTCCGTCTCCTTCCGCACTGCCCAGGGGGAGGTGGAGTCCGTGCGGGACGTGTCCCTCTCCCTCCGTCCCGGCGAGGTGCTGGCCATCGTGGGGGAGTCCGGCTGCGGTAAGAGCGTGCTGTGCCGCTCCGTCATGAAGCTGCTGCCCAAAAACGGGTGGATCAAGGGCGGCGCCATCCTGGCGGACGGCGTGGACATCACCCACTATACCCAGCGGGACATGGAGCGGCTGCGGGGACGGCTGTTCTCCATGGTGTTCCAGGACCCCCTCACCGCGCTGAACCCCACCATGACCGTGGGCGCACAGATCGCGGAGGCGGTGTTGGTCCACCAGCCCGGAATGAAGCGGGCGGCACGCCGCAGACGGGTCCTGGAGCTGATGGACCTGGTGGGCATCCCCGGCGGAGAGGAGCGGTACGGGCGCTACCCCCACGACTTCTCCGGCGGGATGCGGCAGCGGGCCGTCATGGCCATTGCGCTGGCCTCCAATCCGAAAATCCTGTTCGCCGACGAGCCCACCACCGCGCTGGACGTGACGATTCAGGCCCAGATTTTGGACCTGCTGCGGGACATCCAGCGCAAGTTGGGCACCGCCGCCGTACTGGTGACCCACGACCTGGGCGTGGTGGCCCGGGCGGCGGACCGGGTTGCCGTGATGTACGCAGGGAAGATCGTGGAAACCGGCACCGTGGAGGACATCTTCTACGACCCCCGGCACCCCTACACCTGGGGGCTGCTGCGCTCCCTGCCCGCCTGGGCGAAGGACGGAGAGCCGCTGTATACCATCCCGGGGATGCCCCCCTCCCTGCTCCATCCCCCCAAAGGGGATGCCTTCGCCTGCCGGAACGAGTACGCCCTGGCCATCGACTACCAGGAGGCGCCGCCCATGTTCCGCATCAGCGATACGCACTATGCGGCCACATGGCTGCTGGACGAGCGTGCCCCGAAGATCACGCCGCCGATGGGAGGTGGGTTCCATGGATGACATCCTGCTTGACGTGCAGGGGCTCACTCACTGCTACCGCTTGGACCGGAGGCGGACGCTGCGGGCAGTGGACGATGTGTCCTTCCAGATGCACAGAGGGGAGATTTTCGGCCTGGTGGGGGAATCCGGCTCCGGGAAGTCCACCGTCGCCCGGTGCGTCATGAGCATCCTCCACCCTACTGCCGGGAAAATCCGGTACTTGGGCGTCAATATCTGCGACCCCGGACAGTTCAAGTCCCACAGGGAGCTGCTCCAGACCTCCCGGCAGATGATCTTTCAGGATTCCACCTCCAGCCTGGACCCGCGGATGACGGTGGAGGAGATCATCGCTGAACCCCTGGTGATTCATCGCGTGCGGTCCCCCAGGGGTTCCCTGCGGGCGGAGGCGGAATTTCAGCTGAAATGCGTGGGCATGGACCCGGGGTGTCTGGACAGGTATCCCGGGGAGCTGTCCGGCGGACAGCGGCAGCGGGTGGCCATCGCCAGGGCCTTGAGCATGGGTCCGGAGCTGCTGGTGGCGGACGAGCCCATCGCGTCTTTGGACGTTTCGATTCAGGCGCAGATCATCAATTTGTTCAAGCACTTGCAGCGGGAGCACGGGTTTACCTTCCTCTTCATCGCCCACGACCTGGCGGTGGTGCGCTACCTCTGCGACCGGGTGGGCGTCATGTTTCAGGGGAAGCTGGTGGAGGTCGGGCCAGCGCAAGAGGTCTTCGCCCGGCCGCAGCACCCCTATACGCAGGCACTGCTGTCCGCTATCCCCATTCCAGACCCACGGCGGGAGCGGGCAAGGGTGGTGCAGAGCTTTGACGCGAAGCAGTTTCACCGGGAGGGAGCGCTGTATGAGGTGTCGCCCGGACATCTGGTTTTGGGGGAAGGAGGCGGGGTATGAGCCGAAAAAATCCATTTTTCTACTACGGTGGAAAGGTCCTGAGCTTTGTCCTCAGCGTCTTCCTCCTGTCCCTGGCGGCGTTCTATGTGGCGCGGCTGGCTCCCGGGGATCCGCTGGTGTCCTACTACGGCGAACGGGCGGAGAAGATGACCGTCCAGGAGCGGGAGCAGGCGGAGGCGCGGCTGGGGTTGGACCAGCCAATCTATGTGCAGTACATCCGCTGGCTGGAAAACGCTCTCCAGGGGGATTTCGGCATCTCCTATAAGTACAAGATGGATGTGCTGAAGGTGATCGCCTCCCGTCTGCCCAATACGCTGATCCTGGGGGGCACTGGGCTCACGCTTATTTTTCTTGGAGCGCTGGCATTGGGGGCGGTGTGCGCCTGGAACGAGGGGAACTGGCTGGACCGCAGTATTTGTAAAGCAGGAACAGTTGTCAGCTGTATCCCGGAGTTCTGGCTGTCCCTGGTGCTGATTCTGGTGTTCGCCGTGTCCTTGCGGTGGCTCCCCAGCAGCGGGGCATACGCCATCGGCGGAGGCGGCTTCGCAGACCGGGCGGTCCATTTGGTACTGCCTCTGGTGGTGACAACGGCGGGGCACCTGTGGTACTATGCCTACATGATTCGGAACAAGCTGCTGGAGGAGATCCGGGCCGATTACGTGCTGCTGGCGAAGTCCAAAGGGTTAAGCCGGAGAGCGGTCCTGTTCCGGCACTGTCTGCGGGGGGTACTGCCTACCTACTTGAGCCTTATGGCTATCTCCGTACCCCATATCCTGGGGGGCACCTATATTGTGGAGGCGGTTTTCTCCTACCCTGGCATCGGGACGCTATCCTATGAGAGCGCCCGGTATCAGGATTATAACCTGCTGATGCTGCTGTGCGTTCTATCCGGTGGGTTGGTGATCTTGTGCAACATCCTGGCCCAGATCGTCAGCGAGCGGATCGACCCCAGGATGCGGGGCGGAGAGCCGCCGGAGGTGACGGACCATGGATGAACGATTTGTCCTGGTAGGACCTCGGACTCCCCTGCCGCCGCCTGCTAAAAAGAGGGCCTGGTATGAGGGAAAGCCGCTGCTGTCTATGGCGGTACTGGTAATGATCATACTGGGATGTTCAGGCTGCGAGCTGTTTATCCCCAGGGACCCGGCCTACATGGACCTGTTCCACGCGTCGGAGGCCCCGGGCGCGGCTTTCTGGTTCGGCACCGATACCATGGGGCGGGACATCTTCTCCATGATCTGGTACGGGGGGCGGGTATCCCTGCTTATCGGATTTCTGGCAACCGCTATTTCCACGGTACTGGCGGTGCTGTTCGGTGCGGTCAGCGGACTGGCCCCCCGCTGGCTGGATGATCTGCTCATGCGCCTGACGGAGATTTTCCTCAGCATCCCCTCCCTACTGCTGGTTGTCCTGTTGCAGGCTATCCTGGGGAAGGCCAGCGTGGTCAGTCTGTCGGTGGTCATCGGTGTCACAAGCTGGACCAGCGTAGCCAAGGTGGTCCGCAGCGAGGTGCGGCGGCTGCGGGGTAGCGAATACGTGCTGGCAGCGCGGTGCATGGGGGCGGGGTTCTTCCATATTCTGCGGCGACACCTGGCTCCCAACTTTTTCCCATCCATCATGTTCATGGTGGTGATGAACATCCGCTCCGCCATTGCGGCGGAATCCACCCTCAGTTTTATGGGGCTGGGACTGCCGTTGGAGGTCATCAGCTGGGGCAGTATGCTGTCCCTGGCGGAAAATGCTCTGCTCAGTGGGTCGTGGTGGATCATCCTGATCCCCGGGACATTCCTGGTGGTGACGCTCCTGTGCGTAACCGGCGTGGGAAACTGGCTCCGTGGCGAGGGGGACCGGAGGGAGAGTAATCTGTAAAAAAGAGTGCGTTCTCTTTCAAAAGAACGCACTCTTTTTACTTTCTCGCTGGCGGCAGCTACTCCGTCCGATAGCGCCCCAGACCGGCAATGCGGACACTGCGCTGGGCGTGGAGCTCCAGCAGGGCGGCAGCCAGCAGCTCCGGGTCATGGCGCACCAGGCCGTCCCGAACCGTGGACACCGGGCGGCTCACCAGCTCCACCCCCAGCTGGGCACACAGGGCCTTGTCAAACCGCAGGGGCTCCGCTCCCTCCCGGGCGTAGCGCTCTACGGTCTCGGACGGAATCGCGGAGGAATTGACCAGACAGAGGCGGAAGAGCCCCGGCAGGGAGTGCTGAAAAATGGCCTGGATATGGTCTGCGTTGGTGTAGCCCTCCGTCTCCCCTTCCTGTGTCATGACGTTGGCGATGTAGATTTTCAGCGCGTCTGCGTCCGCGATGGCCTGGGCTACCCCCTCCACCAGCAGGTTGGGGATGATGCTGGTATACAGGCTTCCGGGTCCCAGGAGGATCATGTCCGCCTCCCGGATGGCCTCCAGGGCGGGCTCCAGGGCCGCAGGGCGCTCCGGAAGCAGCCGTACCCTCCGGATGCGGCAGTTCTCCCGCTTTTTGCAGTAGAAGATCTTCGACTCCCCGAGGACCGTGGCGCCGTTTTCAAATTCCGCCTCCAGCTGAACATTGGTGTTGGTCACCGGAATCACCCGACCGGTGATGGCCAGGACCTGGCTCATGCGGCTCACCGCCTGGTCGAAGTTTCCTCCGGAGATGCCGTTGAGGGCCGCCAGGAACAGGTTGCCGAAGCTCTGGCCCCGTAGAGAGCCCTCGGTAAAGCGGTAGTGGAGCAGCTCCCCCATGAGGGGCTCCACGTTGGCCAGGGCCTCCAGGCAGTTGCGCACGTCGCCAGGGGGCAGCATCCCCAGCTCCTGGCGCAGGACCCCGGATCCGCCGCCGTCGTCCGCCACTGTTACCACAGCGGTGAGGTTGTTGGTGTGGCGCTTCAGGCCCCGCAGCATGGTGGAGAGCCCTGTTCCGCCGCCGATGGCCACAATCTTTGGCCCCTTGCCACTGGGACCGCGATAGAGGATGGTTTCGTTATTCATCATTTTCACGACCTTGTCATATCCCGATGGTTTTCTGTTACCTGGTAACCCAGGGAGCGGATGTACTCCGCCAGGGCGCGGGTCACCGCCACGGACCGGTGGTGTCCGCCAGTGCAGCCAATGGCCACCACCAGCACGGTCTTCCCCTCCTCCCGGTACAGAGGAAGCACAAACCCCAGCAGCTCCCGCAGCTTCTCCATGAACTGCTCCGTCTCACGGAAGGAGAACACGTAGTCCCGCACCTCCGGGTCCAGGCCGGTCTTGTGTTTCATGGAGTCTATGTAGAAGGGGTTCGGCATGAAGCGCACATCAAAGACCAGGTCCGCCTCCAAGGGCAGACCGTGCTTGAAGCCAAAGGACTCCAAGCTCACCTGCATCTCCGCCACACTCCGGCTGCCGCCGAAGATCCGCAGCAGCTCCCCTCGCAGGCGTGCGGTGGAGTAGGTGGTCGAGTTGATGACCACGTCCGCCTGCGCCCGGACCGGGGCCATGAGGGCAATCTCCCGGTTCACCGCCGCCTCCAGGGAGCCCGTGCGCTCCTGGAGGGGGTGCAGACGGCGGGTCTCCTTGTAACGGTTGATGATGGCCCCCACGTCCGCCTCCAGAAACAGCAGCTTGCAGTCGTACTCCCGCTTCCTGAGGGTGGAGAGGACCTCTAAAAACTCATCGAAGCTGTCGGCGGTGCGCACATCGTAGACCAGGGCCACCTTGCTGTACCGGGCGCTGCCGCCGGAACAGAACTCCGCAAATTTTAGGATCATGCCCGCGGGCATGTTGTCCACAATATAGAACCCCATGTCCTCCAGAAAGGAGGCCGCCTTGCTCTTCCCCCCGCCGGACAGACCGGATATGATCAGGATTTCCATGTTCTCTCTCCTCTCACAAGCGCCGCCGCAGTCAGATCAAGCTCCTTACAGGTCTAGGTCATTTTCATGGATACGCCGCGCTGCGGCACCATCCGGACCTCCGGCTCCAGCCGGACGCCGGTCTGCTCGTACACGGTCTGCTGGATATGGGCAATCAGCGCCAGGATGTCGGCGCAGGTGGCGCCCCCGGCATTGATCACGAATCCGGCGTGCTTTTCCGATACCTGGGCGCCCCCGATCCGGAAGCCCTTCAATCCGCACTGCTCTATCAGCACGCCCGCGAAATGGCCCTCGGGGCGCTTGAAGGTGCTGCCCGCGCTGGGGTACTCCAGGGGCTGCTTCTCCCGGCGGCGGCGGTCAAACTCGGACATTTGCGCCTGAATCTCCGACGGGTCCCGGGGCTCCAGCAGGAACTCCGCCTCCAGCACCGCGCCCTGCTGCTCGCTGAACACGCTGTGCCGGTAGCGCAGGTCCAGGTCCCGGACAGGCAGGCGTCGGACGCCTCCCCCGGGGAACCAGGCGGTCGCGGCGGACAGCACCTGCTTCATCTCGCCGCCGTAGGCCCCGGCGTTCATATAGACCCCGCCGCCCAGACTGCCGGGGATACCGTGGGCAAACTCCAGGCCGCCCAGGCCCTCCCGCTGGGCAAAGGCCGACAGGCGGGCCAGACTGATCCCCGCCCCGGCCCGGATGGTCCGCTCCCCGGTACGCGCAACGCCGTCCAGCCGCCCGGTGTGGATCACCAGCAGCTCGAGCGCCCCGTCCCCTGTCAGCAGGTTGGACCCGTTGCCAAGCACCAGCAGGGGCCAGCCCTCTTCCGTGGCCAGCGCCAGCAGGTCCGCGCACTCCCCAGCGCTCCCGGGCCGGACGAACCGGCGGGCAGGACCACCCACCCGGAACGTGGTGTGCTTCGCCATGGGCTCCTCCCGCAGGACCTCCAGGTCCGGGAAGCGGGCGGCGGAAAGCTCGTCGAATCGGTCAAACCAGGGCATATGGGCAAAACCTCCTGACAGAAGAATGGTATTGACTACAGTATACCGCGTCGGATGGAAAAAGTCTACCAGTTTCTCAGATTCCTCCGGCTGATTTGATGCGTCTTTTCAAATCTTGCACAAAAAAGCGGGGAAAAGTCGGCCAAAGACACGCCAGATTGTCCATTGACAGGCCAGAGAGTGTCAAATATAATATTTTTATTCTTTTTTATCGCGTACAAACGCAATGAAGGAAAGAGTATCCCGCGTTTCCGCCTCGCAGAGAGCCCCCGTATGCTGAAAGGGGGCAGGTTGGCCGCAGGAGAACATGGCTCCGGAGAGGCGCGCCCAAGCGGTTTCCGTCAGGGTGTGACGGGTCTGCCCGTTACAGCAGGGGGCGTTGTCGGACGCCTGAGAGGCCCCGCGCTGCGCCGGGGTGAAAAGAAGTGGTACCACGGGCATCCCGCTCGTCTTCTGTCATGGGACGGAGGACGGGCGTTTTATTTTGCCGCTTTCCCCTATTTTATGTGTATGTTATGTGTAAAGGAGCTGTTTTCATGAAAAAAAATCTCTCGACCCATCTCACTCTGGCAATCTTTCTCTGTCTGATCCTGGGCATCGTCTTGGGACTGCTGATTCCAGGGCGGTTGGAGTTCCTGCTGCCCGCCATCGACCTGGTCAGCGGACTGTACATGAACGCGCTGAAGATGATGATCTACCCCCTGGTGTTCTGCTCCCTGGTGGTGGGCATCCACGGCATCGGCAGCGTCTCCGCCACCGGTAAAATCGGCGCACAGACCGTGCTCTACTACGTCTGCACCACCCTGGCCGCCAGCCTGCTGGGGCTGTTCCTCCCCAAGGCCCTTGGTCTGGGCAAGGGCGTCACCATTGAGATGATGGAGTCCGACGTGGCCGCCACCCAGTTCACCAGCCTGCTGGATACCGTGAAGAACCTTATCCCCGCCAACCCCGTGGCGTCCTTCGCCAACGGCGACATGCTCCAGGTGCTGGTATTCGCGGTCATCGTGGGGATCACCTGTCTGGCCCTGGGCAAGAAGGCGGAGCCTTTCGTCACGCTGACTTACTCCGTCAACGAAATCTCCGTGAAAATCATCTCCGTGGTCATGCTCTTCACACCGGTGGGCGTGCTCTGCTCCATCGCCAGCGTGGTCTACGCCAACGGCACGGAGACCATTGTGGCTCTGGGCGCGGTACTCCTTGCCCTCTACCTCACCTTCTTCCTCTACGCGCTCATCGTCTATGGGGGCATCGTGAAGCTGCTGGGCAAGTATGGCGTGGGACAGTTCTTCTCCAAGGTCATGCCCGCCGCCCTCAACGCCTTCGGCACCTGCTCCAGCTCCGCCACCCTGCCCATCAGCAAGCGGTGTGCCGACGATATGGGCGTGCCCAACGAGATTTCCTCCCTGGCCCTGCCCCTGGGGGCCACCATCAACATGGACGCGGTGAGCATCCTCATGAGCTTCATGATCGTGTTCTTCGCCAACGCCTGCGGCGTAGAGGTCAGTTTCGGAATGCTGGCGGTGGTGCTGCTGAGCAACACGCTGCTGAGCATCGGCACCCCCGGCGTGCCCGGCGGGGCCATCGCCTCCTTCGCCGCCCTGGCCTCCATCGCGGGGCTGCCCACCGGCGTCATGGGCGTGTATATCAGCGTCAACACCCTGTGCGACATGGGCGCCACCTGCTGCAACGTGCTGGGGGACCTGGCCTGCTCGGTGGCGATGAAGGAGACCGTGAAGCTGGGAAAAAAGTAACAAGCAGGCAGTCAGAGAGAGGCCCCGGGGCGTCAGCCCCAGGGCCTCTCTGCGTCAGTACGGAAGCTTTCTCGGATGATTCTTGAAATAGTTGCCGCTCTGTATCATGGTAAAGAAATCAAAATTTTTCAGCGCCGGGACAATTTCGTCGGGAATCTCCTTTCCACTGCGGGCAATTGTGTCGTACATATTGACGCTCACCGGATACTTTGTTGCGTCCATCCGTACCGGAACGAGTCCGGTGTACGACCAGTCCCCATACCAGACATGGAGAACTCCGTCAAAGAAGGATTCCGAACCCTTCCCGGCGGTCAGCTGGGGGGAATAGATATTCATGCCGTCGTCGTTGCTCTTGTAGAAA
Organism: uncultured Oscillospiraceae bacterium; assembly: GCA_910588045.1. Classification (GTDB taxonomy): domain Bacteria; phylum Bacillota; class Clostridia; order Oscillospirales; family Oscillospiraceae; genus Pelethomonas. Next base: position 29,456 of record CAJUPS010000012.1, on the reverse strand, counting down.
AAACGGAAATTCTTGGGCGGCACCATGCTCTCGTCCACCATGTTTCCCACTAGGAAATCCTGCCGGGCGTGTTCGTTGATGACTGTATTGTAAGAGAAATAGATGCTTCTCGCTGCCATGTTTGGCTCTGGACCCGAGAGCTCCAGGTCCGTAAGTCCGAATGACTCGCCAATCCGCAGGATGCTCTCCCTCAGAGTAGTTTTCATATCCTCCGTTTGGTAGTAATACTTGGAATCGTAGTAAATCACATCCCTTGAATTTTTGTCCGAACCGTTATACTGGGCGGCGAGGGCGCGGCTGTCTTGGAAACTGCACTGGGCTGCTCCATAGATGTTAGATATTTTAGCTTGCTCATAGACATCATTGAGCAGCTTTGGCAGAAATTCCTTCACATCCCATCCCATATCCGCATAGGTGCTCCTAAGATTAGCAACAACACCATAGAGTTCCTTCTCCACTGCCCTATCGTCCAATTTTCCACTGTGGTAGTTCTGAAAAACTTGATTTAACTCCCGTCCGAAGAAAACAGATGGAGTGCCATCCTTTCTTATTCCATCCACCATGAAATTCAGTGGAAGGTCCGTTTCCGAATGCCTCACCTTCTGCACACCCACTTGCTTCACTTGCTGGAAACAATCTTCAAACCCGGGGTCCTCAGGCCGGTAGGTCACTGTCTGCATTTCGCCATCGGTCGTTTTGCGCGTGGTCTCAATTCGTAGGAGGCGGATGCCCTGCGTGCCGTCAACCTTCATAGAAGCTCCCTCCTAGTTTCCGTCGTTTCCTGTCGTGTATATGGCCTCTGATATGTTTCCATTTTATCATATTTTCCCGTTTCTGTCCATATCAGATCGTGTAAATCCTTACTTTCTAGCAGTATTATTCATTGATTCTCATTGACGTACAGCGTCACCCGATTCTGCACCAGCTTTACGGTCTCCTCCAGCGTCTTGTCCCCGGCGAAGTAGGGGCCTATGGACTCCCAGACGATGTTCGCCAGCGCGTCGTTGGGCCAGTAGATTTGTGTGGTGTTGTTGACCAGCTCCTCGAAGCGGAGAACGTCATCCTTTGACACATGGCGTATCGGCAGCATCGCATAATTCCAATCCGGAAAAATTGAATATGGCGGATAGAAGTCCGGGGTTTCTACCAGATTATCCAGATACCGGGCGTGTTCAAGGTCGGACTGGATATTCAGCCTGTAATCTTCCCGATTGACAGGGATCAGCATAGCCTCCGCTCTTGTTCCCGCAGAAGAAGACCACGGTCTATACCGCTGCTTGATATGTACCCGAATCAGGTCCCATGCCTCCTCCTTATACTGGCAGGTGGCGGACATGGCCAGGATATTACCCGCGGTAATAAAAAAATTACCGGAGCCGCCCTCCTTAGTCGGATACCCCGGGAACGCAGCGCGTTTCCCCCAGAGAGTATCCGCGTTCACCATATCGAACAGGTCCACCACAAGGGTACTCTCCAGCAGCTGGCGTCCGTTCCGAATCCGCCACATGATCTCATATTCCGTATCCTCCAGCGATTCAACCTTTGCTTCATCCGGAAAGCTGTTCAGAAACAGCAGAACATTACGGAACTCCTCGCTGTCAAAAAGACTGCGTCCGGCCTCCCAGTCGATATATTTGTCCAGCGCACAGCTGATCAGTCCGGAAAATACCTCCCATTTTGTCGCGTTGTACCTCAAGATGGTGGATTCCTCCGGCATGGCAGAGAACACCTCCATCAGATCGTCAAAGGTCCACCCGTGCCGTTCCCCCACCAGGTCCTCCGGCCCCATCAGAGTGGCAATGCGCACTTTGCTGAAAAGCATATAAAGACCGCCGTCTACTTCGGCAGCCTTCAACAGTGCTTCTATAACCCCTTCCCGTCCAAAGTCAGGGTCGTTTTCAATATAAGGCCACAGGTCCTCCAGATAGCCCTTCTGCGCCATCTGCCGGTACGGCATCCAATACTCTCCCTCCGGACGGTCCGTGAGCATGGGGGTATAAAGCTCGTTGTCCCCCAGATACTCCCGCCCCGGCTTTGGGAGCTCATACCGGCGCATCTCCATTATGTCCGGCACCCGCCCTGCTGCCAGCTCCACGAGAAGCCGTTGGGGGCCGTTTTCATCGGAATAATCCCGGACCTCTATTTGCACATCCTCATGGCTTCCATTGAAGGCATTTATATAGGATTGTACTTGCCTGGACACCGGGTTCAGGGCGGCGTAGATCATCACGCCCTCCTTCGGTTCCGGGGGCAGCTCAACACGCTGCTCCTGGTCCCCGCCGCCTGTTCCGCACGCGGTGAGTAGTAGCGCCGCCACCGCCAGCATTAAAAACCAATTCTTCATCACCGACCCACCCTTTCTTTAGCACAATAACAGGATAAAGCAATTATACACCCCAACCCAGCTCTTGTCCATGCCGTTTCCGGTAAATATCAAAAAAAGCGGGTCCCTCCCCGGAACCCGCTTCTGCACTCACTTGTTCTCATTGACGTACAGCGTCACACGGTTCTGAATCAGTGCAACCGTCTCATCTACGGTTTTGTCTCCGGCGAAGTAGGGCCCGGCCTGATCCATCACGATTTGCAGCAGTTCGCTGTCGTACAGTTCGATCCGCCCGACACTGTTCAATAAATTCTCAAAACGATCTATATCCGCATCGGATACTCTGTCATATTCAATGGAGGTGGTTCCAGCATACAACCACTCTGTCGTTTTAACGGAATCCATCTCTGTATAAACACGTTTCAGCAAGCCGTAGTCGACCAGATTCACCGGGATATAAGGATTCCTGTCTTTCACGACTGCCTCCGCTGCGGCAGGCAAATCGCTATATTGTGGCAGCAGGAGCTGGCGGACAAATTCCCAGGCCGCCTCCTTATTTCCACAAGTAGAGGAAATAGCCAGCTTGGTAAAGGCCGGATAAAACGCGCTGCCTGCGCTGCCGTCCGCTGTCGGATACCCCACGAAAGAGGCCCGCCCTCCAAACAGGGCGTCGAACTTCTGAATGTCCTGCGGGGTGCGGATGTACGTTTGCTCCAGCATCTGCCGCCCCTCCCGCATCCGGTCCCCCAGCTCCAGGTTCACAGCCTCATTGCTGGTCCACTCGATCTCCTCCGGAAGCTCCTTGAGAAACTCCAAATCAAACCGGAAATTTTCGCTGTCAAAAGAGCATTGGCCTGTTTCCCAGTCAATGTATCCGTCCATGCTCATACCCAATAGATGCTCCGCTACCTGCACCCGGGGCCAGACATACTGCAAAATAGTAGAATCTTCCGGCATGGAAGCAAATGCAGCCTTCAAGTCCTCCATCGTCCAACTCTTTTGGTCTCCCACCACCTGTTCCGATCCCGCCAGGGTGGAAATCAGTACAGAATCAAAAAGCATGTAGAGCCCGCCGTCCACCTCGGCAGCTTGCAGCGGCGCTTCCAGGACCGCCTCGCGCCCCAGTTCCGGATCATTCTCAATGTAAGGCCACAGGTCCTCCAGGTATCCCCTCTGCGCCAGCTGCCGGTAGGGCAGCATAGCGACTGGTGTATTTGTGTAGCCCAAATCAATGATGTCGGGGACGCGGCCTGTGAGGATTTCCGTTATCAACTGCTCCCGACCCTGGGCTGCGGTTTCAAAGCTGTTTCCCCAGTAGTCCTTAGCCTCGATTTGCACATCTGTATGCGTCTGGTTGAATACCTCTATTGCCAGCTCCATATCCTGTTCCACGCCAAAGGGCTGAAAGCTGGCGTAAATCAACACGTTCCCATCTGCCGGAAGGTCCTCACCACCTGCGGAGCAGGCGGTGAGGACACAAATTGACAGGAGAAATACAAATAAAGCAACTATCAACTTCTCAGAGTTTGCCTTCATTATTTGTTCTCCAATTAGGTGCAAACTAGCTTACAGTGGGAAATTGCAAGATTCATCAGTGCTTGTCCGTTCGGTACTGTAGGTACAACTATCACAGGAAGTAAGATGATATACCTCTGTATAGCTGTGAGTATGAGTATGCCCTGGATGTGCAGGGCAAGAATACACCGTACTACTATATGTGCGCAGGACTCTGCTTGTCGAAGTAATGGTTCCGCCACAAGAGCATTTTCCGACCACATACAGCGGCATAATCCCCTCATCCTCGTCCCCGTGTGCGGCGGCGGGGATCGCCAGCATGGCAAACGCCATCACCATCGCCAGAACCAGGGCCAAAAGCTTCTTGGTCTTCTTCATTTTGGTTTCCTCCTATAAAATTAGAGTCATCTGTCCAGCAGGCACAGCTCAAACTATAGTTTTTGAACCGCTTCGCCCGGGCGTCGGGCCGTGTCCTCTGATACGTCCTTATCTTACCACATTTTCCCGATTCTGTCTATGTCGTATCGTGTAAGTCGCTCACTTACACAAAATGACAAGTAAAATGTGGAAAAAAGCGTTGACATTCAGGGAAAAATAGGGGAAAATAGGATCATCAGTAAAAAGGAGGAAGAATTATGCGTTATATGCTGATAGGTGAATATATCAAGAGCCGGAGGCTGGATATGGAACTGAAGCAGGAGGATGTCTTCGAGGGCATTTGCAGCGCCGCGACGTTCTCCCGGCTGGAGAACAATAAGCAGACCCCTGGCCGCAGCACGATCAACGCCCTGCTGAACCGGCTGGACCTGCCGGACGACCGGTTTTTCGCCCTTCTGAGCGAGCAGGAGCTGCGGATCGACGTATTGAGAAAGAGCATCCGGGGCGATCAGATTCTGTTTGAAAAAGCGACTGCCGAAAATCGTCCCGCAATCCGGGAACGTGCCCTGCAAAAGCTGGCGGAACTGGAGCAGATCATGGACAAGGACGATGCCGTTACTTTGCAGTACATACGCAGCACGAAAATCACCCTGGGAAAGCCCGAGGGCCCCTATTGCTTCCAGGAACGATTGGATTTGCTGATGGAGGCCATCCGGCTGACAATCCCTCGGTTTGATTTGGACAAAATCGATCAGTTTCGGTATTCACTGGAGGAAATGGCAATCCTTAATAAAATTGCATTGACGTACTCCCGGGAGGGAAAACTAAAAGAAGCAGTCAGCATTTACAGCCAACTGCTTATGTATATCGAAAAAAACGATGTGGAACTGCCCAATAACCTCAATCACTTTTGCCTGATTTCCCATAATTACGCCATTGCTCTGGCAAAAGGCCAGCAATATAAACAGGCGATTGAAGTCGCGGAACGCGGGCAGCAGATGGGCATAATGTATGGTGATTACCTGCAACTACCCGGATTCCTGGCTATTCAGGCGGAGTGCTATTTCTTCCTCGGTGAAAAAGAGAAAAGCGCCTGTCTGTATTTTCAGGCTTGTTATCTCTATAAAGCAATCAATGATGAGCATGAGTTCCGACATATTCAGCAGGAAATGTACGAGCATTTGGGCCTCAAATTACCGGATTATGCTGTGTGATCTTCTTCGCTCTCATCCGGAAGCGCCATCGGCATGACTGGCGGCTCTTCCGGGTCCTCCGGCTCTACGGGCTCCACGATAACGGGGGGCTCCGGCGGCTCGGGTTCGTCGGCGGCACGGACCTGGCCCGGCAGCAGCGACAGACACACGCATAATGAAAGCAGCAGGGCCGAAAGTTTTTTCCACATAGTCAAGGCTCCTCTCTTTTTTTGACAGTATACCTCCATTCCGGAGTTTTGTCCATATCATATCGTGTAAGTGAGAAAATTACACAAAATGACAAACCGGCGGCGGGAAGCGATCCCAACCGCCGGTATAGCTTTTTATAGGTCCAGAACCCCCATGATGGCGATGCCGACGACAATCAGGAGGATCATCCCGTAGTGCTTCCAGGACAGCTTCTCCTTCAGGAAAATCCGGCTCCACAGCACGGAGGCCGCGCAGTAGGAGGAGATAATGGGGGCGGACATGGCGAAGTGTTCCGTATCCGCAATGGCGTAGATGTAGGCGAACTGCCCGGCGGTCTCGCAGACCGCGCCGATGTACTTGGGGGCCTCCATCTTCGGAATCAGCCGGTCCCGCTTGATGATGACCACATAGATAAAGCACACCACGGCGGCAAAGAGGAAGGTCAGCTCATAGGCCGCATTGGCGCTGGCCTCGTAGTCCTCCACCACCTCACTGAGCTGCTCGAGCACCCGGTTGTCGGCGAAGGTGCCCGCCGCGTCCAGGATACAGTAGGCCACCGGCAGGGCCAGGGCAATCCAGCTCTTCGCGTACTTGTAGTTGCCCGCCTCCTGGCGGGCGGCGCGCAGCTCCGCATCCTCGGTGGAGTCCACCACGCCCAGGCCGATCACCCCCACGCACACCAGGGCCACCGCAAACAGGGCCAGGGGGGTATAGCCCTCTATGCCCACAAAGAGGAAGGTCAGCACCGCCGCCAGCGCACCGGAGGCGTTGCAGATGGGGGAGGAGACGCTCAGCTCGATATACCGCAGTCCCAGATAGCCCAGGGCCATCGAGAGGATATAGAGGAGGGATACCGGCAGATAGGTGAGCATGATGCTGAGATTGATGACCGTGCCGCCCACGAAGATCTCATAGCAGGCGTGCAGGCCCATGACCACGCCCACGGCGATGACCATTTTCAGATGGCTGTACTTGTCCGAGGCGTCCCGGCAGCCAATTTTGGAAAACAAATCCGATCCGCTCCAGCACAGCAGAGCGGTCAGCGCAAGCCAAAACCACATATGGATTTTTCTCCTTTACACTTTCAATTTTGACGGTTCAGATCAAATCGGAAGTGCTGGGAGGCGGCCTGCGCCGGTAGTAGTGGTTGGGCGTGACGTTGGTCATAGGGCGGCCAGTCCTCCATCAACCATTTTTTGCAGGGAGAGCAGGATGCCCAGCTTGGCGTGATACCAGGTGAGCCCCCCCTGGAAGTACACTGCGTAGGGCGGACGGATGGGGCCGTCGGCGCTCAACTCAATGCTGCTGCCCTGGACGAAGGCTCCGGCGGCCATAATGACCTGGCTGTCGTAGCCGGGCATATCCCCGGGGACCGGGGCTGCGTAGCTGTCCACCGGGGCCGCGGCCTGGATGCCCTCGCAGAAGGCGCACATGGCCGCCTCACTGCCCAGCTCCACGGCCTGGATGATGTCGTTGCGGGGCTCGGAGGCGTTGGGGATGCAGCGGAAGCCCAGATTTTCGTAGAGATTGGCCGCAAAAATCGCGCCCTTGAGCGCCCCGGCCACCACGGTGGGCGCCAGGAAAAAGCCCTGGTAGAAGGACGGCAGAAGCCCCAGATTGGCCCCCACCTCCTGTCCCAGGCCGGGAGCGGAGAGGCGGTAGGCGCACCGGTCCACACATTCCCTTGTGCCGCAGATATAGCCCCCGATGGGGGCCAGTCCGCCGCCGGGATTCTTGATCAGGCTGCCCACCACCATGTCGGCCCCCACGTCGGAGGGCTCGATCACATCCACAAATTCGCCGTAGCAGTTGTCCACCATGATCTTCACATCGGGCTTGACGCCCTTGCAGAAGGCGATCAGCTCCCCGATCTGCGCCACGGAGAAGGACGGGCGGGTGGCGTAGCCCTTGCTGCGCTGGATGGTGATCAGCCGGGTCTTTTCGCCGATGGCGGTGCGGATGGCGTCATAGTCAAACGTGCCGTCCGGCTTGAGGTCCGCCTGCCGGTAGCTCACGCCGTACTCCGCCAGGGAGCAGGGCGAGGGGCGGATGCCGATGACCTCCTGGAGCGTGTCGTAGGGCAGCCCCACCGGACTGAGCAGCTCGTCCCCCGGCAGGAGGTTGGCGGAGAGCGCCACCGTCAGGGCGTGGGTGCCGCAGGTGATCTGGGGCCGGACCAGGGCGGCCTCGGTGTGGAACACGTCGGCGTAGACCCGCTCCAGGCGGTCCCGGCCGTCGTCGTCGTAGCCGTAGCCCGTGGTAGCGGCAAAGTGCTGGGCGCCGATCTTATTTTTCTGCATCGCCAGCAGGACCTTGGCCTGGTTGGCCTCCGCGTTCCGGTCGATGGCACGGAAGCGCCCCTCCAGCGCCTCCAGCGCCGCCTGGCCCCGCTCGTACACCGCCCGGGAGAGGCCCATTTGTTCATATATCGTCAGTAAGTCCATCACGAACTCCTCTTTCTGAAAATGCTTGAAAAAGTTTACCACGAACGGCCCCGGATTGCAAGACTCATTTCTCAGAAACAACCGGAAATGGCGCTCTTTTCCCCTCCCCCCTCCCTCGGACCTCCTGATGGGGGCAAAAATAAGCCGCCGGAACCGGCGGCTTATCGCATATAGCTCTCTCCTGCGGCTCAGGAATCGGATGTCCGCCCCAGCCGCTCCATGCCGCCCGGCCCCAGCAGCGGGGACAGCTCCTCCCAGGTCAGCAGCAGCTCCACGTCCCCCATTGCATAGGGCGCTATGGCATAGGGGGAATAGACGACCTCTATCCCCTGGTCATCGAGCAGAACGGTCCCCTCGTTCCACCGGGCGATCAGCTCCGGATAGTCCTGCCAGAAGGAGTCGAACACCGGATGCTCCTCCGCCTTCTCCAGCAGCAGCGCCGCCGCGCCGGTGCGGAAAGCCTCCGGGTCGTCCGCCAGCTGGAGCGGGTCGATGAACTGCCCCGCTTCCAGGTCGAAGAGATAGCTGTCCGCATAGCGGTTGGGGTGGGCGCCGCCGGTGTAGCTGACATTGTCCACCCGCACGCTGACGACCTGCCCGGTCCGGACCCAGCCCGCCGCCGTCTCGATATAGTAGGCTTCCGCAGCGCTGTCCACCCCCTCGGCCAGTCCGGTCATGATGGTCTGGCCCGTGTCTACAGCGTTGATCATCAGGCTGTGCATCTTGCTGTTGAAATTTTCCATGTTCTGCTCCGCGATCTCCTCGTCCTCCGGAGAAAGTGACTCCAGGTTGGGCACGGTGAGCATGAGGAGGCGACAGGAGTAGCGGGCCGCCACCGCGTTGCCGTCTGCGGGATACTCCTCCTGCGCCGTGGTCTCCTCAAACTGGTAGACCGGCTCCTCGTATTCCGCCGCGGCCTCTCTCTTTGGCGCGGGGGCGGCCCCGGTCAGCCCTGCGCAGGCCGCCAGCAGCAGCACATAGCCCGCCAGCAGTGCGATCATCCAATTTTTCATGGTGTATCTCTCCTTCTCTCTCCACTTCACAACATCACCGGGGCAGTACCGTACTCGCCCTCCGGCACGGCTCCCGTCAGCTCTGGACAGGCAAGCGCATAGAGCTCCGTGCACCGGGCCTCCTGGTCAAAGATCCGCTGGGCCTCCGCCACCAACCGGCGAACATGTCCCGGTTTGGTGATGACCGGCAGAGATGCGGCGCGCCGCATGGTCCCCAGCAGCGCCCTCCCCCGCCCGCTGGCCCCAAGGACCCGCAAATAGGGCGGCGTCTCCCCCTGCGCCGCCTGCGGAACCCCCAGGTACGCCTGGAGCAGCATCCGCCGCAGGCGGGCCATGGGATAGCGCTTCGTCTTCACGGCGGCAAGGATGCCGTCGATTGTGCTCTCCCTGTGGACGGCGGCGTAAAAGCGGTGGTACAAGCCCTCGTTCCCGCCGTCATAGGGCCAGAAGTCCTCCTCCCCCATGGTCCGAAGCCGGGCCAGGATGGCCCGCTCGCAGAGCCACCGGCCCGCCGGGGCCCGTCCGGCCTCCATTTCCCGGGAAAGAACCGGCGCCCCCGGCAGTGCGCTCCGCCAGTCTCCGCCCCGCAGGACCATCTCCCGGATAGCGGAAGCAGAGGGATATTCGCCTTCCTCCCCGCTGTCATGGGCCGCGCCAATCCGGGGCAGCGCCAGGGGAAGCATCCCGCTCCCCCTCCATGCCCGCAGGTATTCCACCGCCAGGGCGTTGTTGGGCGCGGACAGGCACTCCGCCGTCTCCCTGTCCGTCAGCGCCTCCACCGCACTCTGCCGCGCAGCGGCAAAGGTCATGCCCTCCGCCATGAAGCGGCGCACCCCGGCGTGGTATCCCTCGCCGTCCAGACAGTCCGCTATGCGCCGGAGAGGGTCCAGCGCCCCGCTCTCGCACCCGAAGACCAAATGGGTGACCACCCCGGCCGCAGCCAATATGGCCACGCCCCCCTGGGCGAACCGCTCGGCTCCGGCGACAGCCCACGGTGTGGGCAGCTCCAGCACCAGGTCCACGCCTCCTTGCAGCGCCATCTCCGTCCGGGCGTGCTTGGAGAGGATGGCGAAATCCCCCCGCTGGACAAAATTGCCGCTCATACAGGCGATTACCGCCGTATCCGCCCCCAGGCGGCGGCGGACCTCCTCCAGCTGCCATGCGTGTCCCCGGTGGAAGGGATTATATTCCGCCACCACGCCTGCGACAGCCACAGCCCACCTCCTCTGCCGCCGGGACAAAAATTTTTGGAAAAACTTCCTAAAAAACAGTTGCCTGACCGGCATAAATGGTCTACAATATGGGATAGTATCTATTCTAGCCTCCTCCCGCCAGAAAAGCAAGAGACAGGCTGGAAACAAAAAATAACAAAACAATAACAATACAAGGAGAAATGACGGATGAAAATTCTGATCATCAACGCGGGCAGCTCTTCCCTGAAGTACCAGTTCATGGAGTCCGAGGGCGGCGAGGTGTTTGCCAAGGGCCTGTGCGAGCGCATCGGCATCGACGGACGGCTCACCCACAAGGTCCCCGGCCGTGACGACGTGAAGCAGGACATCCCCATGCCCACCCACGGCGAGGCCATCCAGGCGGTGCTGGACATCATGGTGGATCCCGAGAAGGGCGTCATCAAGTCCACCGACGAGATCGCCGCCGTCGGCCACCGCGTCCTCCACGGCGGCATGGCCTTCACGGAGAGCTGCATCATCGACGACGCCTGCATCGAGGCCATCAAGAAGTGCATCCCCCTGGGGCCCCTCCACAACCCCGCCAACCTCATGGGCATCGAGGCCTGTCAGAAAATCATGCCCAAGACGCCCCAGGTGGCCGTGTTCGACACCGCCTTCCACATGACCATGCCCCCCAAGGCATATATTTACGCCATCCCCTATGAATACTACGAGAAGGACGACGTGCGCCGCTACGGGTTCCACGGCACCAGCCACCGCTATGTCTCCGCCCGGGCCATCGACATGCTGGGCAACCCGGCGCACAGCAAGGTCATCTGCTGCCACCTGGGCAACGGCTCCTCCCTCTCCGCCGTGGTGGACGGCAAGTGCGTGGACACCAGCATGGGCCTGGGGCCCTTGGCCGGGTTCCCCATGGGCACCCGCTCCGGCGATGTGGACGCCACCATTCTGGAGTACCTCATGGGCCGTTACGGCTATGACATCAAGGAGATGCTGAACATCCTCAACAAGAAGTCCGGCGTGCTGGGCATTTCCGGCGTCAGCTCCGACTTCCGGGATCTGGACGACGCCGCCGCCAAGGGCAACGAGCGCGCCCGGCTGGCGCTGGACAAGTTCGCCTATGAGGTGCGCAAGTATATCGGCGCGTATGCCAGCGCCATGGGCGGTGTGGATGCCATCGTGTTCACCGCCGGTGTGGGCGAGAACTCCACCGACATGCGCGAGCACATCTGCCAGGGTCTGGAGTACATGGGCGTGAAGATGGACCCCGAGAAGAACAAGGTCCGCGGCAAGGAGGTAGACGTCTCCGCTCCCGATTCCAAGGTCAAGATCTTCATCATTCCCACCAACGAAGAGCTGATGATCGCCATGGATACCGCCGCTCTCTGCAAGTAAACGGGCGCAATGTGCCGCCCCATTCCCCACGGCGGGGGTGGGGCGGCATATCCTATATCAATTTTACTAGGAGGTATATATCATGCTGAAAGGCAAAGTCGCCATCGTTACCGGCGGTACGCGCGGCATCGGATACGCCATCGTGGAGAAATACCTGGAGAACCACGCCACGGTCATTCTCTGCGGCTCCCGGCCTGAGACGGCGGAGAAGGCCGTATCCAAGCTGAAGGCCGTCAACCCCGACTGGCCTGTGGAGGGCATTTCCCCCGATCTGGGGAACTATGAGGCCGTCAAGGCCGCCTTCGACGGCGTGCGGGAGAAGTACGGCCGCATCGACATCCTGGTCAACAACGCCGGGATGTCCTCCTCCACCCCCCTCTCCGACTTTACCCCGGAGCTGTTCAGGAAGATCATGGCCCTGAACGTGGACGCCGCGTTCTACTGCACCCTGGCCGTCGTTGACGCCATGGCCGCCCAGGGCAGCGGCTGTATCCTCAACACCAGCAGCATGGTCAGCCGGGACGGCCAGCCCAGCGGCGTGGCCTACCCCACCAGCAAGGCCGCCATCAACGGCATGACCCTCTCCCTGGCCCGGGAGCTGGGCCCCAAGGGCATCCGGGTCAACGCCGTGGCCCCCGGCATCACCAACACGGACATGATGCAGGCGGTGCCCAAGGAGCTGATCGATCCCCTCATCAAGCAGATCCCCCTGCGCCGCATCGGCGAGCCGGAGGACCTGGCCAACGCCTTCCTCTTCCTGGCCAGCGACGCCGCCAGCTATATCACCGGCGAAGTCCTCCATGTGGATGGCCGCGCCAGGACCTGATACTTTTTCTTGAAAGAAAAAGTATCCAAAAAGAACTTTAGCGCGCTCTATAATTGCTGCATTTCCGACTTTTCCGCACGGTAACGCTGGTATGTTTCTTGTTGAAAAACAGTATCAGACAGGGAGCGCCGCTCTGCGATTTCCGCAGAACGGCGCTTTCTTATTTCTCCCGCCGCCGGATGGGCAGCAGCAGGTCCAGTTTTCCATCGACGCCCCGCCCCGTCAGGTTCATGTGGGTGGCGTAGACCCAGTTTAAGTGCTCCTCCAGAGCGCCGCCCATGTTCTTCTCCTCAGGGGGCGACATGGCGGGCTCGTACAGCTCGTTCCGCTCCGCCCACTGGAAGAGGAACTGCCACTCAAAGAAATCCGGGAAGCTGATGGCATACGCCGCATACAGTCCGCCGGGGAACTGCTTCTTCACCAGCGGCTCCGGAACCTCCATGTCCTCCGGGATGGTCACCCATACCTCATAGCCGTAGACCTTGCTCCCCTCCTCCGGGTCCGGGTGGTTGAAGCCGAAATACCGGGCGTCCGGCTTTCTCACATAGAGCCCGCTGTTCCGGATGAAATCGTCCATCGCTTGGAGGTGCGACTCCGGCTCCTCGCCGATGTACTGGTACGCCGCCACCGTGCAGGGCGGCAGCACCAAAATCCGGACACAGCTGTCCTTCTCGATCATTTCTTTCGTCACGCTCATGGGATTTTCCTCCTTCAAGCGGTGTTTCTCCATGGGGAGCAACCGGACCAGTCCCTCCGCCTCCGGGCCGTCCAAGGCGTCCAGGGGTTCCCCCTCCTCCGCCCGCAGCAGCTCCAGCAGCCGGACCAGCGCCCCGCGCATGGCCTCCACGGCCTCGGCGCTCCCATCTACATCCCGCAGACGCTCCTCCAGGATGCGGACCGCATCCTCCCTGGCGCCGTCCATCATCTCCCGGATCTTCTTCAGTGGGATCTGGAGCTTCCGCAGAATGACGATCTGCCGCACCCGGCGCACCGCCTCCGGGCCGTAGGTCCGGTAGGCGTAGTCCTCCCGGCGCTCGCTCTCAAGCAGCCCCAGCTTTTCGTAGTGCCGCAGCATCCGGGCGGAAACCTGAAATTGCCTGGAGACCTCGCTGATGGTCATGTATCTGTCCATTGCCTCCCCTCCTTAGGTCCGAGTATAAACTACGACATCGTGTCCGTGTCAATAGGCTTTTCCCATTTTCTCCCACCGGCCGCCCGCAAATTCCACTTGCGATTTCTCCTTATTTTTGGTATACTTTCCCAAAAGGAGATGACACGATGCTTGATACCATCCTTTTCGACCTGGACGGCACCCTGATCCCCTTCCTTCAGGACGAGTTTATCCATACCTACTTCAAGCTGCTGGTCCGGCGGCTGACGCCCATGGGCTATGACGGCGAGAAGCTGATCCACGCCCTGTGGGCGGGCGTGGACGCCATGATCCGCAACGATGGCGCCGCCACCAACCGCCAGCTGTTCTGGAACGTCTTTACCGGAAAGCTGGGCATCCAGGCCCTGGCGCTGGAGAGCGTCCTGGACGATTTTTACGCCCGGGAGTTTGACGCCGCCCGGTCCGTGCTGCGGGAGGACGCGGACCGCAGCGGCCTCATCCGCTCCCTGCGGGAGAAGGGGTACGGTCTGGTGCTGGCCACCAATCCCGTCTTTCCCGCCGTGGCGGTGGAGACCCGGATGCACTGGGTGGGACTGGCGGCCTCGGATTTCGACCACGTGACCACCTACGAGAACTGTCGGCGCAGCAAGCCCAATCCCGGCTACTATCAGGACATCCTTGCCCTCATCGGGAAGCTCCCCGGGCAGTGCCTCATGGTCGGCAACAACCCCGTAGACGACATGTCCGCCCGAGAGGCGGGTCTGGACGTCTTTCTGGTCACCGACTATCTGGAAAACGCCAAAGGACTGCCGGTGGACCGCTGGCCCCACGGCTCCTTCCGGGAGCTGGAAAAAGTTCTGACGGAGCTGCCGGAGTTGTAAAAAGTACGCGCAGGAATAAAACAGACCTGAGATGCAAAATCTGCATTTCAGGTCTGTTTTTCTGTTTTTTTCAAGGGGTCCAGCCGGTGGAAGGTTTAATTCCGGGAAAAATTTATAAAAAAACTCTTGACCTTCCGGCGAGCGGAGGGTGTAAAAAGAAGGCAGACAACAAAAAGGAGGGCTTTCCCATGCTGACCATTTCCCACTACACCAAGACCTATCCCGGCGGCAAAACCGCTGTGCGGGATCTGAACCTCCATATCCCCGCCGGGGAGATCTGCGGCTTCATCGGCCACAACGGTGCTGGCAAGACCACCACCCTCCGGGCGGTGGCGGGGGTGATGAGCTTCACCCAGGGGACCATTACCATCGACGGCCACGACATCCGCACCGACCCCGTAGCCGCCAAGGCGGTCACCGCCTTCCTGCCGGACAACCCGGACCTCTACGAGTTCATGAGCGGCATCGAGTACCTCAACCTCATTGCGGACCTCTACGACATCCCCTCCCGGCAGCGGGAGGAACGGGTGGGGCTCTACGCCGGGGCCTTCGAGCTCACCGGGGACCTGGGCAGCGCTGTCGCCAGCTACTCCCACGGCATGAAGCAGAAGCTGGCCCTGATCTCCGCGCTGATGCGCAGGCCCAGACTGCTGGTGCTGGACGAGCCCTTCGTGGGCCTGGACCCGGCGGCGTCCCATCTGCTCAAGGGCTATCTCCGGGAGCTGTGTGAGGCGGGCGGCGCGGTGTTCTTCTCCACCCACGTGCTGGAGGTGGCGGAGAAGCTGTGCGACACCGTGGCCATCATCAAGGACGGCCAGCTGGTGCGCCACGGTCCCACTGAGGAGGTCGTAGGCGAGGCCAGCCTGGAGGACGTGTTCCTGGGCCTGACGGAGAAAGGAGAGCAGTAATGCGGAAATTCTGGGTATTGGCAAGGGTCCAGCTGCGCTCGCTGCTGACCTCCTTCCGGATCGGCGGCAGCAGAAAAAGGGTCATGTCCGGCCGCGCGGCGCTGGGGCTGATGGCGGGGCTGTGCCTGTATATCTCCGGGGTCTACAGCTTCTCCCTGGGCGGACAGCTGGCGGCGGCTGGCTGCCTGGAGCTCCTTCTGCTGATGATGCCCGCCATGGCGGTGATCGCGGGACTGGTGTTCACCGTCTTTGCCGCCCAGGGCGTGGTCTTCGGGGGGCGGGACGCGGATCTGCTGCTGTCCATGCCGGTGAGCGCCTTCGCGGTGCTGCTGGCGAAGCTGACGGCGCTGTATGCGGAGAACCTGGTAATCTGCTTCTTTCTGGTTCTGCCCACCGGGGCAGCGTGGCTGTGGTACGGCGGCGGAGGCGGCGCACTGTTCATCCTGCGGCTGGTCATTGGGACGCCGTTTCTGGCTCTGCTGCCCACCGTTCTGAGCCTGGCGGCGGGCTTCCTGCTGAGCTGGCTGAGCGGGCGGTTCGCCAACCGGAAAATCATCAGCCTGCTGCTATATGGGTTGATGATGGCCGCCGTGTTCTTCCTGGCGATCCAGTTCAACATGGGGGTCAGCGCCATTGCCGCCGGGGCCATGGGAGCGGACTCGGCGGGAGCGTTCACCGGCTGGGGGATCCCCTTCCGGCTATTCCAGCGGGGCGTGTGCAGCGACTGGGAGACGCTGGTCATGTTCTGTCTGCTGAGTCTGCTGCCGGTGCTGCTGACGGCGTGGCTGTTCGCCAGGAACTACCAGCGCGTCCTCACAGGACTGCGCAGCCACGGCAAGCGTCCCGCCTATCGGCTGGGCCGCCTCCATGCGGCGGGACACCGGAAGGCCCTGCTGCGCAAGGAGGCCGCACGGTACTTCGGCACGCCGATTTACCTCTTGAACACCGGCATCGGCCTCATCCTGCTGGTCATCTCCGGCGTTGCCGCAGCGGTCATGGGCGGCGGACTGCGGGAGCAGCTGGCCGCGCTGGGGGACTTCCCCCTGCTGACGCTGTCGGCAGCGGCGACCGGTTTCCTGCTGTCCACGGTGGCCATCACCGGGTCCTCCATCAGCCTGGAGGGGGAAAACCTCTGGATCCTGAAGGAGGCCCCCGTCAGCGCCCGGGAGGCGCTGGACGCCAAGTCCGGCTTTCAGCTGCTGCTGACCTGCCCCTGCGTACTGGTCTGCACCGCCGGTCTCACCTGGGGGCTGAACCTGTCCCTGGCGGAGGGCGCGGTGCTGCTGGCCTCCGCCCTGGCCTTCGCCTGCTTCACCGCCCTCATGGGTCTGGCGGTGAACCTGCTGTTCCCCAAGCTGGACGCGGTGAACGACATGATGGTGGTCAAGCAGTCCCTGGCCGCTCTGCTCTCCACCTTCGGCGGCATGGGCGCGGCGCTGGCCTGCGGCGGGCTGGTCTGGGGCCTGTCCGGGATAACTGGCGAGCCTGCGGCACTGGCGGTCTGCGCGGTGATCCTCCTGCTGGGCAGCGGGGTCCTGTTCCGCTGGCTCCATACAAGGGGCGCGGAGCGGTTCATGGAGCTGTAAGGGGGTAATATGCAATGATTTTTGTCAGTCAACTGTTCAGCGCCGTTTTGCAGGTGTTGGTCCTCACCGCTATCCCCTTTTTCTGGTATCTCGTCACCCATCGCCGGGCCGCCGGGTTCCTCCGGTGGATTGGTCTGCACCGCGCCGGACGGTTCCCCGTCAAATACGTGCTGGGCATTTTCGCCGGGTTCCTGGCGGTGACGGCCCTGCCCTACCTGTGGCTGTACCGCACGGGGAGCCTGACCTATTCCGGCTTCACGCTGGACGCCTACCGGGAGTACGGCTGGAGCCCGCTGACCATCGGGACCATCCTGGTATGGGCGGTGGTGCAGACCTCCCTCTCTGAGGAAATCTTTTTCCGGGGATTTCTGGCAAAACGGCTGTCCCACGTCCTCGGCTCACGGCCCGGCTGTGCCGTCCAGGGATTGCTCTTCGGCCTGATCCACCTCCCGGCGGTCTGGGGACGGGGACTCCTCCCCGCTGTGACCGTTGTCGGACTGACCGGAGGCGTCGGCTTTGCCCTGGCCTGGCTCTCCCGGGAGAAAGCGGAGGGGAGCATCCTCTACGGCTGGATAGTCCACGCCGCCGTCAATGTGATTTCTCCTGTGGTGGTGTTTCTGTTCCTGTTGTAGCGCTACGCCACATCCCGCAGAAGCTCCTCCACGGAGACGCCGTACAGCTTCGCCAGCGCGATCAGGTTTGCCGTACTGGGTGAGGATAATCCCTTCTCCCACTTGCTCACCGCCTGGCGGCTGACGCCTACAGACTCCGCTACATACTCCTGGGTCATCTGGCACCGGGTGCGGTGGTCCCGCAGTGTCTCCCCCAGGGAGCGGGTGACCGCCGCGTCCTCCTGCCGCACATTGCCGGAGCGCAGGTATTTCAGCAATGCGCGGATGAGGAGCACCACCAGAAAAATGGTAACTCCTATACCGATCAACCAAATCAGAAGAACCAACGGGATCATAACGGCTGCCACTCCATTTGCTGCTGCCATATCAAACACCTCCTTTCCTGGACCCCAGCATAGCAAAAAAGGGCGGTTGCCTCCACCAATTATCTGTCAACTATTGGTTGCACCGCCCTTTTAGGCCCAAATCCGTCACTCCAGCCCCGCGTAGCGCAGCTGGGTCAGGACCATCTCCACCGTCAGCTTCTCCGCCAGCAATTCCTTGAACTGCACCGTCTTTCCCTTCCCCGCCTGCCGCAGCTCCTCCAGCTCGGCGGGGATCTCAGCCTTCCGCTGGCGCATCCGCTGGTGGAAGGCTTGATATTTTTCCAATTCCGTCATGGGCTCGTCCTCCTTTCCTGTTCAGACCGATAATATACCATATATTTGCATCAGTGCTTTGCTTCGTTCCGACGCTTCAGTAAATCGTTTTTTGTTTCTTTGTGCTGCTTGCAGAAAAGCTCCGGCATTTCATCGAGGTCAAAGTATTGGAGATTGACCGTTTCAAGCGTATCACATTTCAACTGCCCGCCGGTCATTTCCAATTCGTAAACAATACAAATGCTGTGCGCCTTATCGCCGTTAGGATACTCCATATCGCAGTCCGTATAGATCCCAATCAAGCCTGACACCCTTACATCCAGCCCGGTTTCCTCTTTTACTTCTCTGATCGCAGCCATCTCGGGCGTTTCCCCTATTTCGATTGCCCCACCTGGAAATCCCCACTTTTTACTATCTCCCCGGCGCTGGAGCAAAATTTTTCCGCTTGCATCAAAAATACATCCGCCCGCGAAAACCAGAATGATTTTTTCGTGGCCTACTTTACTTCTTATCCACCTTATATAGTCTTTTGACTTCATACTGCTCTTCTCCCCTTTCATCCTGCAACATAGAACCCCACCGATAAATTCTTGTTGCCGGACTTAATATTATCGTAGGCATCCAGCAAAGTCAATATATGGAGTTTCATCCCAGCAGCCTTTCTCTTAAAAGGGGCATCTGAAATTTCCCGTTGACCCCGCCGTCAAAGAATAGTAGAATAGGGGTTGAAAAATTTCAGGAAAGAAAGACAGGGCTTACATATGACACAAGATTTTACCTCGCGCTACATCGCCGCCCGCCGGGCCGTCATCGCCCGGCGCTACCGGCGCATGAACCCCCGCCAGCGGGACGCCGTGCTGGCCACCGAGGGTCCCCTGCTGCTGCTGGCCGGAGCGGGCAGCGGCAAGACCACCGTGCTGATCAACCGGGTGGACAACCTCCTCACCTTCGGCCGGGGCAGCGACACCGACGAGGTCCCCGACTGGGCCACGGAGAAGGATCTGGCGTTTCTGGAGCATTTCCCGGAAAATCCCGCCCCCGAGGACTGGCGGGAGGCCATCCGGCTGTGCGTCGTGGAACCCGCCGTGCCCTGGTCGGTCATCGCCATCACCTTCACCAACAAGGCCGCCGGGGAGCTGAAGGAGCGCCTGGAGCGGATGTGCGGCCCCGCCTCCCGGGACATCTGGGCGGCCACCTTCCACTCCGCCTGCATCCGGATCCTCCGCCGGGACGTGGAGCGCCTGGGCGCGGGGTTTGACAGCAATTTCACCATCTACGACAGCGACGACAGCAAGCGGGTCATCAAGGACATCCTCAAGGACCTGAGCCTGAGCGACAAGGAGTTCCAGCCCCGGTCGGTGCTGTCCATCATCTCCAACGCCAAGGACAAGGACTTATCCCCGGACCAGTTTGCCCAGGAGAGCAAGACCTCCCACGATTGGCGGATGCCCCGGATCGCGGAGATCTACAGGGGCTACCAGCGCCGCCTCCGGGAGGCCAACGCCATGGACTTCGACGACATCATCCTCCACACCGTCCATCTGCTGCAAAAGGACGAGGACGTCCGGGGTTACTACCAGCGGAAATTCCGGTACGTGCTCATCGACGAGTACCAGGACACCAATCATCTTCAATACCTCCTGGCCCGCCTGCTGGCGGGGGGATACGAGAACATCTGCGTGGTGGGCGACGACGACCAGTCCATCTACCGCTTCCGGGGGGCCAACATCGAGAACATCCTGAACTTTGAGAAGCAGTATAACGACTGCCGCACCATCCGCCTGGAGCAGAACTACCGCTCCACCCAGAACATCCTGGACGCGGCCAACACGGTCATCAAGAACAACGCCGGGCGCAAGGGAAAAACCCTCTGGACCAAGGCGGGCCCCGGGGACAAGGTGCTGGTCAAGACCGTGTTCAACGAGTCCGACGAGGCCAACTTCGTGGCCGGGAAGATCCTGGAGAGCTACAGCCGGGGCGAGAACTGGCGGGACAACGCCGTTCTTTACCGGATGAACGCCCAGTCCAACGCCCTGGAAATGGCCCTCAAGCGCAACGGCATTCCCTACAAGGTCTATGGCGGCATGAAGTTTTTCGACCGTGCCGAGGTCAAGGACATGCTCTCATACCTGTGCGTGATAAACAACCCCATGGACGACCTGCGGCTGAGGCGGATCATCAACGTCCCCGCCAGGGGCATCGGCGGGACCACTGTGGACCGGGCGGCGCAGCTGGCCTCCGAGACGGGACGCAGCCTCTGGGAGATCATGGTCCACGCGGATGAATACGCTCTTCTCAAAAATTCTGCTGGCAAGCTAAAAGCCTTTACAGATATGATACAGGAGCTGCGAGAGCTGGAGGAGACGCTGGAGCTCCCCGATCTGTACGACGCCGTGTGCGAGAAGAGCCGATATATCAAGGCCCTGGAGGAGAAGAACGACATGGAGAGCCGGGGGCGGATCGAAAACGTCCAGGAGCTGCGCTCCAGCATCATCGGCTTCCTGGAGGGCGGCCCGGACATTGCCTCCCTGGCGGGCTTTCTGGACAGCGTGGCGCTGTATACGGACCTGGACGATTCAGTCGAGAATGACAACTGCGTCTCCCTCATGACCATGCACTCCGCCAAGGGCTTGGAGTTCCCCAACGTGTTCGTGGTGGGCATGGAGGAGGGCGTGTTCCCCAGCGGCCGGGCCTCCGGGGAGAGCGAGGAGATGGAGGAGGAGCGCCGGTTGTGCTACGTGGCCATGACCCGGGCGCGGGAGCGGCTGACCATGACCACCGCCCGCCAGCGGATGCTCTATGGGCGGACCAGCAGCAATCTCCCCTCCCGGTTCCTGGAGGAGCTGCCCGCCGCCCCCGTGGACTGGCAGAGCAAGAGCGAGCCCCACAGCCGCTGGAGCAGTGAGGACGCCACCTTCGGCTCCCTGTCGTCCGGAGGCGCCGTCAGTCAGCCCAGGACCCCCGCCCGGCCCAGGTTGGACGCGGGGTACACGGCTCCCTCCGGCACCACGGGGCTGCTCGTTCTGGAGAAGGGGGATTCCATCCGGCACCGGACCTTCGGTGAGGGCATGGTCCTCTCGGTGCGCCCCATGGGCAATGACGCGCTCATCGAAGTGGCTTTTGACAACGTGGGGACCAAAAAGCTGATGCTCAAGGTGGCGGGGGCCCACATCACAAAATTATAATCGCCGCTTTGCAGCGGTGCAAAAGGATGATTCATCATGTCGCAGCAGATCCCGTTTTTTGAACTGTTCACCAATCTGACCCTGTCCTGGGAGCTCCGGTCTCTCCTGGACGGGGCCTTCCTCACCGCCGCAGAGGTCGAAAGGGAGAGCCGGGCGATGCACATGGCTCTCACCGTCCGCTCGGACCTGGGGGAAAAGAAGGAGCACCTGGCCGCCGCCGTGGCGGAGGCATATAGTCTGGCGAAGGTCTCCATCCATCAGACAATCTCTGCCCCGGTCCAGACAGGAGCGGGCAAAAAACACGAGGGCGGCGAGGTCATCATGGGCTCCCCCATTAAGGGGGCGGTGCAGCCTATGGAGGGCCTGAATCCCAAGATGGGCAATGTCGTGCTGGCGGGAAAGGTCTTCTTTGCAGACCTCTATGAGACCCGCCGCCCCGGCGTGTTCTGCCTGACCTTCGACATGACGGACTTCAAGACCTCTGCCCGGGTGACCAAATACCTGGAAAAAGAGGAGAAGGCCAGGTTAAAAAAGGACATCAAGCCCGGTATGTGGGTGAAGGTGCAGGGGTACGTCAAGCTCAACCGGGACGGCAGCGACGTCCTGGTTGAGCCCCGGAACATCTCCACCTATCCCCATGAAATGCGGCAGGACAAGGCGGAGGTCAAACGGGTGGAGCTCCACGCCCACACCACGTTTTCCAACATGGATGCCCTCTCCTCCCTCAGCCCCAAGGCGGGACCGGACGGCAACCTAGTCAAGCGAGCGGAAGCCTGGGGCCACCCCGCCATCGCCATCACGGACCACGGCGTGGTCCAGGGCTTCCCCGATGCGTGGCACTCCGCCAAAGACATCAAGATCCTCTATGGCATGGAGGGCTATTTTGTCAACAATCTGGACGACCGGATTCCCGTCCACGGGGACCAGGAGGCGTCCTTTACCGACGAATATGTGGCCTTTGACATCGAAACGACCGGTCTCAAGGTTACCCAGGAGGCCATTACCGAGATCGGCGCGGTGGTGATCCGCAACGGGGAAATCACGGACCGCTTTCAGACCTTCGTGGACCCCGGGCGGCACCTCTCGAACGAGATCATCGCCCTGACGGGCATTACAGACCAGATGCTCAAGGGGGCCCCCAAGCCCGCCCAGGCACTGCTGGATTTCCTGACCTTCGTCAACGGGCGGCCCCTGGTGGCCCACAACGCGGAGTTCGACATCGGCTTCATCCGGGCCGGGTGCCGGGAGGCGGGGCTGGACTTCGACCCCACCTATGTGGACACGCTGATCCTGGCGCAGAACCTGCTGCCGGAGCTGGGGAAATACAAGCTGGACATCGTGGCGGAACATCTGCGTCTCCCCGCCTTCCAGCACCACCGGGCCAGCGACGACGCCGCCACCTGCGGATTGTTCCTGCCCCACTTCTTCCAAAAAATGGAGGAAGAGCTGGACGTCCACTCCCTCCAGGCCGTCAACGCCGCCATGCCCGCCCTGCGGAAGAAGGGCCAC
This sequence comes from uncultured Oscillospiraceae bacterium, assembly GCA_910588045.1. Lineage (GTDB taxonomy): Bacteria > Bacillota > Clostridia > Oscillospirales > Oscillospiraceae > Pelethomonas. The sequence continues at coordinate 6,516 of CAJUPS010000012.1, read as the reverse complement.
GCCAACCGGAAGCCCAAGCACATCATCATGATTGCCAAGAACAAGGTGGGACTGAAAAACCTGTATCAGCTGGTGTCGGCCTCCAATCTGAAATACCTCAAGCGGTTCCCCCTGGTCCCCAAGGATGAACTGGTGGAACACCGGGAGGGGCTTATCATCGGCTCGGCCTGCGAGGCGGGAGAGCTGTTCCAGGCCGTCGCGGACTACAAGGACTGGGCCGAGCTGAAGCGCATCGCCTCCTTCTACGACTTTCTGGAGATTCAGCCCCTGTGCAACAACGCCTTTATGCTCCGGGACGGCAAGGCCAGGGATGAGGAGGAGCTGCGGAATTTCAACCGCACGATTGTCCGGTTGGGCGAGGAGCTCGGCAAGCCGGTGTGCGCCACGGGGGATGTCCATTTCCTGGACCCGGAGGACGAGATCTACCGGCATATCCTGTTGGACACCAAGAAATTCTCCGACTGCGACTACCCCCTCCCCATCTACTTCAAGACCACCGACGAGATGCTGAAGGAGTTCTCCTACCTGGGTGAGGAGAAGGCCATGGAGGTGGTCGTCACCAACACCCGGGCCATCGCGGACCAGGTGGAGACCTTCGACCTGCTGCCCAAGGGGAAGCTGTTCCCGCCCCGGCTGGAGAACTCCGAGGAGGACCTGAACCGCCTGGTGTGGGACAAGGTCCACGAGCTCTACGGCGAGGACCCGCCCAAGCTCATTGTGGACCGTCTGGACGTGGAGCTGGGGGGGATCCTGGGAAAGTACGACGTGGTATACATGTCCGCCCAGAAGCTGGTCCAGCGGTCCTTGGAAAACGGCTATCTGGTGGGGTCCCGGGGCTCCGTGGGGTCCTCCCTGGTGGCGTACATGTCCGGCATCACCGAGGTCAACGCGCTCCCGCCCCACTACCGCTGTCCCAAGTGCAAGCACAACGAGTTCATCCTGGACGGCTCTTACGGCTGCGGAGCGGATATGCCGGATAAGGTCTGCCCGGAGTGCGGTACACAGTACGTCAAGGACGGCTTCGACATCCCCTTCGAGACCTTCCTGGGCTACGGCGGCGGCAAGGTGCCGGACATTGACCTGAACTTCTCCGGCGAGTACCAGGCCCGGGCCCACCGCCACGCCATCGAGATGTTCGGCGAGACCCAGGTGTTCCGTGCGGGCACCATCGGCACCGTGGCGGAGAAGACCGCCTATGGGTACGTGAAGAAATACCTGGAGGCCCGGGGCCTCAACCCCGGCCACGCGGAGGAGAACCGTCTGGCCCTGGGCTGCGTGGGCGTGAAGCGCACCACCGGGCAGCACCCCGGCGGACTGGTGGTGGTGCCGGATGACCTGGATGTGGAGGACTTCTGTCCCGTTCAGCACCCGGCGGACGCCGCCGACAGCGACATCATCACCACGCACTTTGAATATCACTGCATGGAGGACAACCTCCTCAAGCTGGACATGCTGGGACACGATGACCCCTCCATGGTCCGGATGCTGGAGGACCTGACGGGGGTCAACGCCCGGCAGATCCCCTTGGATGACGAGGACACCATGAGTCTGTTCACCACCAGCCGCGCCCTGGGCTTTGAGAACGACCCCCTTCTGGGTCCCACCGGGGCGGTGGCCATCCCGGAGTTCAACACCAAGTTCACCCGGCAGATGCTCATGGACACCCAGCCCAAGGACTTCAACACCCTGGTGCGGCTGTCCGGCTTCTCCCATGGCACCGACGTGTGGATCGGCAACGCCAGAGACCTGATCGTCAGCGGCACGGCCTCTGTTACGGAGACGGTCGGGTGCCGTGACGACATCATGCTGTACCTCATTTCCAAGGGCCTGGACCCCAAGATGAGTTTCAAGATCATGGAGTCCGTCCGAAAGGGCAAGGTCAAAAAGGGCGGCTTCGAGGAGGGCTGGAAGGAGGCCATGGAGGAACACGACGTCCCGGCGTGGTACATCGAGTCCCTGGCGAAAATCGGCTACCTGTTCCCCAAGGCCCACGCGGTGGCCTACGTGATGATGGCCTTCCGCATCGCCTGGTTCAAGGTCCATAAGCCCCTGGCCTTCTACGCCACCTTCTTCTCCATCCGGGCCAAGGCTTTCGACGCGGAATACTGCTGCGCCGGGTTTGACAGCGTGAAGCAGAAATTGCAAGAGATCTGGAACAACAAGGACGCCGCCGCCGTGGAGCAGGACCTGGCGGTAACGCTGGAGGTCTGCTACGAGTTCTACCTCCGGGGCTTCCGGTTCGAGCCCATCAATATCTATGAATCTGAGGCCACCCGGTTCGTCTGCAAGGGCGAGGACGCCTTGATCCCGCCCTTCACCGCTGTACGGGGCCTGGGCGAGACGGCGGCCTTGGACACGGTGGAGAAGCGCAAGGGGAAGGATTTTATCTCCATCGAGGAGTTTTCCATGTGCTGCAACAAGCTGTCCAAGACCCACATCGACCAGCTCAAGGCCCTGGGGGCCTTCGCCGGGATGGCGGATACCAGTCAGATTACGCTGTTTTAGAAGTTTTGGGTATCCACACTTTTTCTTGAAAGAAAAAGTATCAAAAAGAACTTTTATTTTCCAACCTGTGGCAAAAAAGATGCAAAACGGATACATGCTTCTGCAAAAATAGGGGCCACTGAGAAGGGGGGACCTTATGAAGAAGTTTGTTTTGACTGTGTGTTGCGTGTTACTCTGCCTTCTGGCGGGGTGCGGCAGGGAGACGGAGAGCGTGGAACCAGCGCCGGAGCCCGTTTTGGAGACCAGCCCCATTCCCGCCCGTATGCGGGAGGAGCCTCTGCCGGGGAAGGCTGCCGCCCTTGTGAAGCTGGCGGACGGCGACGAGCTGCTGGACTGGTGCGCCGGGGATCTGAACGGTGACGGGGCGGAGGACGTGGCCCTCATGGTGGAGCGGAGCGAGGGGCAGTCCGAGGAGCACTGGTCCAGCAAGCCCCGGGAGCTGATGATCCTGATGGGGAACGGCGAGAGCTATACCCGGGGCCAGCTCAGCCGGAAGGTGGTGCGCTGGGGCGGCGAGGGCGGCATGAACCCCGAGCCCTACGACGGCATGACCATTGATGAAACCGGCCTGACGGTCCGGGAGTGCGGGAAGGATTGGAGCACCGATCTGATTTTCACCTGGCAGGAGAAGGGGCTTTCGCTGACAGGATACATACACCGCTACTGGGAGTGGATCGTGTCGGAGACATCGGAGGAGTGCAGGGGTCTGGAGGACCGGTTCGACCTGCTCACCGGGGCGTTCACCCGGGTGGGACAGTGGGGGGAGACGGACGTGCCGCTGCTCCAGACCACCCTGGACCTGCCGGAACCCTGGCTTTTGGAGGAGGCACCGGACACCTGGACCCTGGAGGAGATCCTTCTACTGGATGCGATCCCCCCGCTGCCCCAGCGGGAGCACATCCCCTACCGGGCGGAGGACCACGATGTCACCGCTGTCCTCAACCGCACACCCCAGGAGGTGCTGGACCGGATTCACGAGACCCAGTACCCGGACCTGGAGCGGGTGGACCTGCCCTGGACCGAGGAGACCCGGGCCAACTACGCCGCCTTTGTGGGCTACCCTGTGCCGGAGTGCTACTACGCGGACGGTGAGAAGAGGCTCTATTACTTCTGGCTGGAGAGCCGCCGCAGCGACGGGGACGTGCTGTTTCTGAACCACGGCATCTGGTACGCCGACGGCGATGAGACGGAATTGATCAATATCAACGATGAGGAGGAATTGCCATGAAATTAGCCGAAGCCCTGCAGCTCCGCGCGGACCTGCAAAAGCGGATGGAGCAGTTGGCCGCCCGCCTATATGACAACGCCACCGTCCAGGAGGGCGAATCCCCCGCCGAGGACCCGGCGGCGCTGCTGACGGAGTACGACGAGTGCGCATCGCAGCTGGAGGACCTGATGGCCCGCATCAACCGGACCAACTGCGAGACCCGGACGGACCGGGGCACCCTGACGGAGCTCCTCTCCCGCCGGGACTGCCTGAAGCTGCGGGTGGGCACCTACCAGAACTTCCTGACCTCCGCCAGCAGCCTGACCCGCCGGGCCACCCGGTCTGAGATCCGGATTTGCAGCGCCGTCTCCGTCCCGGCGTACCGCAAAAAGGCGGACGCCCTGTCCCGGGAGCTGCGGGAGACCGATAACGCCATCCAGGCGGCCAACTGGAGCACGGAGCTACTGTAAGCAAAACGAAGTTTTGCGCAAAAAGTTTTTCTTTTTGATTCTTTTTCTTTGTTCACAAAGAAAAAGAATGGTAACCATGCCGGGGTGAATGCGGCCTCTCCCGGCCGAGAGGAGCCGGGCGCTGTCCTGCAAGGGACAAAACATAGTGGACGCGGGCAGGGGCGCCTGCGGGGCGGGGTTCGAGCCCCCGCTGTACCGATACGCCCAGCATTGTGACAACCGCACTGTAACCGCGCACAACGTACAACCACGCATTGACCGGTATGGCGAGGGTGGGAACGGGGACAAAGAACCGCCTGTATACGGACATTATCCGTATACAGGCGGCTTTTATCTTGTCTTTCTACAGCTTGTCAACGACGATCCGCTTCAGCAGATCGATCATCGCCTGATTGGTCCTCTCCCGGGCCTCGATCATGTTGCCTATGCCGATGACCGCTTCGCCGCTCATGGTCTGGTTTTGCAGGACCTCCAGTGTCTTGCGCAGATGCTCCGACTCCGCCATGATCTGCTCGATCTTGGCAACCACATAGGCTTCATCCAGCTTTACCGTCTCGCCCTCCGGCGCGGCGGGGATGGTTTTCATTTCTTCCATTTCGTCCTCCGTATGGTACGGCGGGCGCGCAAGGCAAATCGTCGTCTCGTCTACGAAGCGCGCCCTGCCTTTTTTTACAAGACCCTTCGCCCGTTTCGGGTAGGTCGCTTCATATTGATTTCCCTGTGGATCGACTACTGAGATACTCTTAATGACAGGTCCCTCCCAGGTGTCGAACGGTTGTGTACTTCGCGTGCTTCGTTTTTTGTGATGGGTGTCTTCCCCTGCGCTCATTATTATATCAAACCAGAATAAAAAGTCAAGAAATTCCTCATTGACAAACGCCGCTTTTCCCGCTATACTACTCCTTAGCAACGCAATGACGGGAAAGAGTAACGCCGCATCGTCCTGTCCAGAGAGCCCCCGGCCGGTGAAAGGGGGCGAGGGCGGCGGCGCGAATACCTCCCCGAGCAGCGGACCGAACGTGTTCAAGTAGGCTCCGCCGGGTGCGCCCGATACAGCGCGGAGGTCCTGCTGGGGACTTCACGAGGCCGTTTCCGTGAGGAGGCGGCGAATCAGAGGTGGTATCGCGAGTTTTCGCCCTCTGTCCTGATGGGACGGGGGCGTTGTTTTTTGTAAAAACAGAGGGAGATCATGCTATGCTGGAAAATCATATTCGGTCTCCGGAGGAGACGGAAGCCTACCTCCGCGATCTGAAAGCCTGGATCGCGGAGGAGGAAGGGAAAGAGCCGGAGGAGATGGCCGCGTTCTTCGCCAAGCGCCTGGCGGGCTACGAGCAGGTCCACCTTGGGAACTGGGGGGAGCTGTACGGGCATGTGGCGGACTTCTTCGACGAGGGCCTGGGGACGCTACTGGACATCGGCTGCGGCACCGGGCTGGAGCTGGAGGCCGTCTACCGCCGGTTCCCGGAGGCGGAGGTCACGGGCATCGACCTATCCGCCGACATGCTGGCGAAGGCCCGGGAGAAGTTTGCCGGGAGGCGCTTCCAGGGGATCGAGGCGGACTATTTCCTCCACCCCTTCCCTGTCGGGACCTTTGATGCGGCGCTGTCCTTCGAGACGCTGCACCACTTCGCCTATGAGAAAAAGGGTAAAATCTATGAAAAACTGTTTCAGGCGCTGAAAAAGGGCGGATATTATATCGAGTGCGATTACGTCGCCTGCTGCCAGGCGGAGGAGGACCTGTGCCGGGAGCGGCTGGCCCGCGCCCGGGCGCGGAGCGCCCTGCCGGAGGACGTCTTCCTCCACATCGACACACCCCTCACCATGGAGCACCAGACGGAGCTCATGGAGCGCGCCGGATTCCGGGTGCAGGTCCTGCACCAGAACGGCGGGACCGTGGTTTTCCGAGCGAATAAAGTAAAGTAACAACATTTTTATCATAAAAAAGGAGATACCGATATGCAGCTTTACGAAGAACTTGTGGCCCGGGGCCTCATCGCCCAGGTCACCAACGAGGATGAGATCCGGGAGATGATCAACGCGGGCAAGGCCACCTTCTACATCGGCTTTGACTGCACCGCCGACAGCCTGACGGCGGGCCATTTCGTGGCCCTGACCTTCATGAAGCGCCTCCAGGCGGCGGGCAACAAGCCCATCGCCCTCATCGGCGGGGGCACCACCATGATCGGCGACCCCTCCGGCCGCACCGATATGCGCAAGATGCTCACCAAGGAGGACATCGACCACAACGCGCAGTGCTTCAAGCGCCAGATGGAGCGCTTCATTGAGTTCGGCGAGGGCAAGGCCCAGATGGTCAACAACGCCGACTGGCTGCTG
>CAJUPS010000011.1 GCA_910588045.1 uncultured Oscillospiraceae bacterium | reverse complement strand
ACATACGCTTTCCGCTTCCGGTGAGAAAAATCTCTCCGGAGGCGATTTTGTTTTTCTTGGCGTACTTGAGCAGCTTCCGGCGGAGCTTGTTGGGAAGTAGAATGCTACGGATTTTCCCCTTTAGATTGATGTCCGTCCCCGCCCGGTTCGCAGCTTCAACGGTGATATACCGGACCTCCGACACCCGGATACCCGTGGCGCAGATGGTCTCCATCAGAAGCTCCAATCTCTCCTGGCCAGTCTCCCGGGCGGCGTCCAAGAGCCGTTGATATTCCGCCTTTGTCAACTCCCGGCTCTCCTCCCGGAAGGCTTTCCGCTGCACTCGGAGAAACTTGATTTTACAGTCCTCCCGGCCCAGAAATTTCAGAAAACGGTTCACCGCCGAGAGCATAGAGTTGACGGTCACTGGCGCATACCCCCGCTCCAGCAGGTACTCCCGCCAGGCGGACGCTTCCTCCAACTCCAGATCATCCAGCCACGCGGCGAACGCGCGGACATCTCGCTGATACTTTTCAATAGTTCCGGTACTGCGCCCCTCGCTCTCCAGGTGTGCGGAAAATTTCTGAATCTGATTAGCAGTAATAGTCATAAAAAGTTCCCCCTTTCGTGTTCCTTCTAAGTTTCACACAAAAGGGGGAAAAGTTGTATGAAATTGTGCAACGAATCGAAAATTTTTTTGCGTCCACGCAATCGTACAGGTGGTCAGCTCAGATATGCCCAGAGCAGCCGAAGGGTGTTGCAAACACCCTTCCGGTGACTCCTCTCATACCCGTGGGATGCATATACCCCCGGACCAATCAGCCCATGCCGCAGGTCATGGCCGCCCCGCAGCGTGGCCTCCACATCCGACCCGTAAAAAGGATATACGTCCACCGCGAAGTCCGCACCGCCCCGGCGAGCGGCCTCAATCAACGCGGAGACCACCTCGTAGTGGTAGGGCCCGCCGCTGTCCTTGGCGCAGATGGATACCTTCCTCTCGTCACACGCCAGGCCGTCGCCCACACAGCCCATATCCACGCTGATGGCCTCGCATACCCCATCCGGGACGGAGGCGGAACCACCGTGTCCAGTCTCCTCGAAAACGGTGATATGCACCCACACCCGCCGCTTGAGGGCAAGCTCACCCGCTGCGGCCTGGGCGGCCAGCTCAAGGAGAATCGCAACCGACAGCTTGTCGTCGAGGAACCGGCTCTTGATATATCCCGAGGGCGTCACCACCGTCCGGGGGTCAAAGCAAACAATGTCCCCCTGCATAATGCCCAGCTTCTCCACGTCCTCCCGACTGGAGACCTCCTCGTCAATGACGACCTCCATCCCCTTGTACTCCCGCTTGGCGGTGTGGTAGTCGCCGTTGACGTGGACAGACGCATTTCTCATCTGAAACGTCCCCGTATAGACCTTTCCGGAGCGGGTGACGATGCGGACGTTCTCCCCCTCGGCGTTGTTGGGCTCCATGCCGCCCAGAGGCGTCAGGTACAGCCGCCCCGCGCCGGAGATCTCCGCCACCATGCCGCCCAGCGTGTCCAAATGGGCCTCCAGCAGCACCGCGTCCTCTGCGCCCGCCTCCGGATTCAGGCATACCAGCACGCCGCCCTTCCTTGTCATCTCCGGCTCCAGCCCCATGGACCGGAAGGCATCCGCCACATGCTCTGCCGCCATCCAGGTGTAACAGGTGGGACTATCGATCGCCAGCAACTCCACCGCGCGCCGGACGCAGTTGTCCGTGAGCTGCTCCATACGTGCCTCTGTCATGTTCATGACCTCCCTATATGAATGAAAAACTGCCGGACAGGGAACCCCATCCGGCAGTCATTATAGCATATTGACCCAGGAAATGCAACTTATGCCACGCGCTTTGCACCCACGTAGTAGCCGCCGTAGTAGCTCTCGCTCAAGCTGCTGATCCGCACGGCGTTGGAACCGGAGGAGGCGTGAATGAAATCGCCGTCGCCCACGTAGATGCCCACATGGGAGCAGGCCTTACCGGCGCTGCGGGAGGGATCACAGAACAGGACCAGGTCGCCGGGCTGCAAGTCCTCACGGGCCACGGTGGTGCCGGAGTTGTACCACTGGGAGGTGGCGGAGTGGGGGAGGCTGTAGCCGTAGAGACCAAATATGTACATCGTGAAGCCCGAGCAGTCAAACCCCTTGGAGGATGCGCCGCCGTAGACGTACCGGGTGCCCAGGTACTTTTGGGCGGTGGCCACGATGTCCGCCCCCAGGCCGCTGCCGGGCTCGCCGGTATAGACCCGGAGATAGTCGGCGCTGATGTACCCGGATTTGCCCTCGTAGGAGACGGAGTACCAATCATTTTCCAGCGCGATCAGGTCCACCAGCTCCCCGGCGTACACCTTGGTAACCACGCCGCTGTCGGTGGAGGGAGCGCTGCGGACATTGACGCAGTCGCCGGTGATGATGCCCCGGGGGTCCACCAGAGGGATCCCATTGACGGAGACATAATCGGCCTTGATGTATCCCTCCTGCCCCTCCTGGAGGGCCTTGCACCAGCCGTCGGTGATGCTGATGATGGTGACCTCCTGGTCCGCCTTCAGCACCTTGAGGATGGCGTCGTCGGTGGAGGGAGCGCTGCGGAAGTTGACCGTGCTGCCGGTGACCAGGCCGATCTGTCCCGCCAGGGACTCGGAGGGAGCGGCGGCCGTCACCGTGCTGCCGGACTGGAAGGTGATGTAGGCGGCGTAGACATAGCCGCTCACCCCGTCCGCGCTGACGTGATACCACTCGCCCAACTCCTCGAGGATCTCTACCTGGGTGCCGCTGCTGAGATAGGTGATGGTGGAGGAACTGGTGGAGGGCTCGGAACGCAGCCGCAGCGCGTCGGCGTTTACCAGGGCCGTCTGGACCTCGCCTGCAAAGGCGGTCACTGTCAGGAGCACGGCCGTCAGGACGGCCAGCAGGAGCGTCTTTCCCAGAATCTTTCTCATACGTGTATTTCCTCTCATCTTCTTCTTTTGTTCAGTAAATTGGAAACGGTGTCGAAAGGGTGTCCGCTATTTTCCCGCCAGAGCCCGCTCCAACCAGATGGCGGACACGTCCATAGCGGCATACAAGCTGTCCTTCTCGCTGCGCTTGACCACCCGGTCCCGGCTCTTGAGATCCGCCCCGGTGCGCTGGAGCTCCACGGAAACCTTCGTGGCAATCTCCAGGTCGTTTTCCTTCCGACTCTCCTTCACCTGCATGAGAATGATATGGGAATCGGCCATAGAGCCGTAGTAAATCATCTTGCCTACTCGGCGCAGAGGGTGATTCCGGTAAACCAGCCCCTCGGCTTTTGCTGCCATCCAGTCACGTCCTTTCTAAAAAACAGGTTTGTCATATTTGTAACCGAATTGTAACATATCGTTTTCGATCTGTCAACACTTGGATTGCAATTCCGGGGAGGAAATTTTTCCCGACGGGAGGAGGAGGAAATTTGGGCGCACTCCGGCGGTTGACGGCCAGGGCTGGAGCTGGTAAAATAGGGGAAGCAGAGAGGAGGGTGGCTATGCAGAGCGGAACGATCCGGGTGGATCTCCACGGGATGAATTGTGTCCAGGCCCAGGCGGCGGTGGATGCGGCCCTGCGAAGGGCGGGCGGGTCCGTCTACCGTCTGGAGGTGATCCACGGCTACCACGGCGGCACCCAGCTGCGGGACATGGTTCGTCAGGTGTATAGCCGACACCCCCGGGTGCTCCGGCTGGAGATGGGGCTCAACCAGGGCTCCACAGAGCTGGTGCTCCGGGAATACTGATTTTACTGCCCCAGATGCGGCGCAGAGGAGCGCTTCATCATTTGTTACAGATTCCGGATTCCCTTCCCGGTGAAAATCTCCATTTATTTTCCCGCCGGGCGTTGTACCCGGGACGCGGGGCGGTTATAATGACCATCGTAACGTAAGAACCTGTATTCATAACCGTGGGATGCTGGATGGACGAGGATTTTTCTCGTCAGACAAGGAGATTTTCCGTAGCAATCCTGACGGATTGCAAGGGAAAGCGACGCAGTATGGCGGAAAAAAGACCGGCCAGACAGCGTTCAACGGTTGTGAATACAGGTTCTAAGAGCAGGCTGAAGGAGGATACGCCGTTGAGCAGACAGGAAGCGACCGATCAATACACCAAGGCCCTGAAGCTGGGGCAGAAGAATTACAGGGAGCGGGTGCTCCGAGGGAGCTACCCCTATCCGCAGGTGCTCGATGAGATCCTGGACGAGGCCATGGTGGCCGGACGGGTGGAGATGGGGATCATCGAGATCCCCACAGAGCAGATCATCGGCACCAAGACCGCCGGGCGGCGCAGTGCCTTTGCGTCCAATTTCATGCCGCTGCTGGACCTGGACTCGGAGTTTGCCTGCAAGTGGATCGAGCTGTGCGCGGCCCACCTGGGGGACGAGGGCATCCGGGACCCCATCCGGTGCTTTGAGTACCTGGGCCGGTTTTACGTCCAGGAGGGCAACAAGCGGGTGAGTGTGCTCAAGAGTTACAGCGCTCCCACGATCCCTGGCTATGTGATTCGGGTGATCCCCGCGTGGAGTGACGCGCCTGCGGTGCGGGCCTACTACGACTTTATGGACTCCTACCGGCTCACCGGGCTCTATCGCGTGTATTTCAGCCGCCCCGGCCGGTTCGCCAAGCTCCAGGCGGCCCTGGGCTTCGAGCCGGACCACGTCTGGACGGCGGATGAGCGGCAGCACTTCGTGGCCGGATTTACCTACTTCCGAGAGGCCTTCCGGAAGCAGGGGGGCGAGGAGCTGGACATCACCGCGGCGGACGCCCTGCTGGTGTGGCTGCGGGTATACTCCTTCGAGGAGCTGTGGACCCTCAGCGCCACGGAGCTGGGGAAGACGGTGGCGGCGGTGTGGCCGGACGTGAAGCTGCTGTCCGCCCCCGCGCCCATCTCCGTGAGCACCGAGACCGAGGAGCAGAAGCAGGAGGACACCCCCGCGCCCAAGCTCTTTGGGCGGCTGCTCCACGCGGTGTTCCCCGACCACCTGAATATCGCCTTCGTCAACGAGTACAGCCCCGCCGCCAGCAACTGGGTCCGCGCCCACGACCTGGGGCGGCAGTACCTGGAGGCGGTGATGGGGAACAAGGTGTCCGTCCGGGTGTACAACGACGTCCACCCCGGCGAGACGGCGGAGGCGGCCATGGAGCAGGCGGTGGAGGAGGGGGCGCAGATGATCTTCGCCACCACGCCCCCCCTCATCGGCGCCTGCCGGAAGCTGGCGGCCCAATATCCCGGGGTGCGGGTGCTCAACTGTTCCGCCTCTATGCCCTACGCGGGCGTGCGGACCTACTACAGCCGGATCTATGAGGGGAAGTTCCTCACCGGGGCCATCGCCGGGGCCATGAGCCGGGACGGACAGATCGGCTACGTGGCCTCCAACCCCATCTTCGGCGTGCCCGCCAGCATCAACGCCTTCGCCCTGGGGGCCCGGCTGACCAACCCCCGGGCCAGGATCAAGCTGCGCTGGTTCTGCGTGGAGGGGGACGCCATGAGCCGCCTGGCCGCCGACGGGGCGGACGTGATCTCCAACCGGGACATCCCCGCCCCCGACCGGAGTAAGGAGACCTGGGGGCTGTGCCAGCTCTGCCCGGACGGGACCATGCAGCCCCTGGCCTCCCCCTACTGGCACTGGGGGAACTTCTATGTCAAGCTGGTGCGCAGCATCTTCAGCGGGAGCTGGGACGGTCTCAGCTCCGGCAACGGGGAGCAGGCGGTGAACTACTGGTGGGGCATGAGCAGCCGGACGGTGGACGTGTGGCTGAGCGAGGAGCTGCCGGACGGCGTGGCGCAGCTGGTGCAGATCCTGCGCCGGGGCGTGATGGACGGGTCCATCGACCCCTTCCGGCGGCCCATCCGATCCCAGGACGGGCAGGTCCGCAACGACGGGGAAAAGTGGTTCTCCCCGGAGGAGATCTTGCACATGGACTGGCTGTGCGACTGCGTGGACGGCGAGATCCCGTCCTACGACCAGCTGCTGCCGATCGCGCGGCCCCTGGTGCGGCTCCAGGGGGTGTACCGCGACCAGATCCCGCCGGAGAAAGAAGGGCCGATGCTGTGAAGATCCTGCTCGTCTCCGACAAGGAGAGCCCGTACTACTGGGACTACTACCAGCCCGGGCGGCTGTCAGACATCGACCTCATTATCTCCTGCGGGGATCTGAAGTCCCAGTACCTCAGCTTTCTGGTGACCATGGGGCGGGCGCGGGTGCTGTATGTCCACGGGAACCACGACCAGACCTACGACCTGCGCCCGCCGGAGGGGTGCGACTGCATCGAGGACCAGCTGGTGAAGGTCAACGGGCTGCGCATCCTGGGGCTGGGGGGATGTCCGGTCTACAGCGGGGGACCCCATCAGTACACCGAGCGCCAGATGGCCAGACGGATCAGGAAGCTGCGCTTCCAGCTCTGGCGGGCAGGCGGTGTGGACATCGTGGTCACCCACTCCCCCGCCCAGGGCTACGGGGACGGGGAGGACTACGCCCACCGGGGGTTCGCCTGCCTCCTCCCCTTTCTGGACAAGTATCAGCCCCAATATCTGGTCCATGGGCACGTCCATCTCAACTACGGGGCCCAGCGGCCCCGGACCCTCTGCCGGGGGGAGACCACCATCATCAACGCCTACGAGCGGTACGTTCTGGAGATCCCGGATCAGCCGTGACCCCCGCCGGGCGGCGGGGGAGGAAAGGAGCAGCCGTGTCGAACTTTTGGGGACATCTGAAAACGATCACCGCCCACAAAAACCGTGTGATGAAATACTGCTTCAAGGTGGGACTGTATCAGCAGGGACTCCTCCACGATTTGAGCAAGTACACGCCGGTGGAATTTCTGGCGGGGGTGAAGTATTTCCAGGGGAACCGCAGTCCCAACGAGATGGAGCGCCAGGAGAAGGGCTACTCCGCCGCCTGGCTCCACCACAAGGGGCGCAACCGGCACCACCTGGAATACTGGATTGATTACGCCCCCGGGCTGGACTACAGGATGGGCGGCATGGAGATGCCGGTCCGCTATGTGGTGGAGATGTTCTGCGACCGGGTGGCGGCCTGCCAGATCTATGAGAAGGAGGACTATACCGACGCCTCCCCGTGGAACTACTACAGGAAGAGCCTGGGCCACTACATCATCCATCCCAACACCCAGGCGCTGCTGGAGAAAATGCTCCTCACGCTCCGGGACGAGGGAGAAGAGAGGACCATCACCTATATTCGCCGGGAGATCCTGAAGAACGGCTGACAGAAGCGCCGGTGGACCGGTATAACCGGTCGGTTATGAATACGGGTTTCAGGAGGCGGGGAGGTGTCCCCGCCTTTCTCGTTAGAATATGATGAAATGGACCTGGCGACAAAACGGGCGGCGGGCGCTGGGCATCTATTGACACGAAATGAAAAAATAGTATAATAAGGTCATAGTAATAAACTGGCTTATTTTTCGCTTAACGAGGATTTTCCTCCCAGAGCGGAACACTCACCCGGATGAGATAGGATGGGGTTGCCAATGAAGAAAACGACAGATAGCCAAAGGAAGACGGGGCGGTTCTCCCTGCTGCTCTCGATCATCTTCATTTTTGGCGTTTTTGGAGCGATTATATGCTCGGTGTCGCAGAAAATTTCCAGGGAGATGTCCTCCTCTGCCATTCAGAATCTCAGCGAGAGCCTGGACTTGATCCAGTCAACGATTGAGGCGATCCTGCGCAGCGAGGCGGATTTCCAGAAGCTCATCGCCAAGGAGATCGCCCGGTCCGAGGACCCGGAGGCGTATATCCGCGTCTATGAAAAAAATCAGACGATGGCGAAGCTGTCCCTGATCCGCTCCGGCAGGACGGAGGGCGTCTCCAACACCGGGGACCTTTTTACGGCGGAGGGTCTGGATTTCTCCGCAGGCAGGACGGTGGCGGACCTGCCGGTCTCCCAGTCCTATATCAACTACATGGGGACCTGGGCCTACACCATGAGATGCCCGGTGGAGCGGAACGGGCAGGTCATCGGGGAGCTCTATGCCGAGTATGTGTACGACTCCATCGACCAGTCCCTCCCCGACGGGTTCTACAATAAGCAGGCGTCGCTGTATATCATGGACGCAGAGAGCCAGCGGTTCGTCCTGAAGCCCAAGGGCATGGGAAAGCGCAGCGCCGGGCACCTGAATCTCACGGATTTCTACCGGGCCAACAATATTGAAGCCTCGGACATCCGCGCGGAGGTGGATGCGTGCCTGGAGAGCGGGGAGGACATCCTCTTCTACCACGACATCCGGAATGTGCAGGCCCTCAACTATATCTGGGCGGTGAACGGGGGGACGATCTTCCTGGTGGGGTACGTGCCCGTGGAGGCCATTCAGCAGGAGGGGCGGACCGTCAACCAGAATATTGCCATCGTCGTGGGGTCCATGCTGGTGGCATTTTTCCTGTGCATCGCCCTGTACTACCTCAGCCGACGGCAGCAGGATAGGATACGCCGGGAGCAGGAGGAGGAGCGGAGGCTCCACAATCAGCAGCTCTCGGAGGCGCTCCAGGCCGCCCAGATCGCCAGCGAGTCCAAAACCACCTTCCTCTCCAACATGTCCCACGACATCCGGACCCCCATGAATGCGGTTCTGGGTTTTGCGGCGCTGCTGAACAAGGAGGCGGAAAACCCCGCCCGGGTCCGGGAGTACACCGGGAAGATCATGGCCTCCGGACAGCACCTGCTCAACCTCATCAACGACATCCTGGATGTGTCAAAGATCGAGAGCGGCAAGGTGGTGCTGAATCTGGAGAAATTTGCCCTGAACGACGTGGTCTCCTCCGTGGATGCCATCATCCAGCCCATGGCCAAGGCCAGAGGGCAGGCGTTCCACATAGAGGTGACGGGCATCCGGCACGAATACCTCGTGGGGGACGAGCTGCGCATCAACCAGATCCTCCTCAACCTCCTCTCCAACGCGGTGAAGTACACCCCGGTGGGGGGCAGCATCTGGCTGCGCATCATCGGACTCAAGCAGCGCTCCAGTCAGTATGAGCACATCCGCATTGAGGTGGAGGACAACGGCTACGGCATGACGCCGGAATACCTGGAGAAGCTCTTTGACGCCTTCACCCGCGCGGAGAACAGCACCACCAACAAGGTCCAGGGCACCGGTCTGGGCATGGCCATCACCAAGAGCATCGTGGAGCTCATGGGGGGCACCATCGAGGTCTTCAGCGAGGTGGACCGGGGCTCCCTCTTCCGGGTGGACCTGGAGCTGCGTATCCTGGAGGGGGCGGCGGACCGCCGGTTCTGGGAGCAACACGGCGTCTCCCGCATCCTGGCGGTGGGCGCGGCGCCGGAGCACCTGGAGAGCGCCCGGGCCGTGATGGAGGAGGCCGGTCTTCAGCTGAACGCGGTCTCCTGCTGGGAGGAGGCGCGGGACCAGGCCGGGGCGTGCCAGCTGGTCCTGGTGGACTGGGAGGTCTGTGGCCTGTCGGCAGTCCGGGCGATACGGGGCGCACTGGGGGAGGACGTTCCCATCGTGGTCCTGGCGGAGTACGGCGCCCAGGGCGCGGAGGAGGCCGCCGTTCTGCCCCGCACGGGCGTTATCTCGAAGCCCTTCTTCGTCTCCGCCTTCCGGGAGAAGGTGGCGGAGCTGTGGGCGGAGCCCTCCCGGCCGGAGGACGGGGACGTCCTGACAGGGATGCGCTTCCTGGCGGCGGAGGACAACGAGATCAACGCGGAGATTTTGGAGGAGCTTCTGGCGGCAGAGGGGGCCTCCTGCGAGATCATGTCCAACGGCCTTCTGGCGGTGGAGCGGTTCCGGCGCGCCGGGGAAGACGAGTTCGACGCCATCCTGTTGGATGTGCAGATGCCGGTGATGAGCGGTCACGAGGCCGTTCGGGCGATCCGCGCTCTGGAGCGGGAGGACGCGAAGAGCATCCCCATCATCGCCATGACGGCCAACGCCTTTGCCGAGGACGAGAAGGCCGCTCTGGCTGCCGGTATGAACGCCCACGTGCCCAAGCCCCTGAACATGGAGCTTTTGAAGAAGGTCCTTCGGCAGCAATGCAGCAGAGGAAGGGAAGCGTTATGAGAAAATGGATCGCCGCCGGTTTGGCGGCTTTGACGGTTCTGGTGCTGGCCTCCTGTAGTGGTCAGGAGGACCTCAAGAACCTGGTGGAGCATAAGAGCGGGGAGGAGCAAGTGGTCAATCTGTTCAGCCCCATGGAGAAAACCGAACCCAACACGGAGAATGTGGCCCGAACCGCAGCAGACCTGACGGTGGCCATGGCAGAGGAGAAGCTGGGCCTCACCGTGGCCTATCGGACCTATACGGCGGAGGACTACCAGGATAAGACCTATGACGACGTGGCCCTGGACCGGGCGCGAAACGATATGGATGACCTGTACCTGCTCAACCCGGATACCATCCTGGCCCTGGGCAGGGAGGGGAAGCTGGCGGACCTGTCCGGTCTGGACAGCGCACAAAACCTGCGGGAGATCATCCGCATCGCCAACACGGTGGACGGCAAGCTGGTGGCCATCCCCCAGGAGGTGGTGGCCTACGGCCTGTTCGTCAATGTGGATCTGTTCCGGAAGTACGCTCTGGCGCTGCCCAACACCCCGGAGGAGTTCCTGGAGTGCTGTCGGGTGTTCCAGGAGAATGGGATCGAAACCCCCATCGGCGCCAACCGCTGGTGGCTGGAGACCTTTGTCTTTGCGCTGGCCTATGCGGACCTGTACAACGGAGGAAATACGGAGGCGGAGATCGCCGCCCTCAACAGCGGTGAGGCGAGATACAGCGACTATATGCGTCCGGGCTTTGCATTTCTCCAAACCCTTATCGACCGGGGCTATGTGGACGCGGAGAAGGCCCTGGTCAGCGAGGCCATCGAGGGGGAGGGCGAGGACTTCCTGGCGGGAAGGACCCCCATCGTCATGGCCTACTGGGGCGCGGCCAACTCGGAGACCGCCTATGCCAGGACGGACTTTGAGATGCAGGTCATCGGCTTTCCCCGCAGTCGGGGACAGATGCCGGTCATGCCTATGACCGGCTGGGGGGTGGGCGCCCGTGCAGAACACCTGGAGGACGCCCTGGAGGTGCTGGATACCATTACCTCCGACGAGGCGCTCCAGCTCTATTCGGAGACCAACCGGGTGATCTCCCCGTCCAGGAACGTGCACGTGGAGTGCGTCCCCGCCTTAAAGCCCCTCAACGAACGCATTGAGGAGGGGGTCTACGTCTTGGGCTCCAACGCGGGGATGAGCGTGGAGCAGTGGGGGAACACCTGCCGGATCGTCCGGGACTTGCTGGGCGGCGCCACGGTAGAGAGCTGCATGGCCTCCTTTGACGCCCTCCAGGACGCGGCGCTGAACGAATCGTAAAAGCGGTTCCCATGGCGGGGAAAGCGCAGCAATTTGCACCATAAAACCGGGGACCGGGCTTGCAAGCCCGGTCCCCGGTTTTTATTGGTGCGGTTTTTTTATTTGTTTTCGAGCAGCTTGCTCAGTGCGGCGCGGTCGCCCACCAGGGTGACATAGGGGTGCAGCTGGAGAATGGAGGCAGGCACCTGGGGCGTGACAGGGCCGGAGAACGCCTTCCAGACGGCCTCCGCCTTGTCCTCACCGCTGACCATCATCAGGATCTTGCGGGCCATCATGATGGACTTGATGCCCATGGTCATGGCCTGACGGGGCACTTCGTCGGGGGAGGAGAAGAAGCGGGCGTTGGCCTGGATGGTGCGCTCGGAGAGGTCCACCACGTGGGTCTCCAGCTCAAAGGCGTCTCCGGGCTCGTTGAAGCCGATATGTCCGTTATGGCCCATGCCCAGCACCTGGATGTCGATACCGCCCATGCGGCGGATCACCTGGTTGTACCAGTCGCACTCGGCTTGGGGATCCGGGGCCAGACCGTCGGGGATGTTGGTGTTGGCGGGGTTGATGTTCACGTGCTCAAAGAGGTTGCTCTGCATGAAGTGGTGGTAGCTCTGCTCGTGGGTGGGCTCCAGGCCCACGTATTCATCCAGATTGACGGTTTTGACCTGGGCAAAGTCCAGGTCGCCCTTCTCATACCAGATGACGAGCTGCTTGTACATGCCCACCGGCGTGGAACCGGTGGCCAGACCCACGACGCTGGTGGGCTTGAGAATAATCTGTGCGGAAAGAATATTGGCCGCCTTCCGGCTCATGGTCTGATAATCTTCGGTCACATAAATTTTCATGTTTAACGGCTCCTTTTTTAGGTTATGATGACCACTCCGATCATCAGGGGGATTAGTCAAATTGTATAAGAAATTCCTCTGTTTGTCAATGGGCCCTGGTCTGAATTTTCAAGATTTTTATTGGGCGAACCTCCCACGTACTCTCTGGCCCCCAATGGAGCGGACCGCGGGGCGGAGGGGGCCGAAGCTGGAGGTTGACGTTCTCGCTTTTCTGCGATATAGTCTTTCTATGAGGTTGCGGGTGTGGTATTTTACGCTAAGAGAGGGGGAGCTTTCACAATGGAGCGGACTAGCAACAGACCATCCCAATTTGAGCGGGCCTATCGGATTCTGGAGTATCTGCGGTGGCATTCTGATCGGGAGCACCCCGCCGTTCAGGCGGATATGAGGCAATGCGACGCATTGAGAGGCTATATGGGGGGAAACGATACCTCCCATAACCTTATCATCAACATGGTGTCTGTGATGAATTTTGATGAGCACGGTCTGCGGCCCAGAAGCGAGTGGAAGCTGGTCTTCAAGGAATTTGAGGAGCGATACGCCGGAGATCCAGAAGAAGACGGGGAAGGCGAGGAGACCCTCGACAAGCTGCGCATCCGCGGGCTCCACTATCAGCACCGCTTTACCTATGAGGAGGTCAACCGGCTCATTGAAGCAGTCCAATTCTCAAGCACCATGTCCACGGGGGAGACAAGGGCCCTGGTTGACAAGCTCGAGCGCTGTCTCACGACAAAGTTCTATCCCCAAGGGCCCAAACAGGTGTGTACCGTGCTGACCTCGCGGCTCACACCGCCGGAGAAGCTGCGGGAGAACCTGCTGGTCATCCAGCGGGCCATCGACGCCGGGGTAAAGATCGCCTTTCGCTTTAACGGCTATAACCGCCACAGGGAACTGGTTCCGGTGCGGGCGGAGAAGGAGACGGTCAGCCCATACTACATTGTGGCCTACGCGGGGCGGTACTACCTGCTGGCTTGCGCGGAGGGATATGAGAGCATGTCGATCTGGCGCGTCGATCTGATGACGGAGCTGGAGCTCCCGGAGCGGGACCGGCGGGCGCTGGAGAAACGGAAGGTGGAGAATCTCCCCCAGACCTGGGATGATACGTTCCTGTTCTCCCATCTGAACATGTCCTACGACAAGCCCATCCCCATCACCCTCCGCATCGTCAACCCGCGGCAGGGGGAAGACGGGAAGCCGTGGACGAACTGCACCTTTTTGTACGACTATTTTGGCGACACAATCCGCTGCGTGCGCACAGAGACAGAGCCGCCCTATGGCGACATCGTGCGTGTAATGTGCTCCCCATTCGGTATGGTGAACTGGGCGCTGCAATACGCAGACCTGGTGGAGGTACTGGAACCCACGAGCGTAAGGGAGGCGGTCAAGGAGAAGCTCGAACGGCTGAACCGGAAATATGGGGGCGGCGAAGAAAAATATCAGGAAAAATTTTCTTCTCTTGGCCGTTAGTTGGAAAAATCCGACTATCCGTCTGCTATACTATCGCTGTTATGAACCTTGACAACAGAATATGGCAGCCGAGACAACGGAGATGGACAAAAGGAGGAGTATCAAGTGGTAGAATGCAGCACGCAGCGGGAGCGGGTCCGGGAAATCTATGGGGTGCTCAACGGCATCCTGTGGCAGATGGAGCGCTCTGCCCATTACAACTACATCCCGGGCACAGAGGAGGACGGTTGGGATTACTTCGAGGGCGAGCTGTCCAAGGCAGAGGCGGCGGTTCAGCGCAGCTTCCTGGGGGAGACAGAGATCCGCCGGAGGCTGGAGCGGATTGTGAAGGAGGTGCGCTACTTCGTCAAGCGCTACGAGACGCCCGGCGTCTGCGACCGCTGGCTGGAGATTGACCCGGCGCTGAAATACTTCGATGTAGTGTTCGACGCCCTGGAGGGCCACCCTGAGATGTTTTTGGAGGTCGAGCGAGGTGTGGAGCAGGCTCCTCCCGGGGCATTTATTCCCCACTTTGCGTTTCAGCCGACGGCGCGGGATGTCCTGGAGCGGAGGGCGTATTTTGAGGCGGTGCAGGCGGAAAACGAGGCACTGAACAATCAATTTTCAGAGGAGCGGATTTTTCAGAACGAGCTGGTTCGGGCGCTGGAGCTGGTGATGCTCCACGACTTTCCCGAGCTCTTCGGCCCGGAGGCGGCGGGCCAGTATAAGCGCAAAAGATTGAGTGAGGAGGATCGACATAATGCAGAGAACATTGGAGGAAAAAATAGCGGATATTAAGGAAACACTGCGGAGCAAGCGCGTGGATAAGCTGGCACAGTTCGATGTGAAGAACGGAGAGGAAGACGGTAACCCCTATCATAGAGCCTACCTGGACAAGACCAAAGCCGATATGGGTGCGCTTTTCAAAAAAGATGCGTGGGCCGATCTGGATTCCTGGGAAAAGCTGTGCTGCTACAAGATTTCCGGAAGCAAAGGGGTTGATTGCGACGCGGCCCTGCGCAGCACGGTGATTTATCAGATGGTATTTGGATACGACTCACCAAAGATTGAGCAATATAAACAGGGGTACTATCAGCTACAATGCAGAGAATTTACGCTGCACGGCGATACAATGAATTCCTATAACACTACAGTGCACGAATTTCTCAGAACCTATGGACATGAGGAAGATAGAGTGGCAGGATTCCTGGTCAAAGTAGGAAATGTATGGGGAACCCGCAATCTTGCTGATGCAAATTGGGAAGTATGTATTTTAGAGAATTATGAATATTTTTCTAAGATTATACCACCGGCAGCCAAGGAATTTTTCCGTCTGTATCATACAGTTGGGAATTTCTGCCCCATACCTAACAGGCTCAATAACCCAAGAGGATATAATAGTAACTCCAAAGATTATTGGGACTTGGCACTTCTATGCATCTATTACGACTATTGCCAAGGACATAACTTGAAGTATACGCTGGAGTGGTTGTTCAAAGAAGACGCAGGATTATGTCGCGATTGGCTGAAAAATTTTGGAGAAGGACAATCCGGCTGGGACAACTTCGTAGAACGAAATTTCCTCCAGGATTTTGTCAATCAAACAGACGGGCACTATGGCCCTCCCAAAGAACTGTGGAAGGGTCATTTTGCAAACAGTGTGATGCCCCAAAAGGCCGATTTCGATCAGTTTTTCACCAACGCCTCTGCGTGGATTGCGGCACGGGGCATACGCATTGCTCTGGCGGTGAAAAAGGTACTGGCCGCCGAAGAAGGTGAAACCGGAGCGGCCAAAGCAACCCCATGACCTACGCCATGAGCGACATCCACGGCTGCTGGAGGGAGTACCAGGAGGCCCTGGAGAAGATCGCCTTTTCCGATGCGGACAGGCTGTATATCATTGGCGACATCGTGGACCGGGGCCCGGACGTGTCCTCCGTCCTGGAGGACGTCATGGCCCGGGACAACGTGCAAGTCCTGGCGGGAAACCACGAGTACATGGGCCTGCGGGTGCTGGGGAAGGCGTGCAGGAAGGGAACGAAAACCCCTCTGGGAAGTCTGACGGCGGACGACATCGAGAGCTGTACCCAATGGATGCATGACGGCGGCGACCGGACGCTACGGCAGCTGAAACAGAGGGGGGACGATTTCCTGCAGCGGGCGGCCTCCTTTCTGGCGGAGCTGCCGCTGTACGAGGAGGTCTCCGCCGGAGGACGGGACTATCTGCTGGTCCACGCCGGGCTGGAGCCCTTCCGGCCGGGAAAGCCCCTGGAGAGCTACGGGCCGGAGGAGATGCTGTTCAACCGGGCGGACTACAGCCGCCCCTACTTCTCGGACCGGTTCACCATCACGGGCCATATGCCCACCTTTTTCATTGACTCGGAGAGGGCTGGACAAATCCTGCATCGCAACCACCACATCGCCATCGACTGCGGCTGCGTGTACGGCTGCCGCCTGGGGGTCTACTGCCTGGAAACCGGGGAGGAATTTTATGTGGAGTCGAGGAGGGGGTACAGCACATGACATTGCTGCAAATTCAATACTTCCGCGCGGTGGCTCAGGCTGGAAATATCACAAATGCGGCGGACGAGCTGTACGTCTCCCGCCCCGCCGTCTCCCGGGCTATGCGGGACTTGGAAAAGGAATTTGGGATCGCCCTGTTCCGGCGCTCCAACACGGGATTAGCCCTCACGGAAGCGGGCTGCGCCTTTTATGAGGCGTGCAACGATATACAAAACCGCATTGACGTTCTTGACGCCCAGTTTTCCCAGATGAAGGAGCGCAACCGGGATCGGGACATCCGCCTGGGGCTGACGCCCCTTACCGGGATCGCCATATTTCCCAAGTTTTACCGGGATTTTCAGGCGGCGTATCCCCATGCCCGTATTATCACCATGGAGCACTCCCATAGCCAAGCCCGCCTGATGCTGGAGGACGGCAGCATGGACGCCTCTTTCACCACCCATACGGAGGGATTGTTGGACTGTGTGGGCAGCATGGAGCTGACCCAGACGGAGCTTGTTTTCTGCGTGGCTGCGGACCACCCTCTCTCCGGGCGGGGCAGGGTGACGATCAGCGACATCCAGGACGAACCGTTGGTGTACCTCTCAGAGGGGATGCAGCGGGAAAGGGAGATTATGAAGCGCTTCCGGCAGATCGGACGCACCCCCAATGTGGTGCTGCGGATGGGGCAGCTGAACACGATGCACCGGGTGGTAGCCGAGGGAATCGCGGCGGCGATCCAGCTCCATGGCAGCATTGATGACGGGGAACAGGTGGTGGGCATTCCCTTTAATCCCCCGGTCCGGTTCACGATCAGCCTGATCTGGAACCGGAAGGCGGAGGAGCGGGAAAGCGTCAGGGATATGCTGTCCTTTGCCGAAAGATGGCGCACCACCCACTGAACCCAGTCCGGGAAACAAAGCCGCCCCCGGCCGCGATACGCGGTCGGGGGCATTTTCTATAAACAGCAATCAGGGGTCACAAAATGTAGCCGAACAGGGTAAAGAGGATACTGGCCACCACAATGTAAATTCCCACCGTGATGGAACCCCGGGTCCAGATGAATTTCTGGTCGATCTCCTCGCGGTCCAGCAGCAGGGCGGCATACACCATGGCGCCGTAGGTCATGAACGCGATCTGGCCGCAGAAGATGATGGCCGCGCCCAGCACAGTGCCGTTGATGCCGGAGCTGAGTTGGAGATTGCAGGCAAAGGGCATCATGACGGTACTCAGCGCAAAACTGACGGGCATACCGTTCATGAAGTTGGTGGTGACCGTGGCGATGACCACCGCGGTGATGACCAAAATGGGCCAGGACGCCTCCCCCAGCATGGGCTCCAGCAGGCTCCCGATCCACGCCTTGATGCCCAGGTCGTCGGAGGAAATCGCGCCGCCCAGCAGGGAGAACGCGCCAATCAGGCAGACGATGGTCCACATGGTGTGGTTTTTCAGTACGCCGGGGCCGTCCAGGAAGGGCTTGCCGTCCACATGGATCAGGCACAGCACCGCCACAATGGCAATCCACACCCAGGTAGAGCCCAGGCCGTTATACACGGGATACCAGGAGGCGGTCTTGGGGACGAAGAAGGAGGACAGGATGTACAGAATGCCCACGCCCAGCGCCCCCAGCAGGACGAGCTGACGGCGGTCGAACTTCATGCTGTCCTTGTCCATGCCCTCCATGCTGGACACGTCGAAGGACTGGAGCGGCTTGAGGTCGCAGCGGAACACGAAGCCGATAAATAAGGTGTAGACCACAAACAGGCCGATGGTGACGGCGGTGGTGGAAATAAAGTAGGCGCCGCCGTCAAAGGTCAGGCCATAGTTCTCCATGATTCCCTGCACAATGGAGATGGTTGCCAGATGGACCCCCTTGAAGGGGAGAATGTAGGCCCCGATGGCGCCCAGGTAGGTGCCCAGCAGCATCAGCTTGCACAGGGGGTCCTCCTTCTTGTAGCCCGCGGCCTGCCGGATGCCGTCCCAGATGGGGAACATGAGCAGGATGGTGGCGGTCCCGGTGGACAGCAGCGCGCCCACCACCACCACGGCCATGAAGTAAATAAAGATGAAGACCAGCGGCCGCCCCTTGGCAATCCTGGAGTTAATCATGTGACGGGCAATGACCACGGGGGCCCCGGAATCGCTCAGCGCCCCGCACAGGGCCATCAGGAAGATGAACTGTACCACCGTGTTGCTGCCCAGCCAGCCGGTCATGGCGGCCCCAGAGGTGAGATACCCGTGGAAGACCATGGCAAACAGCGCCATGAGGGCGGGCCAGAAGGTCTGGTTGGTAAAGATGGTCATGAGCAGCGCGCCCACGAAGACGCCGAGGATCTTGGCGCCCAGCGGGGTGACCATGGCCCAGCCGTTGGGGAACAGCAGGCCAAAGCCGAACATCATGAACAGTGCAATGACCGTCCACATCGGGTAGAGACTGCGGGGTTTTTTCGTTTTTGCCAATTCAGACATGATGTTGCCTCTCTTTCTGATTCTCAACGTTTCCTGTACCGATGGGTTTTTGCTTTCCACACCAAAACCATGCCAAAACTACCCCTATTTTTGCACAAAATTCCCAAAAGTAAAAGCAACAAAATTCGACAACGGCGTAACACAATCATTACGCCGCCGCCGTCACAGTTGTGTTACAGTGCCGCAGAATAATGTTGCTTTACTTTATTATAGGAAAAGGATACAATGAAGACAGTGCTTTTGCTCCTTCCACACCACAAAACCACCAAAAACCGGACCATCAAATGGCGCCTAGCCGCCTACCTCAAGTAAAGGAGTTGCTAAGATGAAAAAAGTTTCGGACGCATTTGTGGATTTCGCACTGGAATACAGGGACTACGACCGCCTGCCTTCGGAGATCGCCGGTGAGACCAAGCGTATCCTGCTCAACTCGCTGGGCATTGCCGTGGGGGGTCTGGCCTCGGACAAGGGCAAGATCGGCATCGAGATGGCCAGAAAGATGGGCGGTGTGCCCGAGTCCACGCTGATTGGCGTGGGCGGCAAGTTCTCCGCCCCGGTGGCCGCCTTCGCCAACGCCGAGCTGCTCAACGGCCTGGACATGGACGCCCTGCCCCACATCCCGCCCATCGTGATCCCCGCCATCCTGGCGGTGGCGGAGGCCCGGGGGGCCTCCGGCAAGGAGTTCATTGCCGCCCTGTCCGTGGGCCAGGAGCTGGCCCGGCGGCTGAGTAAGGTGCTGCTGTCCATCATGACCGCTTCTATCATGAAGTACGGCAAGACCCCCGACATCTTCGGCAACAGCAACGAGCACATCATCGGCGCGGCCGTGGGCTGCGGCCTGCTGATGGGCCTCAGCCGGGAGCAGCTGCTCCACGCCCTGGGGATCTCCGCCTACTACTGCTCCCTGCCCGTGTGCCGGGACTGGGAGTCCACCATTCCCAAGTCCATGGTGAAGTACGTGCCCGTGTCCTGGATGGCCCAGGGGGCGGTACAGGCCGCCGAGATCGCCGGACTGGGCTACACCGGCAACCCGGACACTCTGGACAGCGAGTTCGGCTTCCCCGCCATCTACTGCCGCGAGCCGGTGTGGAGCGCGGAGAAGGTGCTGGACAAGCTGGGGGAGGAGTGGTTCTTCACCAGCTACCACTATAAGCCCTACCCCTGCTGCCGCTTCCTCCACAGCTCCATCGACTGCTTCTACCGCCTCCTGGAGAAGCACCGCTTCGCCCCCGGCGAGATCGAGCACGTGGACTGCCACACCAGCGCCTTCGTGGCCCACCCCGACCAGTACGCCGTGAACAACCAGGTGGACGCCCAGTTCAGCGGCCCCTACTGCATCGCCCTGGCCGCCCACAACTACAAGCCCGGCCCCGCCTGGCAGGACAAGGCCGCCCTCACCGACCCCGCCGTCCAGGCGTTTATGCGCAAGGTCACCATGCACGTGGCCCCCGAATACTCCGAGAAGCGGAAAAAGGACATGAACACCTGGTACGCCCGGGTGGAGGTCACCGCCCGGGGACAGACCTTCGTGGAGGAGACCGACTTCTCCTGGGGCAGCAACGTGGACGGCTACCGCCTCACCGAGGAGGAGCAGAAGACCCAGTTCCGCACCTGCGCCGCCATCGTCCTGCCCGACGACAAGATCGAGCGCGCCATTGACCTGATCCTCCACCTGGAGGACCAGCCCTCCCTGGATGGGCTGATGCGCTGCCTGTCCCTGTAAAGATGAGAGAAAGGATGGTTCCCATGCCGGAATACGCGCCCCCCGTGGGCATCGACGCCGCCTGCCCCAACCAGCTGGAGGGGCCCTACGCGCCCCCCAGGGGCATTGACCTGCTGTGTGAAAACCTGGTCAGCACCACCTATGACAAGCTCAGTGCGGACAACATCCGCATTTTCAAGGACCGTCTGCTGGACATGACGGGCTGCCTCTTCGGCGGCGCCATTGTCCCCGAGGATCAGTTTTTGGCCGATCTGCTGCGCCGCTGGGGCGGCATCGAGGAGGCCCCCCTCTTTGCCCGCGCGGGCAGGCTGCCCATGCCCAGCGCCGTCATGCTCAACAGCATCACCGCCCGGGCCAACGACTTCGGCAACATGTTCTTCCATGTCCTGGGCGACCGGATCGCCTCCCACTGCGGCGAGACCCTTATCCCCATGGGGCTGACCCTGGCAGACGTGTACCCCACCAGCGGCGAGGCGTTCATCGCCAACAACGTCGCCGCCGAGGACCTCACCGCCCGGATCCTCTTCACCCTGCCCATGCGCTGGCCCACCGATATGCTCATGGTGTCCAGTGCGGCGGCGGCCCTGGCCTCCCGCTACTACAAGCTGGACGCCGCCAGGACCAAGGTGGCGCTGACCTACGCGGCCACCAACGCCACCGACCCGGGCAACTCCTACTATGACTACTGCCAGGAGTTCAAATACCACAACGGCGCCAGCGCCCAGATGGGCATCATGGCCTGCGAGCTGGCCCGCGGCGGCTGGCAGGGGTTCGCCGACCCCTACTTCGGCCACTGGGCCCTGGTGACCATGCAGGTCAAGGACGGCGGTCCCCTCCCGGCCCTGTACGAGAAGGCGTTTGAGGGGCTGGGCCAGGTGTGGTACACCGAGGAGAGCTTCAAGCGGGGCCCCGGCGGCATCCCCACCACCGCCGCCGCCAAGTGCGGGGCCGGGGTGCGCGCCAGGATCCTGGACGACCGGGGGGAACTGCGCCTGGCGGACATCCGGCGGGTGCGGGTATTCCGCTCCAGCAATATGCGCTTCAACTACTACGCCAACCCCTTTTCCCGGCGCAACCACACCAACGCCCTGTTCTCCTATCAGTTTGCCGCCTGCTGCGCCCTGCTCCACGGGGCGGTGAAGGTGGAGCTGGTGCAGACCCCCGCCATCCAGGCCGACACCTCCCTGGTGGAGCTGGCGGAGAACTCCTCCATGGAGGTGTTCGACTGCGAGGCGGGTAAGAGCATGATGAAGGTGGTGGTCGAAATGAAGGACGGCGCCGTATATGAGGACATCCAGGACTACGGCGGCTCCATGCACGACTACCCCTCCCGGGAGTTCCTGCTGCAAAAATTCTGGGATCAGTTCAACGCCTTCGGCAAGCTGCCCCGATCCGTGGGCGAGAAGATCGTGGAGCTGGCCGGGAAGATCGAGACCCTATCCGATATGCGGGAATACACCCAGCTGCTGACCTTATCATAAAGGAGTGATACCATGAAAGAAACCTATACGGAAACCCCGCAGACCATCGAAGTCTATGACAAATGCGACGTCCTGGTCGTGGGAAGCGGCTGCGCGGGGCACTCGGCGGCCATCGCCGCCGCCCGGGCGGGATGCAGGGACATCGTGCTGATGGAGCGGTACGGCTACTCCGGCGGCGACGTCACCGGGGGCTATGTGATCATGGTGCCCAACCTGAGCTGGTACGACAAGTCCTTCGTCCGGGGCCTCCAGGAGGAGTGGTTCACCCGCCTGGAGCCCATCCCCGGCGCGGTGCGGGGCCCCTCGCTGAGGGACATCGGCAGTCAGGACCCGGTGCTGCTCGACGCCTGGCAGTCCATCCACGACTGCGTGAGCCGGGGCGGCTTCGAGGGGGCCAAGCCCTCCTGCCTGGTGCGGGCGGTGTACTTCGAGCCCAACCAGCTGAAGATCGAGATGGACAAGATGCTGCTGGAGCACAAGGACGCCATCCGGGTGATGTACCACTCCTGGGGCGCCCGGCCCATCATGGAGGGCAGCACCGTCAAGGGCGTGGCCTTTGAATCCAAGGAGGGCCGCAAGGCCGTTCTGGCCCGGGTGGTCATCGACGCCACCGGGGACGGCGACATCTTCCGTCAGACCGGCGCGCCCTACGCCTCCCTGGCGGACGGCGCGTGCCGCTCCTCCACCACCGCCCTGGTGTGGCGGATCGCGGGCATTGACTGGGACCAGTTCGAGGCGTGGAAGCGCCGCAGTCCCCAGGCCCTGGCCGCCCTGCGGGGGCAGTTGAGCAAAATTGCGGGCTTCCGGTGTATGCCCCTGCCCACCAACCAGAACGACATGTGCTGGATCAACAACTGGCACCCCAACATGGACTGCTCCACCGTGGCCGACCAGACGAAAACAGAGATAGAGACGCGGGATACCATGCGGGAGGTGCTGGCCTACCTGAAGGAGGCCGTGCCCGTGGCCTTCCGGAACGCTTATCTCTATGATATTGCGCCGCAGCTGGGCTACCGCTGCTCCTATCGGTTAAAGGGCGAGTACGTGATGAGCGCCAACGACTTCGCCTTCGCCAACAAGCACGAGGACGTGATCGCGTGGCACTCCACCATCTGCCAGATCAACGACTGCGGGCCGGTGGAGATCCCCTACCGGGCCATCCTGCCCCGGAAGGTGGAGGGGCTGCTGTGTCCGGGGCGGCACCTGTCGGCGGACAACGTGGCCATCGACTGGCTGAACCTGATCCCCCAGTGCGTGGGCACCGGTCAGGCCGCCGGTGTGGCCGCCGCGGTGGCGGCGGCGGACCACACCACGGTGCGGGATGTGGACATCAGGAAGGTCCAGGACATCCTGGCCGGGGAACAGGACGTGCCCCTGCCCCGGAACGGGCATACCGACCCGTCCTACACCGCGCTGTGTGAGGAGCACGAGTACGGCCTCTATACCGCAATGGCCAGGAAGGCCAGAGAGGCGGCGGGCATCGCCGATTTCCGCCAGTGGTAGGTGAAAACGCTCCCGCCCCGGAACCGGAGCGGGAGCCGCACAGCCTGCCTCCAGAATTTTATGAGGAGCTTTTGAACGTTCCCGCCTGCAAGCGGGGCTTGCCCTGTGACCACTGCGGGCGGTGCGAGCGCTGAGACGACCGTCAGCGCAAAGCGGCAATCGAACCGTCCGCCGACCTCGCTGTGGTGAAAGCCAAAGAAAACTCCGCAGAATCATGAGATTCTGCGGAGTTTCTGGCTGCGGCGGCAGAACGTCCAGTTCCCCTCCGCTGATTCCGTCAGCGGTTTTCCTATTCCGGGGCAGAGTATGGGTCAGCGATTCCCCAAGTCCTTCAGCGCCGCCAGCATCCCCACCATATTTTCCTTGTGCCAGTTCTTATACTCCCCGGTGTACAGGGTGGCGTAGACGCCGGAGGCGCGCAGGTCGCTCAACTCCTTCTGCTGGGCGGTCATACGGATGGTATCCGTCCCGGTGCGGATGGTGATTACGGTGTTGAACCCGTCCTCCTCCAGCTCCACCGACTGGATGTCCCCATAGGGGAGCTCCAGGGATATGTCCTTGCGCAGGTTCCTCCATGTGGGATCGAAGGGGAGCAGGATCAACTCGTGCTCGCACATCTGGAGAACATAAAACTCCGAATTAAAAAATGCCGTGATTTTTTCGCTCAGGTTTTCCGGGGCGTATTTGACGATGATGCAGCGGTCCTCCAGCGGCTGGTATCCGGCCTTCTGGGCATATTTTTTGATTGCGCTTTCATGTGCCATGGTGTCGTACCTCCTGTCAGAGCATTGCGTTTCTGTTTCTCGGTGCGGGCAGGCGGGGTCAATTTCATGGGGCGCCGTGCTTGGGAAGCGGTTCGGTTCGTGGGGCCACGGTGGGCTTGCCGGACCCGTCCACCAGCACGCCCATACCGCAGTCCGCCGTCCGCAAACAGGAGCATACCACGGCCCGGCCCCGACGGGGGCTCATTTTCCCAAACGGCGCGAATCGTTCCTGAACGGCAAAAAGGAGGGTGCCTCACAGGCTCCCTCCTTTCTTCTTTTTCAGCTCCGCCTTCCCGGCACGGGACAGCAGGCACGTCCGGCCTCCCACCCGGACCTGATTTCCTTTCCAGTCTGCGGCCTCAATCTTGTCCAGCGCCGCCAGATAGGCCCGGTGGACCCGGACAAACCGCCCGCCCAGCTCCCGCTCCAGCTCGTTCAGACTGCCCACAAAGTCCAGACGGCTGTCCGCCGTGTGGAGAAATACGTGGTGGGCCTTGGGGGCGGTTTCAAAAAACAGTATGTCAGCCAGGGGAACGTGGCGGGTCTCGTCCCCGGTCCGCAGGGAGAACACCTCCGCCGGGTCCCGTCGCTCGTCCAGCAGACGGGCGTGGACGGCTTCCAGGCACCGGGCGGCGGCGGAGCCGGTCCGCTCCCCCTCCTTCACGATGTAATCGAAGGCCTCCAGGTGGTATTGGAAGGTTTTCCACGCCAGATCGCCATAGCTGGTGATATAGACCAAGGTGCCGTGGGGGTCCCGCCGCCGCAGCTCCCGGCCCAGGGTAAAGCCGTCCCAGTCCCCGTCCCTTAAATCCACGTCCAGGAAGTAGACGCCCCGGCGGCTGTCCTGCGCCGCGTCCAGCAGTTCCCCGGCGGAGGCCGCGGCGCACACCACCTTCATGTCGTAGTTCTCCACAAAAATTTTCCACTCCAGGGCGGTCCGAAGCTGGTGGCGGACGGCCTCCTCGTCGTCGCAGAGATAAACGGAAATCATGGCCTTCCCTCCACCTTCAGCTCCTGGACAAACACGCCCCCCGCCCAGCTGGTGGATGCGGCCGTGTTGGGGTGCTCCGCCAAAATCCGCTGGTAGCTGGGGAGACCCAGTCCCCGGCCCTCCCCCCGGGTGGAGAAGCCCTCCGCCCAGATTTTGTCCGCGTCGATGGTTCCGGCGTAGGGGTTGGACACCCGCAGGGACAGCCCGTCCCCCCGGGCCAGCAGGACAATTTCCACCCAGGGCGTCTCCGTCTCCCGCGCCGCCTGGGCGGCGTTGTCCAGCAGAATGCCCAGACAGCGCACAAAGTCCCACACGTCCATCCCCACCTGCTCCACGGGGTAGAGCGCCTCCAGCCGACAGTCGATGCCCTGCCCGCCCATAGCCGCCAGCTTGGACAGCAGCAGGCTGCGCACCTGGGGGACGCGCAGGTTGCCGATCTGGGTAGAGGCCCGGATCTTCTCCCCGATGCGCCGGTCGAAGCCCGCGTCCAGCTCGGACAGGGCGGTGCGCAGCTGGTCCAGTTCCCCCTCGTCCGCCTGCTCCGACAGGCCCGCCAGCAGGTTTTTGTAGTCGTGGCGGAAGGCGCGGACCTCCCGGCGGATGGCCTCCAAATCCTGCTCATAGAGCTGCTGCTGGGCGATGACGTCCCGCTGGGCCTCCATCTTCCGGGCGGAGTCGAACCACTGGGCCAGGTAGAGCACCAGTCCCGTCGCCAGGCCCGCCGTTATTAGCGCCAGCAGGTAGTATAGGGCAAAATACGCCTCCTGAAGCCCCAGCTGGAGCAGGTAGAACATCTCCATGACGCACGCCAGGGAGAAAAGAAAGAGGGCCATCCGATGTTGGCCGGGGCATTCCTCCATCAGGAGGCGGAACCAGCGGCCGAAGCGCAGGCGGTACAGCAGGGCGGTGGAGAGCACC
Organism: uncultured Oscillospiraceae bacterium; assembly: GCA_910588045.1. Lineage (GTDB taxonomy): Bacteria > Bacillota > Clostridia > Oscillospirales > Oscillospiraceae > Pelethomonas. The sequence continues at coordinate 36,660 of CAJUPS010000011.1, read as the reverse complement.
GCCATGGAGCAGGCAATGGCCGCCACCGCGAACTGGAGACCTTCGCTATCCACAAAGATGTTTTTGAACAGAAAGCGGGTCAGGATGATGAAAGATACCTGAAACACCCCCGCCATAGACACGGCGGAGAGGGCCCGCCAGAATCCCATCCTCCAGGCCCACCGGGCCCACAGCACGCAGCCCAGCATGGTGCACAAGCTGGTGACCCAGAAACGGATGATCACACCACCGGGAAGGGCGTCGTACAGGAAGATGCTGAGCGGGCAGTTGACCAGCGGGGAGAGGAGCAGAGCGGGCAGCTTTTTCAGCCGCCGCCAGCTCCGCTCGTCCATGACGGCGAACAGGTAGGCCGCCGCGACGGTGTGGGCCAGCGTGGCATCTATAAATGTTAGCAGAATATCCACCGGCGTGAGCATGACGGTCCCTCCTCGCAAAAACTGACGGGAACAATATACCACGCCTGGGCGGATTTGTCCACGCTAAAGCAGATTGGATGCTGCATCCAGGCTCATCCCTGTACGTCGGACGGCCTCCCGCGCTGCACTACTTCAGCCGGTCCAACCGCAGCTTTACCGCGCGAAGCGGGGACGCTCTGTGGGATAGGGCAGCTCCGCAGGCTGGTTATAGGCGATGTCGTCCACACCCAGATAGCGGAACACCTGGAACATGGCCTCTCCGCAGTGCCGGAAGGCCACCGCGCCGTGGTGGGGATAGCGCTTCTCAATGAGCACATGGCGGTAGAACCGGGCCATCTCCGGGATGGCGAAGATACCGATGCCGCCGAAGGACCGGGTGGGCACGGGCAGGACCTCCCCCTCGGCGATGTAGGAGCGCAGTCTGCCCTCGCTGTCGCACTGGAGGCGGTAGAAGGTGATGGGGGAGGCGGCGATGTCCCCCTCCAGGGTGCCCCGGGTGAAGTCCGGCTCCCCGCCGTTCTCCAGCAGGCGGTTTTGGATGAGCTGGTACTTCACGGCCCGGCTGGCGCACATCTTGCAGGCGGGGGTGTTGCCGCAGTGGAAGCCCATGAAGGTGTCGGTGAGGCGGCAGGGGAATTTCCCGGCGATGTCCTCCTCATAGAGGCTGGCGGGGACGGAATTGTTGATGTCCAGCAGCGTCACCGTGTCGCCTGAGACGCAGATGCCGATGTACTCGCTGAGGGCGCCGTAGATGTCCACCTCGCAGGCCACAGGGATGCCCCGGGAGGCCAGGCGGGAGTTGACATAGCAGGGCTCAAAGCCGAACTGCTCCGGGAAGGCGGGCCAGCACTTGTCGGCGAAGGCCACGTACTTCCGGGCCCCCCTGTGGGCCTCGGCCCAGTCCAGCAGGGTCAGCTCAAATTGCGCCATGCGGGGCAGCAGCTCGGGGTAGTTGTTGCCGGATACGCCCAGCTCCCGGGCCATGTCGGCGCAGACCTCGTCGATGCGGCTGTCGCCCTCGTGGGCCTTGTAGGACACCAGCAGATCCAGCTCGGAGTTCTCCTCGACCTCCACGCCCAGCTCATAGAGGCCCTTGATGGGGGCATTGCAGGCGAAGAAGTCCTGGGGACGGGGGCCGAAGGTGATGATCTTCAGATTCTTCACGCCCAGCACGGCCCGGGCCACGGGGGCGAACTGGCGGATCATCTCCGCCGTCTCCCGGGCGGTGCCCACGGGGTACTCCGGGATATAGGCCCGGACGCGGCGCATCCCCAGATTATAGGAGCAGTTGAGCATCCCGCAGAAGGCGTCGCCCCGGCCGTTGATGAGGTCCCCGTCCCCCTCGGCGGCGGCGGTGTACATCACCGGGCCGTCGAAGCGCTGGGCGATAAGGGTCTCCGGCGTCTCGGGGCCGAAGTTGCCCAGGTAGACCACCAGGGCGCTGCACCCGGCCTTCGCCACGTCCTCCAGCGCCCTGAGGGCGTCGTTCTCGTTCTCCACCGTGATGGGGCAGTTGTAGATCTCGGGGCCGTAGGCCGCCGCTACGGCATCCCGGCGGGAGGTGGACAGCGCAATGGGGAAGCAGTCCCGGGAGACGGCGATCAGGCCCAATTTGACCTCGGGGATATTGGTAAGTGCCATAAAAAGGTTCCTCCTTTAATAAATTCTCATCTCATACTTTTTCTTGAAAGAAAAAGTATCAAAAAGAACTTTAACACGGGTCCACAGCGGTTGCGATTCCTGGATCTTTGCCCGGTAACGATACTATGCTTCTAATCGGAGAATCGTATCAGATCAGCGCCGCTATGTCAATGTTTGCCCCGTCCAGGCGCACGTCCGCACCCTGGGCGGCCTCGCTGCTCTCGGCATGGGCCAGGAGCCACTTGTTGCAGGCCCAGAGGAGCTGGTCCTCCCCGTTCCCCGGCCGGATGGCGGGGCGGGGCCCATTGGTCCCCCTGGGGAGAATGATGGCCACCTTGAACCCCTCCCCCGCCCTGGCGGAACAGGGGGCGTAGTGCAGCGTGGTGGCATAGAGCTCCACCATGGTCCCGGCGGGGCAGAAATAGGCCCGGACCTTCTCCGTGTCCAGCCGTCCGTTCACCATCTCCTCCCGCTTGGCCAGCAGGAGGATGGAGTCCCGACTTCCCACGTCCAGCTCGCTGTCCCGGTGGTATTCCAGGCAGTTGAGCTTCGTGTTGTGTCCGTTGCACCACCCGATTTGAATGGGCATTCCGCCGTAAGCGCGCTCCGACAGCTCCCGGGCGATGGGCAGGGCCATCAACTCCGCCTGCTCCGGCTGATACGCCGTCCCCTCCGGCAGCGGCGTCACCGCCTCCAGGACCTCCAGCAGGGGCGAGAGCGCATAGCCCGTGAGGATCTGTCCGTAGTTCTGAAAGGAAGGGTCTGTTACCGGTAAAATATGTATCATGTTTTCCTCACATTTCTTCACGCTCCGCCAGCTGGGAAAACAGCTCCCGGCAGGCGGGATAAATCTTCCGGAAGTCCTGATAGCGCGCCTCATAGCGGGCCGCCGTCTCCGGGTCGGGCCGCACCGTATCCGCCACCCGGACGATCCTCCGGCAGGCGTCCTCCACCGTGGGATACGCCCCGCAGGATACCATGGCCAGCATGGCGCCGCCCATGCCCGGCCCCTGCTCGCAGGCGGGGAGCTCCAGGGGGATGTTCAGCACGTTGGACAGGATGGTCCGCCACAGCCCGCTCCTGGCGCCGCCGCCGCAGAGCTTGCTGCTGCGGAGGTCCAGCCCCAGGCCCCGGGCCACCTCGAAGCTGTCCCGGATGGCGAAGGCCACGCCCTCCAGCACCGCCTGGAGCATGTCCGCCCGGCCGGTGTCCATGGTCAGGCCCAGGAAGGTCCCCCGGGCGTTGGTGTCGTTGATAGGGCTGCGCTCCCCCATGAGATAGGGCAGGAAGTAGACGTGGTTCCGGCCCAGCTTCTCCGGCGTGATTTTCGCCTGCTCCGATTCGTAGTCCGCGGCCCCGAGGATCTCCTCCTGCCACCACTTGTTGCAGCTGGCGGCGGAGAGCATACAGCCCATGAGGTGGTATCCCCCGTCGGCGTGGGCGAAGGCGTGGAGGGCGTTGTTGGGGTCCACGCCGAAGCGGCGGGAGGAGATAAAGATCGTTCCCGAGGTGCCCAGGCTGATGTTGCAGCCCCCCTCGCCCACCGTGCCGGTGCCCACGGCGGCGGCGGCGTTGTCCCCCGCCCCGGCGGCCACCTGCACGGTGCGGGGCAGTCCCAGCCGGTCCGCGATCTCCGGCAGCAGCGTGCCCACGGTCTCATAGCTCTCGAAGAGCCTCGGCATCTGCTCCTCCCGCAGACCGCACAGCGCCAGCATCTCCCCGGACCAGCGGCGATGCTCCACGTCCAGCAGCAGCATCCCGGAGGCGTCGGAGTAGTCCGAGCAGTGGACGCCGGTGAGGACGTAATTGATGTAGTCCTTGGGCAGCATGATCTTGTCGATGCGCGCAAAGAGCTCCGGCTCATTTTCCCGCATCCACAGCAGCTTGGGGGCGGTGAAGCCCGCAAAGGCGATGTTGGCCGTGAGCCGGGAGAGCTTCTCCTTCCCCACCTCACCGTTGAGGTAGTCCACCTCCCGGGCGGTGCGCCCGTCGTTCCACAGGATGGCGGGCCGGATCACCCGGTCGTCCCTGTCCAGGACCACCAGACCGTGCATCTGCCCGCCCGCGCCGATCCCGGCCACCGAATGGGCGTCATGCCCCGCCAGCAGCTCGGGAATGCCCTCCAAGACGGCCTCGCGCCAGTCCTCCGGGTTCTGCTGGCTCCAACCGGGGCGGGGAAATTCGATGGGATATGTCCTGGAGACGATGTTCTTGATCTCCCCCGCCTCGTCCATCAGCAGGAGCTTTACGGCGGATGTACCTAAGTCGATCCCAATATAAAGCATACTCTCTCCTCTGCAAAAAGGGCGCGAACCGCAGAACGCACACACGCGGTTCGCGCCGGATATATCGATTTTACCTTATTCCGCGATGGGTAGCTTCGCGCCGTCCTTCAGGAACAGCGGGATGATGTCGATCGGCGCGTCGGCGTCGATCTCCGCGCCGCCCTCGTAGACCTTGCCGGTCCAGGCGTCGGTCCAGGAGGCCCCGGCGGGCAGATAGACCTTCCGGCTGGACGCACCGGCCTCCAGGACGGGCGCTACCAGGATGTCCGGTCCGAACATGTACTGATCGTCCACATCCCAGGCGGCCTTGTCGTCCTTGAAGTCGAAGAACAGCGGGCGCATGATGGGCGTGCCCTTCTCGTGGGTCAGCGCCATTTGCTCCTTGATATAGGGGCGCAGGCGCTCCCGGAGGAACAGGTACTTCTTCATCACCTGGAAGCAGTCCTCGCCGTAGCTCCACACCTCGTTCTCCGCGCCGCTGCCGAAGGTGCCCACGCCGGAGAGGATGTCGCCGGAGTAGCCGTAGCCGGGGTTGCGGTTGCCGTGGAGGCGGAAGACCGGGGAGAAGCAGCCGTAGGCGAACCAGCGCAGCAGCAGCTCATGGAACTTGGGGTCGTGGATGTCCGCGCCGTGGAAGCCGCCGATGTCGGTGGTCCACCAGGGGATCCCGGCCACGGCCATGCTCAGGCCCGCCCGGACCTGGCGCTGGAAGCACTCGAAGGTGGAGTCGATGTCGCCGGACCAGACCAGCGCGCCGTACTTGGCGCTGCCCACCCAGGCGCAGCGCAGCAGGTTCAGGGGCAGCTCCATACCGGCCTCCTTCATGCCGTCATAGAACGCCTTGGCGTAATAGAGGGGGTAGAGATTGCCCACCTCCAGGTCGGTGCCCAGATAGTAGCGGTAGTTGTCGTAGTCGTAGACGGAATACTCCGGCTCGGCCTCGTCCAGCCAGAACAGGCGCACGCCCTTGTCGTAGTAATTCTGCTTGCACTTGCCCCACACGAACGCCCGGGTGCCGGGGTTGGTGGGATCCATAAAGACCTCCTGGCCGAAGCACTGCATCGTGACGCGGACGCCCCGCTCGGTGCGGACCAGGTATCCCTTCTCCATCATCTCCTGAAAGTTCTCCGAGCGGTAGTCCACGGTGGGCCACACGGAGGCCATCAGCTTGATGCCCATCTCGTCGAGCTCTTTGCACATGCCCGCCACATCGGGCCAGCACTCGGGGTCAAACTTGTACTCGCCCTGCTGGGTCCAGTGGAAGAAGTCCGCCACGATCACGTCCATGGGCAGGCCCAGCTCCTTGTGTTTGCGGGCCACGGCCATGAGCTCGTCCTGGGTGCGGTAGCGCAGCTTGCACTGCCAGAAGCCGATGCCATAGTCGGGCATCATGGGGGCCCGGCCGGTGACGGCGGTGTAGGTCTCCTCCAGCTCCTTGGGGTCATCCCCGGCCACGATCCAGTAGTCCGCCTGCTTGGTGCTGTCGGCGATCCACTCGGTGCCGTTCTTGCCGAAGGTCACCTTGCCGATGGCGGGGTTGTTCCAGAGGAAGCCATAGCCCTCGCTGGAGAGATAGAAGGGGACGGAGGCCTGACTGTTGCGGTGACTCAGCTCCAGAATGCAGCCCTTCTGATCCAGGTACTTCTGCTGGTACTGGCCCATACCGAAAATCTTCTCGCTGTCGCTGGCCAGGAAGCGGAGTACCACCCGCCAATTGTCGCCCTCCACGCTGCGGAACTCCCGGCCCTCATATTTCAGGGACATGCTGGGGTTGTCCGTCAGGCGCCGCCAATTTTCCCTGAGGAGCACCTTGCCCGCGGCGTTGGTGAAGGTCAGCACGCCCTGGGCGTTGAAGGTCCCGGTGATGCCGCCGTTGGTGATGGCGGCGTAGGAGTCGTCCTTGCCCGCGAACATGTTGGCGAACGCGCCGCCCGCGGTGTTCTCATCCTTGTAGATGACGACCTTGGCTTCCCCCTGGTCCACCGGCTCGGTCAGCGCCCAGTCGTTGCCGTTGAACTCCGCGTTGTGGGTGATCCGCACCCGCAGCGCGTTCCGGCCCCATGCCTCCACGCATACCGTCTCGTTGTCATAGGTGTAAAACAGCTTGCCATTTCTTTCTGTAAACATGCAGATTTCCTCCTATTATAAATCGTTTTTCCTCAAATGTAAAGGGCCACCCTAGGCGCTCTGGACTTTTTGATGGCCCGGCTTTCTCCGGAAGAGGGCCCGGATGCGCCTGGCGTTCATCTTATAGCCGATGAAAATCACCAGAAACACGCCGATGAACACGTTTTGCAGCCGGTAATTGATGCCCAGGGCCACCAGGCCGGAGCTGACCACGGAGATGGAGAAGGACCCCACGATCACGCCCACCACCGGGTTGCAGGAGCCCAGATACAGCCCGATCATCACCGCCATCATCGGAGTGAACGCCGCGGACATGGACGCCATATTGGTCATCGCCCGGACGGACTGGTCAAAGCCCACCTTGCACAGCGCGGCCAGCCCCAGGATCAGGCCGCCGATGACGTAGGTCAGCACCTTCAACTGCACGGCCTTGATGCCCATGCTGCGGGCCACCTTCTCATTGCCGCCGATGGCCTTGATCTGATAGCCGAACTTGGTGCGGTTAAAGAGGATGTAGACCACCACAAAGGTGATCGCCGTCATGACATAGATGCCGGGGCTCCGGCCAAAGACGGAAATATTCTCGGTAACAATGACGCTGAATTTGGTCTGATAGATCGCCGCCGCGGACTCAAAAATCAGCAGAGCGGCAAAGCCGGTGATGATGGAGGGAATCTTCAGCCCGGCAAAAATAGCGCCGGTGAGCGCGGCCAGCAGCAGCGAGCTCAACAGCACCCCCAGGACAAAGCCCACCACGCCGAAATACTGGGACATGTGGATCCCGAACAGGGCGGCCACCAGGTAACGCGCGCCCACGCTGAAGTCAAACAGGCCGCAGCTCATCCCAAAGACCATGGACCAGCCCACCAGGGTATAAATCAGGGACTGCTTGAAAAGGGTGACCACCGCATTGAAATTGAGATAGACGCCCGGACGGAGCACGCACATCGCCGCATACAGCAGCACAGGAAGCGCAAGGGTATAGGCGACCCGCGTGCAAACGGCTTTTACATCAATTTTATCCTTCATAGAGCACCTCACTTCCTCTGTGCTGCCCGCTTCCGGACGGCTGAGCCGTCCGGAAGCATGAGACAGCGCTGTCTCAGCCGTTCTTGCGGGCCATGATGTCGGCCACGGACCACTTGGAGACGCCCTCCTGGAAGGACTCCAGAGTCAGGTCCGGGTTATAGCTGACCAGGAACTGCTGGAGCTCCTCGCTGGTATAGGCGGCGCCCTGGGATGCGTACTGGATGTACGCCTCGTAGTCCTCATAGGACTTCAGCGTCAGATAGGGGATGATGATCTCCTGCTTATCGGTGGAGAGGGGGTTGCCCTGCCAGGTATTGATGGCCATCAGGGCGGAGAAGGTGCCGGTGACCATGTGGCCGCCGTTGATGCAGACCAGCTCGCCGGACTTGAGCATATCGCCCATGCCGTCGAAGTAGTCAAACGCGCCGATGTAGAACTTGTCCTTGCCCGCGCCGCGGAACGCCTCGGCCACCGTAGCGGAGGCCGTGCCGGCACCGGCCAGGAACACGCCGTCAACCTCGGGATGGGACAGCAGGACGTTGGCCACGGCGTTTTTGTACTCGGCGGTATCCTGGATGATCATATCGTCCACGATGGTGATGTTCGCCTCTCCCGCATATTTGATGCCGCCCTCACAGCGCTCGTCACAGGTGGGGATGCCGCTGCCGTAGCGGATGATGATGACGTTGGTCACGCCCGCCTCCCCCATGGCCTTCATGGTCTCATAGCCGGAGGTCACGTTGTCCTCAAAGGTGCAGCCCACATAGTAGGGGTCCTCCGCGATATAGGCCGCGATCTCCGGGTCCGCAATCTGCGTATCCCACATGGTCCAGTACACGCCCTTCTCGCGGCACATGTCGGAAATCGTGGGCACGGACGCCTCACCGGCGTAGGTGCAGAAGCTGACCATCTGGCAGCCAGCGGAGATCAGGTTCTCAATGGACGCCACGGTGGCCTCGGCGGTAAAGCCGCCCGCATCGCCGACGAACTCGCCGCCCGCCGCATCCACGGCCCAGCCCACGGCGGCATTCAGGGTGCGGCCGTGCTCATCCGCCGTGCCCCAGCTGGCGAAGCCATACTTGAAGCCGTCGGTATTGCCAGGAGCGGGGGTATCCGCGTCAGTGGATGCGGGCGTATCGGTCTTCGCGGGCGCATCGGTTTTGCCGCCGTTGGAGTCGTCCTTCCCGCCGCAGGCGGCCAGGGACAGGACCATCACAAGAGCCAAGAGAATCGCAAAGATTTTTTTCATGTTCGTACTCCTTTTCATATGTGTTCTCCTTCCATCATTTATTTACACCACTGGAGCGGCGTAAATCACTTGACAATGGTGTTGGGGTCCCGCTTGGTGGAAACCGCGATGACCACCAGGAACAGGATACCCTTCACCAGCTGCTGGAGCTCGCCGCCGTAGCCCGCCAGCACCATGCCGTTATTCAGCGTGGTCACGATCAGCATTCCCAGCAGCGCCGCCGAGATCTTGCTGGTGGCGCCGCCTGAGATGGACATGCCGCCGAACACAATGGCGACAATGACGTCGTTGGTCATCGCCATACCGGTGGTCTGGGACGCGCCGCCTACCCGCAGCATGGTCAGGAACCCGGCGAACCCGGCCGCCGCGCCGGAGAGCAGGTAGCCCAGGAAGATCATCTTGTCCACGCCCACCCCGGACTGTCGGGACGCCTCCACCGACACGCCCAGGGCCTTCATGTACTTGCCAAACTTGGTGTAGCGGAACATCACCAGCATCACGGCGAAGTAGATGACGCCAATCACCACGTACATCCCCACGCTCTCCCACCTGCGCATGGACAGCGGCATGGAGATGCTGCCGCCCTCATTGGAGCAGACGGTCTGGGTGGCCGCCATGAGGATGAACATCATGCACAGGCAGGTGATGAAGCTGGGCATTTTGAGCTTCGTAATGATGACGCCGTTGGCCGCGCCGATGAGCGCCCCCACGCAGAGGGCCGCCGCCACGCCCGCCACGGGGGAGACCGATTTGGCCACCAGCGCGCAGATCGCACAGGAGAAGCCCACGTTCGCGCCGATGGAGAAGTCCAGATTTCCGGTGGCCATGATGAAGACCGCCGCCAGGGCTGCGATGAAGAGGGTAAAGCCCTGCTTGAAAATCAGCATCAGGTTATCCGGGTTGAGGAGCTGTCCACCGGTCACGACAGCGAAGAATACTACCAGAACCACCAGTCCCAGGAAGCTGATCGACTTGGAGAACAGCTGCTTCCGCTTCAGAGCGCGGTCCGCCTGCTGTTCGGAGACGGTTTTTGCTGCGTTGTCCATCTTCTCCCCTCCTTAAATCATATAGTGAATGACATCGGCCTCGCTCAGGTCCGGACTCCGGTCGAAGGACTTGACGATCTCGCCGTCCTTGAGCACCAGGATCCGGTCGCTCATGCCGATCACCTCGGGCAGCTCCTCCGAGATCATGATGATGGACTTTCCCTGCTGCTTCAGATCCTCGATGATCCGGTAGATGGTCTCCTTCACGCCGATGTCGATGCCCCGGGTGGGGCAGTCCAGCACGAAAATATCCGAGTTGTTCCCCAGCCACTTGGCCAGGACGATCTTCTGCTTGTTGCCGCCGGAGAGCTCCGCGCAAGACTGCTCCAGATCGCGCATCTTCACGCTCAGGCGGGTACACCACTTCTCCGCCAGCGCCCTCTCGCTGCGGGGGGAGATGAAAAAGCCCAGCTTCTGCAAGTCGCCCAGCGAGGGGAGCACGATATTTTCCTGGATGTTCAGGGTGATGAGCATGGACTCGGTATCCCTGTCCTTGGACATGAAGCCCATCCCGGCCTGAATCGCCCTGTGGGGCGAGGTGACCTTCCCCTTCCCGGGGATCTGGACGGAGCCCGCCGACAGCTCCCGCAGGCCGAACACCACCTTGCCCACATCGTGGATCCCGCAGTCGGACAGCCCCGCCAGCCCCAGGATCTCCCCCTGATGGAGCTGGAAGGAAATGTTCTTGAGGATCCCGGCGGAGACGTTCTGCACCTCCAGCGTCACCGGCGCATCCGGCGGACAGGTCTCATAATCGCTGCGGTAGAAGTTGTCCATCACCTCCCGGCCCACCATCAGAGACTTCATCCGGCCCGGCTCCATCTCGTCCTCCTTCAGCGTGGCGATATACTTGCCGTCCCGCAGGATGGTGACGCAGTTGCAGACCTGGATCAGCTCGTCTATATCGTGGGAGATGAAAATGACCGCCTTGCCCGCCTCCCGCAGCTTGCGGATCAGACCATAGAGGATGTTCCGCCCCTTCTGGGGCAGCGCCGTGGTGGTCTCGTCCACGATGAACAGTTCCGGCATTTTATAAAAGGCCCGGGCGATCTCCACCAGCTTGCGGTCCTCGAAGGAGAGGGTCCCCGCCAGCGCGTTGGGCGATATGCTGGTCCCCACCACCTCCTCCAGCAGCTTCTGTGCGTCCTGGGTCAGGCGCTTGCTGTCCAGAATGCCAAACCGGCAATACTGGTCCTCCCGCCCCGCGCAGATATTGGCCGCTACGGACACTGTGTCGATGGTCCCCTGCTCCTGCACGATCATACTCACACCGTGCTGGCTGGCATCAAAGCTGTCCGCAGGCCGGTATGGCTCGCCAAAGAGAAACATCTCTCCCTCGTCCGCCTTCAGATTTCCGGAGATGATCGCCGAGAGGGTGGATTTCCCCGAGCCGTTTTCTCCGATCAGTCCATGCACCTCCCCTGGGTAGACCGCCATGGAGACGTGCTGGAGTGCCTTCGTGGAGGTAAAGGATTTGCTGATCTCCTTTACTTCTATCAAGGGTGAACGTTCCATTTTCCCACATCCCTTCTTCCAAATCTTCGCCTGTTCTGTCCTGTCCCGACATTACGCAAGAAAGTTACGAAATGTACTTACGATATTGGAATGATAGCACACCGCCCGACAAAATTCAACAAGATTTTTCATTTTGTTGTGTTTTTGTTCAAACCAGACAAGTATTGACAGAAAACATTGTGCAACAAGTCCAATTTCTTTTTGCAGGGGAAACCTCGTAAAAAATACCTTGTTTTTCTAAAACGACTGTTATATAATGCTATTGCAAAACACGCGTTGTACTCCCTCGGCGCAATTCTGGAGGTATGAGTCATGCTATACGCTTCCGCAGCAGCAGAGAAGCTCTCCCTGCCCTCTGATTTGAAATATGTCAACCGCTCACAGGTCATCCAGGCTTTTTTGCAGCGCAAAACCGCCAGCGCCGGAGAGATCGCGGCCTCCATTGGCCTGAGCCGCCCCACCGTCATGAAGGCCATCCAGTTCTTCCAGTCCAAGGAGCTGCTGGTCTCTGCCGGGAAGGGGGACTCCACCAGCATCGGCGGAAAGCGGCCCGAGCGCTTCTCCCTGTCGAAGAAGAAATTCTTCCTGTGTATCGCCCTCTGGCCCAACGACCTGCGGCTGCACCTGTATACCATCGGCGGGGACCTGGTGGACAGCATCCGCCTCTCCCCTCCCCTGCCGGACAGCGCCCTGACCGCAGTCAATGATGCGGGGAAGCTGGCGGAGACCCTCCTGGCGAAAAACGGCGTGCCAAAAGAGGACGTGCTGGCCGTCAGCTTGTCCACCGCCGGTATTGTGGACCGGAAAGCCGGTCTGCTGAAATACAGCTCCCAATCCCCGTCCTGGGGCACGGACATCCCCCTGCGGGAGTACCTGCACCGGTATTTTGCGCCGGATACGGCGATCTTCCTGGAGAACGCCGGAAAAATGACGGCCCGGCCCCTCCTGCTGGAGCCGGAGCTGGAGACGAAGCGCATTCTGGTTATTTTCGCCTGCTGGGGCCTGTCGAGCTGCATGGTGGAAAAAAAGCATATCCTCAGCGGCAGGAACTCGTTGATCGGCGAGATCGGACACATGATTATCGACCCCCATGATGCGGAGCCCTGCGGCTGCGGCAGCAGAGGCTGCTTTGAGCGCCTGGTCAGCGCCGGGCGGCTACAGCGCCTGCTGGGGGAGCAGTCCGCGCGGTTCCCTGATTCTGCGCTGCTTCCGCTGGCAGAGGCCCTCACCATTCCCGACGTATTCGCTTTCTCCGAGGGCGGCGACCCACTGGCCCGGAATCTGACCGAATATCTGGCCGAAAACTTCGCCCAGGCGCTGCGCAATATTTCTCTTGTATTTGACCCGGACCTGGTTGTCTTTCAGGGGGACTACGCCTATGCCGACCCCTATTTCGACCAATGCCTCCGGGAAAAGCTGTCTGCCTTCCGCTATTTCCCCAACAGTGCGCCGTTTGACATCCGCTATGACCGCCGCTCCCTGGATCAGCTGGACGCACAGGGATCCTATATCGCCCTGGCGGAACAGTTTTTCGATACGTCCGGACTCTACCGGGACCACCATACGGTGGAGGTTGCCTCATCATGACGGACTCGCTCCAAAGGGGCAGCAACGCCCGCTTGACAAAACCGGATCGGCTCAGTATAATAATAGAAAAGGGCGCTACTCCCACGGTCAGCGCCCCATTGTCAGGCAAGGATCATCATGCTGACTGCTCGTGCCACCGGGCAGTCAGTTCACTTTTTAACCTGTCAGATCCAATCTGAGGAACCGGAGAGAAAGCATGAACGAAAAGCAGCTTCTGGAACTGTTGGAACAAGTAAGAGCCGGACATACCACCCCGGAGGCCGCCGCCGGACTTCTGCGGCAGGACGCCTACGAGGACCTGGGCTACGCCAAGGTGGACCACCACCGGGCCGCCCGGCAGGGTGCGGCCGAGGTCATCTTCGGCCAGGGCAAGACGGCGGAGCAGATCGAGGGCATCGTCCGCTCCATGGTGGACCGCGGCGCGGCCAACATCATCATCACCCGTCTGTCGGAGGAGAAGGAGGCCCTTCTGCGGGGAAAGCTCCCCTACCGGTACTCCCCCGCCGCCCGTCTGGCGGTGGCAAACCCGGTGGAGCGGCCTTTGACGGGGGACGTGGCCGTGGTCTCCGCGGGCACGAGCGACCTGGCCGTCTGCGAGGAGGCGGCGCTGACGGCCGAGGCCCTGGGCAGCAGGGTCCACCGGGTCTATGACGCCGGTGTAGCGGGGCTCCACCGCCTGCTGGGGTCCCTGGAAATTCTGGAAAAATCCCGGTGTATCGTGGCCGTGGCGGGCATGGAGGGGGCGCTGCCCTCCGTGGTAGGCGGACTGGTCGGCTGTCCGGTGATCGCCGTACCCACCAGCGTAGGCTATGGGGCCAACCTGGGAGGATTGGCGGCGCTGCTGGCCATGTTGAACTCCTGCGCCAGCGGGGTGAGTGTGGTCAATATCGACAACGGCTTCGGCGCGGGCTTCCTGGCCCATAGAATTAACCAGATGCGAGGAATTGACCAATGAAAACGCTGTATTTGGAGTGCGCCATGGGCGCGGCGGGGGACATGCTCATGGGGGCGCTGTACGAGCTGTACCCGGAGAAGGAGAAGTTCCTGCGGGACATGAACGCCCTGCTCCCCGGCGTGTCCGTGGAGGCGGAGCGGGTCACCCGCCAGGGCCTCGCCGGAACCCACATGCGGGTCGTGATCCACGGCCGGGAGGAGGGCGATGGCCACCACCATCACCACCATGAGCACCATGACCACCACCACGAACACCATTCCCTGGAGGACATCGAGACGATGATCGGTGGCTTCCCCCTGCCGGAGGCGGTGCGGGAGAACGCCCGCCGGGTCTACGCACACATCGCCCGGGCGGAGTCGGAGGCCCACGGCGTGGAGGTCGGGGAGGTCCACTTCCACGAGGTGGGGGCGCTGGACGCGGTGATAGACGTCACCGGCGTGTGCTACCTGCTGCACCTGCTGGCCCCGGACAGGGTCTGCGCCTCTCCGGTCACCGTGGGCAGCGGTACGGTCCGCACCGCCCACGGACTGCTGCCGGTGCCCGCGCCCGCCACGGTGCGGCTGCTCACCGGGGTCCCCATCGCCACTGGAGATGTGGAAGCGGAGCTGTGTACCCCCACCGGCGCGGCGCTGCTGCGCACCTTCGCGGAGAGCTGGGGACCGATGCCGGAGGGGGTGCTCCTGGGCTGCGGCCACGGCTGCGGCAGCAAGGACTTCCCACGGGCCAACTGCCTGCGCGCCCTCCTGGTGGCCGACGCCTCCCAGGCCCTGGGCCCCAATGACGCGGTGGTCGAGCTGAAGGCCAACATCGACGACATGACAGGCGAAGCGCTGGGCTTTGCCATGGACCGGCTGCTGGGGGCGGGGGCCCTGGACGTGTCCTATGCGCCCATCTATATGAAGAAAAATCGCCCCGGCGTCCTGCTCACCTGCCTGTGCCGCCCGGCGGAGGCGGACCGGCTGGCGTCGGAGCTGCTGCGGCATACCGGCACCTTCGGCGTGCGGCGCACGGACTGTGCCCGCTACGCCCTGGCGGTCTCCATGGACTCCGTGGAGACGGACCTGGGCCCGATGCCCCGCAAGACCGGCACGGGCTACGGCGTGACCAAGAGCAAGCCGGAATACGGCGCGCTGGCAGAAATCGCCAAAGAGCAGGATCTTCCCCTGGAGACCGTGCGGAAAGCCTTTTCCCGGGCGGATTGACTTTTCCACGAACCGGCCCCGGCGCCCGACGGCGCCGGGGCCGTCCATTTTTGTGGACGGCAGGCTCGGTTTCTCTTGACCTCCCGGGAATTTAGGGGTATACTTCTAACTAGCGAGATTTCACAATGCAGCATAGGAGGTCCGGCATGGCAATCGTAAAGAAAACGCGGAAATCCACGCTTCCCTACTATGGCGCCGCCGCCGTATGGGTGGTCTGGGCGCTGTTCTTCTCCCTGTACCGGCTCAGCGACTTCCTGCTGGCGGCGGTGCTGTCCCTGGGCGCGCTGCTGTTTTTGCAGGCGGTGTGCAAGGACGAGGTGACGGAGCTCGAGGCCCCCGATCCCCCCAAGCCGGAGGAGAAGCCCACCGGCAACGCCGCGCTGGACAGGATGATCGACGACGGAGGAAAGGCCATCGCCGAGATGAAGCGCCTGGACGACGCCATCGAGGACGAGAAGATCTCCCAGGACATCCGCCGCCTGGAGGCGGTATGCCGGAAGATCTTCGACCAGGTGAGGGCGGACCCGGACAAACTGCCCCAGATCCGGCAGTTTATGGACTACTACCTGCCCACCACCCTGAAGCTCCTCAACGCCTACGACCGCATGGACTCCACCGGCGTGTCGGGGGACAATATCACCGGCACCAAGGAGAAGGTGGAGAACATCATGGGCACCATCGTCACCGCCTTTGAGAAGCAGCTGGACGCGCTCTTCGGCGCGGACGCCCTGGACATCTCCACGGACATCTCCGTGCTGGAGACCATCCTGGCCCGGGAGGGCCTGACAGGGGAGCAGATGGAGGCGGAGACCACCAAGAACGCCGACGGAACGGACATAAAGCTAGAGCTTTAAGAAGGAGGACTTTCGATGAACGGGAACGCCATATTTCACTATATCCTCTCCATCCTGGAGGGCTTCCTGTCCGGCGCATTCTTCTACCGGGCGGGACAGACGGAGAATAAAAAGCGCCGGATACTCCTGTATGGCATCAGTGCGCTGTGGTTTGCGTCGTCCGCGCTGGACGCGCTGATCGGCGGCGATGAGCTGAGGGATGCGAGAGCACTTGAAACAAACGATGGAGGAAACGAAAATGAGTGACATGGAAGGCATGATGCCCCAGCTGACCCTGAACGCCGACGCCGCCAAGGTGGAGGCCCCCGCCCTGACCTTGAGTCTGGAGCCCGAGCCCGCGCCCGAACCTGCCAAGCCCGAGGTGAAGCCCGTGGTCATCGACGACAGTATGCTCTCCGAGGCGGAGAAAAAGGTGGTGGACGACTTCTCCAAGAAGATCGACATCAATGACTCCCAAATGGTCCTGCAATACGGCGTGGCCGCCCAGAAGGGGGTTGCCGGTTTCTCCGAGAGCGCCCTGAAGAACGTGAAGACCAAGGACCTGGGCGAGGTGGGCGACACGCTCTCCAGCCTGGTGGTGGAGCTCAAGAGCTTCGGCCAGGAGGAGGAGGAAAAGGGCCTCTTCGGCTTTTTCAAGAAGGCGGGCAACCGCATGGAGGCCATGAAGGCCCAGTACGGCAAGGCCGAGGCCAACGTGGACAAGATCGTCCGGGAGCTGGAGGAGCACCAGCGGGTCCTGATGAAGGATGTGGCCATGTTTGACCAGATGTACGAGCTGAACCTGAAATACTACAAGGAGCTGACCATGTACATCATCGCCGGGAAGAAGCGCCTGGCGGAGGTGCAGTCCGGCCAACTGGAGGAGCTGCGTCAGAAGGCGGAGCGCACCGGCGCCCAGGAGGACGCCCAGGCCTACAACGACCTGGTGCAGATGTGCGACCGGTTTGACAAGAAGCTCCACGACCTGGAGCTGACGCGGATGGTGTCCATCCAGATGGGTCCCCAGACCCGGATGCTCCAGAACAACGACACCCTCATGGTGGAGAAGATCCAATCCACCCTGGTGAACACCATCCCCCTGTGGAAGAGCCAGATGGTCCTGGCCCTGGGCCTGGAGAACAGCCGCCGGGCCACCGCGGCCCAGACCGCCGTCACCAACGCCACCAACGAGCTGCTCAAGAAGAACGCCGACATGCTCAAGATGGGCACCATCGCCACCGCCAAGGAGGCCGAGCGGAGCATCATCGACATCGAGACCCTCCAGCACACCAACCAGCAGCTGATCTCCACGCTGGATGAGGTCATCCAGATCCAGCGGGAGGGCGCCCAGAAGCGCCGGGCCGCCGAGGCGGAGCTGGGCAGGATCGAGGGCGAGCTCAAGCAGAAGCTGATGGAGCTGCGCGGGTAAATGAAAGTATTGAAAAACCGGGCTTTTGCCGTCTTTGTACTCATTGCGGCCATCGTCCTCTCCTCCCTCTATGGTCTGTCGAAGAAACCGGAGGTGGAGGTCCCCAAGGGCGGCGCGGCCCTGAACGAAAACCTCTCCACTGCGGCCTACGAGAAGCTGATCGTGGACCAGGCCAATGTGCTCCCCGCCAAGGTGGAGCGGACGCTGAGCCTCTACAACGCCAACTGGGACCTGACCGGCAGCATCATGGCCGTGGTCACCGTGCGGAACGTGTCCCAGACGCTGGCAGACGACGCCTGGAACTGGGCCATCGACATGGAGCTGGGGGAGAACGACGCCCTCCTCCTGCTGGACACCGGGTCCCGGGAGGGCTACGTGGTGGCCAGCGGGCGGTTCTATGACCGCCTGGCCGCCCAGTCCGGCAGCTTTGTGGACGCCGCCCTGGCCGAGGGGCTTCGGGCCGGGGACTACGGCGAGGCGGCGCTGGACCTGTTCGGACAGGTTCACCTGCTCTACAGCAGCTCCGGCGGGGAGGACGCCTTCTTTACCGGGGGCGGCATTTTCCATGTGATCGTCTCCCTCATTCCTGTGATCCTCCTGCTGGTGGTACTGGTCGTTCTCTTCAACGTCATCGACGGCATCCGTTACAGCAGCTGGTATGGCCGCTACGGAACCATGACCGTGCCCCCGGTGGTATACCGCCCCATCTTCTGGTGGCACCGCCCCGGCAGCCGGTGGTATCGCAGGCGGCACGCACCGCCTCCCCCACCGCCTCCCAGAGGCCCCGGCGGACCCCGCCCACCGATGGGCGGTGGGCCCCGTCCTCCGATGGGCGGTGGACCCCGCCCCCCGATGGGTGGCGGACCTCGTCCTCCCATGGGCGGCGGGCCCCGTCCCCCGATGGGTGGTGGACCCCGTCCTCCGATGGGCGGGAGCTCCCGGCCCTCTTCTCCGCCGCGCAGCGGCGGCTTCGGTGGAGGTTCCCGGGGCGGAGGCTTCGGCGGCGCTCCCCGGAGCGGCGGCTTTGGCGGAGGCTCCCGGGGCGGCGGCTTCGGCGGAGGCGGCTCCCGGGGCGGTTTCGGCGGAGGCTCCCGGGGCGGTGGCTTCGGCGGAGGCCGGAGATAATCAAGGCATCAGCGGTCCCGGCAGGTTCCCCCCTGCCGGGACTTTCTGTCCATGCCCTCCGGGTATCGGAGGCAATAGCGGAAAAGCATTTGCAATTCCGCAAAATGTCTGATAGTATAGGTGAGAATATCAGGCCAACGTGCCATCAGGAGGAAAACGATATGATCTACAAACAGTTTCAGGACATCCAGCTCTCCGCCCTGGGTCTGGGAGGTATGCGCCTGCCGGTGATCGACGGGAAAGACGCCCAGATCGACGAGCCCGCCACCCAGGAGATGGTGGCCTACGCCATGGACCACGGGGTCAACTACTACGACACCGCCTGGGGCTACCACAGCGGCAACTCCGAGCTGGTTTTAGGCCGCACCCTGGCCCGGTATCCCCGGGAAAAGTTTTACCTGGCCACCAAGTTCCCCGGGTACGACCTGGGCAACATGGACAAGGTGGAGGAGATCTTCGAGAAGCAGCTGGAGAAGTGCCAGGTGGACTACTTCGACTTCTACCTCTTCCACAACGTCTGCGAGATGAACATCGACCAGTACCTGGACCCCCGGTACGGCATTGACGCCTATCTCCAGAAGCAGAAGGCCAACGGCCGCATCCGCCACCTGGGCTTCTCGGCCCACGGCAGCGTCCCCGTGATGCGCCGCTTCC
This sequence comes from uncultured Oscillospiraceae bacterium, assembly GCA_910588045.1. GTDB lineage: Bacteria > Bacillota > Clostridia > Oscillospirales > Oscillospiraceae > Pelethomonas. The sequence continues at coordinate 17,567 of CAJUPS010000011.1, read as the reverse complement.
TGGAGGCTTACGGCGACCACATGGAGTTCTGCCAGCTCCAGATCAACTACTTAGACTGGACCTTCCAGGACGCCAAGGCCAAGGTGGAGCTGCTCAAGGCGTACAACATCCCCGTCTGGGTCATGGAACCCGTCCGGGGCGGCCGTCTGGCCAGGCTGGGGGAGAGCCACACCGCCCGCCTCACCGCCCTGCGCCCCGACGAGAAGATTCCCGCCTGGGCCTTCCGGTTCCTCCAGACCATCCCCCAGGTGACCATGATCCTCTCCGGCATGTCCAACATGGACCAGCTCCAGGAGAATATCCGCACCTTCGAGACCGACCGACCTCTGACGGAGGCGGAGATGACCGCGCTGCTGGAGGTGGCCGACGAGATGCTGGGCCGCAAGACCCTCCCCTGCACGGCCTGCCGCTACTGCACCGACCACTGCCCCCAGGGGCTGGACATCCCCGAGCTCATCAAGCTCTACAACGAGCACAACTTCTCCGACGGCGGCTTCATCGCCCCCATGGCCCTGATGACCTACCCGGAGGAGAAGAGGCCCTCCGCCTGCGTGGGCTGCCGCAGCTGCGAGGCGGTGTGTCCCCAGCAGATCAGGATCTCCGAGATGATGTCGGACTTCACGGAGAAGCTCAAGGGCTGATAAGGATGTCCGTTTGGCGTGCCGTCCCATGCCAGCGGAGGGGAAGGGGAAGAAGATGAAAAAATATGCGCCGTCTCTGACGATGTGGCTGATCTTTGAAGCGGTTGCCGTCACCCTCTGGCTTACCCTGGATAATCTGTTCTACCTGTTCAATTTTTCCTATATCGGAACGGCCATTGCCGTCGGCCTGGCTCTCTATACGCAGAAAAAGAGTTACGCCCGGAACGTGGTCCAATTTGCCGTCGGTCTGTACATGCTGGTGTACCTGGGCTTTCTCTGCCGGGAGAACATGCAGCTGGAGGGCTTCTGGTACTACCTCTTCCTGGGCGTATTTGAGGCCGCCACCATCCACTACGCCGTTGCAAAGATATTCGGGCCTCTGGTGTTTGGCCGCGGATGGTGCGGCTATGCCTGCTGGACTGCCATGGTGCTGGACCTGCTCCCCTTTCGCCAGCCCGCCGCCCCCAGGAAGCAGATCGGCTTTATCCGCTACATCGTGTTTGCCGCTTCCCTGGCTTTTGTAGGGGCCCTCTTCCTGTTTCAGATCCCCGGCAAGGAGGAGATCATCTGGCGAAGCTTTCTCGTCGGCAATCTGCTCTACTACGCCGTCGGCATCGCGCTGGCGTACATCCTCAGGGACAACCGGGCGTTCTGTAAGTACATCTGTCCCATCACCATCTTTTTGAAGCCCATGAGCTATTTCTCCCTCTTCCGCATCAAGGTGGAGGAGGACAAATGTATCTCCTGCGGGAAGTGCGAGCGGGTGTGCCCCATGGACGTGGAGGTCCCCAGCAACTCACGGAAAAAGCGGAACGCCACAGAATGTATTCTGTGTATGAAGTGTGTGGACGCATGTCCGAAAAATGCACTGAAGCTTTAACACTGCGAAAAATCCCGCGCCGGGTTCCTATCCGGCGCGGGATCGTTTTTCTCCGTATCCTACTCGTCCAGCTTGAGCACCGCCATAAACGCCTCCGTCGGCAGCTGCACGGTGCCCAGGTTCCGCATCTTCTTCTTCCCCTCCTTCTGCTTCTCCAGCAGCTTTTTCTTCCGGGTGATGTCGCCGCCGTAGCACTTGGCCAGCACATCCTTCCGCATGGCCTTCACCGTCTCCCGCGCGATGATCCGCCCCCCGATGGCCGCCTGGATGGGCACCTCGAAGAGCTGGCGGGGGATGTTCTCCTTCAGCTTCTCGCACAGCCGCCGGGCCCGGGGGTACGCCTTGTCCCGGTGGGCGATAAAGCTCAGCGCATCCACCTGGTCCCCGTTGAGCAGAAGGTCCACCTTCACCAGGTCGCTCTCCCGGTAGTCCGAGAGCTCGTAGTCCAGGGAGGCGTAGCCCTTGGTGTGGGCCTTGAGGGTATCAAAAAAGTCGTAGATGATCTCGTTGAGGGGCATCTGGTAGTGGAGCTCCACCAGATTGGTGTCCAGATACTGCATGTCCTTGAACTCCCCCCGCCGGTCCTGGCACAGGGGCATGATGTTCCCCACGTACTCGTTGGGGGAGATGATGGACACCTTCACATAGGGCTCCTCCGCCGAGGCGATGACCCCGGGGTCCGGGTAGTTGTGGGGGTTGTCCACGTTCACCACCGTGCCGTCGGTCTTGGTGACCTTGTAGATGACGGAGGGCAGGGTGGTGATCAGGTCCAGGTCAAACTCCCGCTCCAGCCGCTCCTGGATGACCTCCATGTGGAGCATCCCCAGGAAGCCGCACCGGAATCCGAAGCCCAGCGCCACGGAGCTCTCCGGCTCGAAGGTCAGGGAGGCGTCGTTGAGCTGTAATTTCTCCAGCGCGTCCCGCAGGTCGGGGTACTTGCTCCCGTCCTCCGTATACACGCCGCAGTAGACCATGGACTGCGCCTTCCGATACCCCGGCAGGGGCTCGGAGGCGGGCCTCTCCACCCCGGTGATCGTGTCGCCCACCTCGGTATGCTGCACGTTCTTGATGGAGGCGGTGAGATACCCGACCTGTCCCGCCCGGAGCATATCGCAGGGCTCGTAGCCCAGGGGCCGCAGCAGCCCGCACTCCAGCACCTGATACTGCACGTCCGACGCCATCATCCGGATGGACATCCCCTTTTTCAGCGTCCCGTCCACGATCCGGAAGTAGACGATGACCCCCTTGTAGGCGTCGTAGTAGCTGTCGAAAATCAGCGCCCGCAGCGGCGCCTCCGGGTCCCCGGTGGGAGCGGGGATGTTCTGTACCACATCCTCCAGCACAGCGGGGATATTGATGCCCACCTTGGCGGAGATCTCCGGCGCATCCAGAGCCGGGATCCCGATAATATCCTCGATCTCGTGCTTCACCCTCTCCGGGTCCGCGGCGGGCAGGTCGATCTTGTTGATGACCGGCCGGATCTCCAGGTCGTTGTCCAGCGCCAGGTACGTATTCGCCAGCGTCTGGGCCTCGATCCCCTGGCTGGCGTCCACCACCAGCACGGCCCCCTCGCAGGCCGCCAGGGACCGGCTGACCTCGTAGTTGAAGTCCACGTGGCCCGGCGTATCAATGAGGTTCAGGGTGTACGTCTCTCCGTCCTGGGCCTGATAGCTCAGCGTGACGGCCCGGGCCTTGATGGTGATGCCCCGCTCCTTCTCCAAGTCCATGTTGTCCAGCAGCTGGCTCTCCATCTCCCGCTCAGAGACGGCGCCGCAGACCTCCAGCAGCCGGTCGGCCAGGGTGGACTTCCCGTGGTCGATGTGGGCGATGATGGAAAAATTCCTGATTTTATCCTGGTTCATAGTGATACCTCCGATGATTCATCCTTCCAGCTTCCGCACCCGCTCGTCCGCCTCGTGGAGCACCTGGGCCAGGGACTGGGACAGCGCCTGATACTCCTCTGCGAGCGCCTGGGCGTCCACGGGCGGATAGGCCCCCCGGTAGGCGTCCAGAGCCCTGGCGAACCGGAGCCTGGAGAGGGCCATATCCGATGCCACGATGTCCAGGTCAAAGCCGAGGCTGTCGGTGGAAAAATAGCCCTCATTGCCCCCGGCGGCCCGGTAGAGCTGCCGGAAGAGCTGATAGAGGGCCCCGCCCAGGTACGCCCCCGCCCAGGACGCCGCCTCCCGGTTGTTGGTCCGGCCCAGCAGGTCAAACAGGACGCTGGTGGTGTTGACCAGCAGTTTTTTTTGCAGCTTGGCCGCCACGCTGCCCTTCAGGTCCTCCCGCGCCTCGCTGGCGTCGGGCAGCTCACCGGCCTCGATGACGGTCCCGTCCCTGCTGAGGCTCCGGCCCAGCAGGTAGTCCGCCGACACGTGGTAGTAGTTGCAGGCCCGGGTGACAAAATTGAGCCCAGGCTCCCGGATGCCGTTTTCGTAGTGACTGAGCAGCGCCTGGCTGATCCCCAGCGCGGCGGCCGCCTTCCTCTGGCTGATGCCCTTCTCCTGCCGGAGGAGGGATAAAACCCGTGAAAAATCTGCGTTCATGATGCGCTCTCTCCCCTATTCTCTCTAAGAACCTGTATTCACAACCATTGCACGCTGTCTGAGCAGCCTTTTTCCCGTCATACTGCGTCAATTTTCCTTGCAATCCGTCAGGATTGCTGCAAAAAATTTCCTTGTCTGGCGGGAAAAATCCTCGCCCATCCAGCATCCCCCGGTTATGAATACAGGTTCTAACCCCGCTTCCGACAGCGAAATACGGGAAGTATAGTATATCAGGCGGTATACCTTTTGTAAAGGAATTTCCTGAAAATTTTTCCCTTTTCTCTACTGCTCCGCCCCGAGGCGGTAATTTTTCTCCCGGTACTGCCTGGGCGTGTCGCCGTTGTACTTCTTAAAGGCGCGGATAAAGTGGCTCTGGGAGCTGAAATTCAGGATGGCGCTGATGTCCGCGTAGCTCTCGTCGGAGTATTTCAGCATGTTTCGGGCGGCCTCCATCTTCTTGGACATGATGTAATCCGAGACAGACCGGCCCATCTCCTCCTTGAACAGGGTGGAGAGGTAGCTGGCGTTCAGCCCCGTCAGGTCCGCCAGGTCCTGGAGGGTGATGGGCTGATGGAGGTGGTTGTAGATGTGGTCCAGGCACTGGGAGATGGGCCGGGAGAAGACCCGCTTCTTCGGCAGCGCCTGGATCTCCTTGAGATAGAAGGCGAAGGCGTCCAGGTCCAGGCAGCGGATCTCCTCCATGGTCTCCATTTCATCCAGCCGCTGGATGTACAAGTCGCTGGCGGCATAGGCCCGCTTCGCCTCCATGCCCGCCTGGATGGCCGTACGGCAGGCCGTGGCGATGCAGACGATGGTCAGGTATTTCCGGTTCCGAACGGGGTCCTTGGATACCGTACCCGCCCGGTCGCTGTTTACGGCCTTGATATGCTCCTCCATGGCCCTGAAGTCCCCCGCCAGGAGGAGGCTATGGACGTAGCTCTCCTCCTCGTAGGTGTGGTGCCGCCGCCCCTCCTCCCGGGAGAGGTACTCCTGGTATCGCAGGGCCTTTTCATCTACATAGTGTCCCATAGGGCGGATCCTCCTTTTTGCATTTTAAATCACATGAAAATCATACTATGAATCCAATGCAGATGCAATATCTTTTCCGTCCGGTCTGCTAGAATAAGGGCACATCAAGGGAAACCGGAGGAAACGACTCCATCCGGTCATGCGAAATAAAATAAGGAGGACTTCGCTATGAATACCCGCAATATCAACGCCGCAGGCAAGCCCCAGACCATCCGCACCGCTCTGGAGAAGCTCTCCGCAGCCTCTGAGCGCCGCTGCCGCCGCTGCCACGCGCAGCACCGGGCCAGCAGCTTTGAGCGCCATCTGAAGAGCTTCGCTCACACCAATATCTGCTATACCGCGGTCAACGGCATTTCCATTCCCGTTCCGCTCTGCTGATGGAATCCTGAGAATCGTGCCGGACCGGCTTTCTCCGAGAGGAGAAGGCCGGTCCGGCATTGATGCGGAATACCGGATTCGCAGTTGAAATTCCTGGTCATTTGCGGTAAAATAGGGTATATCCCGGATACCTGGGATATACTTCATGTTGATGAGAGAAAGGCGGGGAATCCAGTGCCGGTCAAAGGAAAGCACAGTCAAGTCCATCGGCGGCCCCGATGGCCTCTGCTCCTGCTGGTCATTCTGCTCGGTGCGGCGGCGTTTCTGTGGCTGAACCGGGGACCGGAGGAGGCGGAGCCCGTCTCTGCGCCGGTCCCGCCGGAGGAAATGGCGGCGGATGAACCGGCGCTCCCCCCGGAACCCGAGCCGGAACTGCCTCCGGAGCCCGAAGCGGTCCCCGACCCCCTGGAGGCGCTCCTGTCCGGCATGACCCTGCGGGAGAAGGTCTGCCAGCTGTTCATCGTCTTCCCCCAGGCCATCACCAACGGCGCCTGCGTCACATCGGCGGGGGAGGCCATGGAGCGGGGACTGCGGGAATTTCCGGTGGGCGGACTGCTGCTCAACCGGAGCAACCTGGTCAGTCAGGAGCAGGTGCGCACGATGCTGGAGGAGACCCAGGGGTACTCTTCCGTCCCGCTGCTGGTGACCTGCGACGAGGAGGGGGGCCGGGTGAACCGGCTGATGAAGACCGTGGGCACCACCTGGGTGGGGCCCATGCTGGACTACAAGGACCAGGGGCCGGAGACGGCGGAAGCCAACGCCCGGACCATTGCCGCGGACCTGGTCTCCTGCGGCTTCAATATGGACTTCGCACCGGTGGCGGACGTGTGGTCCAACCCGGAGAATACCGTCATTGGCGACCGGGCCTACAGCGACGATTTCTCCCAGGCCGCAGAGCTGGTGGCGGCGGCGGTGGAGGGCTTCCACGCCGGTGGCGCCGCCTGTACGCTCAAGCACTTCCCCGGCCACGGGGATACCTCCGCCGACAGCCACTACGGCTCGGTCTATGTCTACAAATCCTTGGACGAGCTGCGCGGAGCGGAGCTGCTGCCCTTCCAGGCGGGCATCGACGCCGGGGCGGACGCGGTCATGATGGGGCACCTCATTGTGGAGCAGATTGACGATCAGCCCGCCCTTCTCTCCTATGCGGTCGTGACGGAGCTGCTGCGGGGAGAGCTGGGATTTGACGGCGTGGTGGTCACCGACAGCCTGGAGATGCAGGCCATGACGGATCACTACGGCAGCGCGGAGATCGCCGTCCGCGCCATCCAGGCCGGGGTGGACATCCTGCTATGCCCCCAGGACCTGGAGGCGTCCGTCAGCGCGCTGGTCCGGGCGGTCACGGAAGGAGAGATGACCGAGCAGCGGCTGGATGAGAGCGTCCTGCGCATCCTGCGGCTCAAGCAGGCGCGGGGTCTGCTGTCCGTCTCAGAATAGAGGCGAAAAATTTCTCCGGATTCCCGTGCTTTCCCCTTGCAATTCCGGACAAGGTGTGCTATAATTTGAGTCCTGTGAAATGGAGTTTTGCGCGTCGGCGCTTCCATCAAAATCCTGGAGGTATGTTCCCATGACCCTGTTTATCACGATCCTACAGCTGTTGTGTGGTCTGGCTATCATCCTGGCGGTGCTGTTCCAGTCCGGCAAGAGCGCCGGTCTGTCCGGCGCCATCGGCGGTATGGCCGACACCTTCATGGCCAAGGGCAAGGCCAAGACCTTTGACGCCAAGCTGGCCAAGGCGACCAAGTGGATCGGCGCTGTGTTCATCATCCTGACTTTGGTCCTGAACATTCTGAGCGTCCGGGGATGATTCCCCAGAGTAAAACCGTCCGTCTTTGATACGGACGGTTTTCTTTATCCTCCCCGCTTTTTGTCGGAAATTGCTTGACAGAGCCGGGAGATTGTGCTATTTTATTAACGAACTGAATAGTATGCCAGCCGCTGCCGTTTCCGCGGCCCATGGAATGGGGTGAGAAGCCCCGCGAGTCGGTCACTGTGATGCCTCCCAGGAGAGGATAAGTCAGATACATGGCGGCTGGCCGCATTCTGCCGGAACCGGAAGTGCGTTTTCAGCCTCGCTGCGCGGCAGCGGGGTCTTGTGCGTCCTGGCCTTCGGCCCGGGGCGCTTTTTTTGCGCCCCGGCTCCCCAACGTGTTTCCTCCGGGGCGGATGGGGCCGCGCCGGGAAACAATATGTCCTCTCTCTCATACCGGCCTGTATACCCAAAGATCCGTCCGGAACCCCGCGTATCAGTCCGGACGGACCTTTGGAGCCGCTGCGGGAGAGCAAAACAATAAAATATGGAGGAACTTTTGCGATGAGAACCTGGAAGAAACTGACCGCCCTGCTAGCGATGGTGATGGTCCTGGGGCTGACCGGGACCGGCTTTGCGTCCGAGAGCGCCGGATTTGCCGACGTGTCCGGCCACTGGGCCGAGGAAGAGATCAACCGCGTGCTGGAACTGGGCCTGATGGACGGCAAGACCGCCGCCGCCTTCGCTCCCAACGAGAACATGACCCGGGCCGACCTGGTTGTGGCCCTGTACCGCCTGGCCAAGTCCCCCGCCGTCGAGGCGGCCAATCCCTTCACAGACGTGGAGGGCGGCGAAACCGCCCAGGCAGCCGTCTGGGCAAGCGCCCAGAAGATCATCAACGGCAAGAACGAGGCCGGGACCATTTTCGACCCGGACGGCAGCGCGACCCGCCAGGAGATCGCCAAGATCCTCAACCTCTTCGCCGCCAGGCAGGTGAAGAAGGACAGCCTGACCAACCGTGTTGACGAGCTGTCCGGCTATGCCGATGCCGCCGACGTGGCTGACTGGGCCAAGGACTGCATGAACTGGGCCGTTGCCAGCGAGTTCATCACCGGCACCACCGGAGGGAAGCTGGACCCCAACGGCACCGCCACCCGGGCCCAGGTGGCCGCCATCCTCTGCCGCTACATGGACGACGCCTCCACCGGCGACGCCTCCAAGGACAACCCCCGCAACCAGGACCCCACCAAGGAAAACGAGCTGCTGGTGGTGAGCTTCGGCACCAGCTTCAACGACAATCGGGTGGCCACCATCAAGGCCATCGAGGACGACATGGCCGCGGCCTTCCCCGACTGCGACGTCCGCCGGGGCTTCACCGCCAACACCATCATTGAGCATATCTACCGCCGGGACGGCGAGCAGATCGACGACGTGAAGGAAGCGCTCGATCGCGCCGTCAAGGCGGGCGTGAAGAACCTGCTGGTCCAGCCCACCCACCTGATGAACGGTTTTGAGTACGGCGATCTCCGCAACCTGCTGGAGAAGAAGTACGCCGACAAGTTCGACTCCATCAAGATCGGCGCGCCCCTGCTGACCAGCGATGAGGACTTCACCGAGGTTGCCATGGCGATGGTGAACGCCACCAAGGACGCCGTCAAGGACGACAAGACCGCCGTGTGCTGGATGGGCCACGGCACCTCCGCCGACTCCAACAGCATCTACGCCAGAATGCAGGAGGAAATGAAGGCCGCAGGCTATGACAACTACTTCATCGGCACGGTGGAGGCCGCTCCCACCGCCGAGGACCTGGTGAAGCTGGTCAAGGAGGGCGGCTATGAGAAGGTCATCCTCCGGCCCATGATGATCGTGGCCGGGGACCACGCCAACAACGACATGGCCGACGAGAAGGACCCCGAATCCTGGTACTCCGTATTCACCGCCGCCGGTCTGGAGGTCGTCGAGTGCCAGATCAGCGGTCTGGGTGAGATCAAGGCCATCCGCGACCTGCTGGCGGAGCACGCCAAGGCCGCCGTGGACCTGAAGGATGTCGCCGACATCATTACCAGTCAGCCCAACCCCGAGAATCCCGACAACGCCGAGGAGCCCGAGGCCCTGGCCGACGGCACCTACGCCGTCGAGGTGGAGTGCGAGCAGTCCATGTTCAAGATCGACAGCTGCGAGCTGACCGTCAAGGACGGCGTGATGACCGCCAAGCTGGTGCTGGGCAGCGAGAGCTTCGACAAGATGTTCGTGGGCAGCAAGAACGCCGCCAAGCTGGCCGCCGAGGGCGCTGTGGAAGGCGTCACAGCCGACGGCAAGACCACCTTCACCCTGTCCGTGGCCGAGCTGGACAAGGCCCTGGACTACGCCGCCCACAGCGTGAAGAAGGACGAGTGGTATGACCGCACGCTGACCTTCCTCTCCCCCGCCGCGGAATAAGTTTGCGCCCATATCCAGAGCAGCGCCGGGAGAAACGCCCGGCGCTGCTCTGAAGCGGTTTTTGTGAATCAGGAGGAACGACCCGTGAAAAAGAAAAATCTTGCACTTCTGACAGCCCTTGCCCTGCTGCTGACCCTTCTGACCGCCTGCGGCGGCGGACAGCAGAGCAAGCCCGAACCATCCCCCGCCCCCGTCCCTGTAGAAAATACCGAGCCTTCCCAGCCCTCCGGGACCCCGGACCCCGCCCCTGCGGAGACGCCGCCGGACCAGCCGGACGAGCCCGCAGATCCCCAGGAACCCGCAGACGCTCCCCAGCCGGAACCGGAGGACGTTCAGCCGGAGGAGGAGCCCGCCCCCGAGGACGCCCAGCCCTCCGAGCCCGCCTCCGCCCCGGCGGAACCTGAACCCGAGCCGGAGCCCGCGCCCGAACCTGCCCCAGAGCCGGAACCCGAGCCGGAGGGGGAGCGCGTCAGGGCGGGCGATACCTACACGATCTCCGTCACGCTGGAGGGCGGCACGGGCCGCGCTACCGTGGAGTCCCCCGCGAAGCTGCGCTGTGATGAGACCGGAAAGTGCTGGGCGACCATCGTCTGGAGCAGCCCCAACTTCGATTACATGAAGGTAGACGGCCAGAAGTACGAGCTCATCAGCGAGCCGGGAGCCAATTCCACCTTTGAGATCCCTGTCAGCGCATTCAATGAGCCGTTGGTGGTGATTGCCGATACCGTCGCCATGAGTGAGCCCCATGAGGTAGAATATACGCTGACCTTCGACTCCGCGTCCATGCAGGACGCATGAATGAGGATACCGTGATGAAATACCGGAAATTTTTCTTTGCCCTGCTGCTGGCACTCCTTTTATGTGCCTGCGGGCAGCGGGACCCGGGGCAGCAGGACCCGGAGTATCGGGACCTGCCGTTGGAACCGTATACTCCCCCCGCCATAAGCTGGAACGACGTGCAGTGGGACGAACACCTGGAGCTGGAGTACGCCCAGATGTTTTCCGTGGACTATTCAGGCAATTTCAAACGCATCACCATCGATCAGAATGTCTATGTCCTCGTGCCGGAGGGGGGCCTGCCTTTCCTGGATATGCCCGAGGACGTCACGGTCCTCCGCCAGCCCCTGCAAAACATCTACCTGCAAGCCACCGCCGCCATGGACTGCTTCCGGCAGCTGGACGCCATCGACGCCGTGACCCTCTCCGGCACCCAGGCGGAGGGCTGGTACATCGAGGAGGCCCGGGAGGCCATGGAGGAGGGGAAAATGGTCTTCGCCGGGAAGTACAGCGCCCCGGACTACGAGCTGATCCTCTCCAAAAACTGCGATCTGGCCCTGGAGTCCACCATGATCTACCACAACCCGGAGGTCAAGGAGCAGCTGGAGCGCTGCGGCATCCCCGTACTGGTGGAGCGCTCCAGCTATGAGAGCCACCCCCTGGGACGGATGGAGTGGATCAAGCTCTACGGCGTACTCTTGGGCAAGGAGAGCGAGGCGGCGGCCTACTACGACCGGCAGCTGGAGCAGCTCGCCCCGGTGCTGGAGCAGGAGAACACCGGGAAGACGGTGGCCTTCTTCGCCGTCAACTCCAACGGGTCCGTCACCGTGCGCAAGAGCGGGGACTACATCGCCAAGGCCATCGACCTGGCGGGAGGCGTGTACGTCTTCCAGGACCTGACGGAGGAGGAGAACGCCCTGTCCACCATGAACATCCAGATGGAGACCTTCTACGACGCGGCCCGGGACGCGGACGTGCTGATCTACAACAGCGCCATCGACGCCAACCTGGAGACCATCGAACAGCTCATCGCCAAGAGCGCCCCCCTAGCGGATTTCCGGGCGGTACAGGAGGGGAAGGTGTGGTGCACCGGAAAGAGCATGTTCCAGGAGTCCCAGGCGGTGGGGGACATCATCCTGGACATCAACGCCATTTTGTCTGACGAAATACCGTCAGATGAGGATCTGCATTACCTCCACCGTCTGACCTAGAGGGGGAAGCGCCCATGAAAAACGCAAGACTTCGATATATCCTCTGCTTCGCATTCCTGGCCGTGCTGGTACTGGCTCTGCTGCTGTGGAACATCAACGCGGGCAGCGTGGATTTCACGCCCCGGGAGATCCTCGGTCTCCTGCTGGCCGGACCGGACACCGGCATCATCTGGGGTATCCGGCTTCCCCGGGTGCTGGCCGCCGCCATCCTGGGCGGGGCGCTGAGTGTATCCGGCTTCCTGCTCCAGACCTTCTTCGCCAACCCCATTGCGGGGCCCTTCGTGCTGGGCATCTCCTCAGGGGCCAAGCTGACGGTGTCCCTGGTGATGGTCCTGTGCCTCAGCCGGGGAATCGTCATTGGCTCCGCCCTCCTGATCCTGGGGGCCTTTGCGGGCTCCATGCTGTCCATGGGGTTCATCCTGCTGCTCTCCCGGCGGGTGAATCAAATGAGTATGCTGGTGGTCAGCGGGGTGATGATCGGCTATATCTGCTCCGCTGTCACCGACTTCGTGGTGACCTTCGCCGACGATTCCAACATCATCAACCTCCACAACTGGTCCCTGGGCAGCTTCTCCGGCACCAGTTGGGACAACGTGCGGATCATGTCCTGGGTGATTTTTTCCGCCCTGGGGCTCACCTTCCTGCTCTCCAAGCCCATCGGGGCCTACCAGATGGGCGAGGTCTACGCCCAGAGCATGGGGGTGAACATCAAGCGGTTCCGGCTCCAACTGATTCTGCTCTCCAGCATCCTCTCCGCCTGCGTCACGGCCTTTGCAGGCCCCATCTCCTTTGTGGGCATCGCGGCCCCCCACCTCATCAAGGCCCTGTTCCGCACGGCCAAGCCCATTGTTATCGTCCCCGCCTGCTTCCTGGGCGGCGCGGCCTTCTGCCTGTTCTGCGACCTGATCGCCCGCACGGCCTTTGCGCCCCGGGACATGTCCATCAGCTCCGTTACGGCCGTGTTCGGCGCCCCCGTGGTCCTGTACCTCATGGCCTCCCGGCGGAGTGCGGCGGCGAGAGGGGGGAACGGCTGATGGGCAATGTCCGGCTGCAAACAGAAAACCTCTCCGTGGGCTACAGCGGGAAGGCCCTCATCCGGGAGATCGCCCTGTCCCTCCATGCCGGGGAGATCATGACCCTCATCGGGCCCAACGGCGCGGGGAAATCCACGATTTTGAAAAGCATCATCCGCCAGCTGGAGCTGGTCCGGGGGACGGTGTGCTTGGACGGCCGGGATATGGCGGCCCTCTCCGAGCGGGACGTATCCCGGCGCATGAGCGTACTGATGACGGCCCACATCCATCCGGAGCTGATGACCTGCTTCGACGTGGCGGCCACGGGGCGCTACCCCTACACCGGGCGGCTGGGCATCCTGACCAGGGAGGACCGGGAGAAGGTGTCCCAGTGCCTGGAGCTGGTCCACGCCGCCGACCTGGCGGACCGGGATTTCTCCCGCATCAGCGACGGTCAGCGCCAGCGGGTACTCTTGGCCCGGGCCCTGTGTCAGGAGCCGGAGGTGCTGGTGTTGGACGAGCCCACCTCCTTCCTGGACATCCGGCACAAGCTGGAGCTGCTGGCCATCCTCAAGGACATGGTACGCTCCCGGAACCTGGCGGTGCTCATGAGCCTCCACGAGCTGGACCTGGCCCAGAAGATCAGCGACTACGTGGTCTGCGTCCGGGGGGACGCCATCGAGCGCCAGGGCCCGCCGGAGGAGATCTTCTCCGCGGACTACATGATGACGCTCTACGGCGCGGCCCGGGGGAGCTACAACGCCCTCTTCGGCTCGCTGGAGCTGGAGGCGGTCCGGGGAGAGCCGGAGGTGTTCGTCATCGGCGGCGGCGGGTCCGGCGTCCCGGTCTACCGCAGACTTCAGCGGCAGGGAGTGCCCTTTGCCGCCGGGGTGTTGCAGGAGAACGACGTGGACTTCCCCGTAGCCCAGGCGTTAGCGGCTCATGTCATCTCCGAGAAGCCCTTCCGCCCCATCGGGGAGGACGCCTTCCGGGCGGCGGCGGAGAGGATGAAGCGCTGTCAGCGGGTCATCTGCCCCCTGTCGGACTTTGGCCCCATGAATGAGAAGAACCGCCTCCTGCGCCAGATGGCGGAGGAGGCCGGAAAATTGGATGTGTAAACCTTTCGATACAGCAGACAGCCCCCGCACTCTGTCCGGTGCGGGGGCTGTCTGCCGGGTATCATACGATCAGAAGCGCAGTCCGTTACCGGGCGGAAATTTTGGGCGTGCAAGGCATTACAGGGCGCGCTAAAGTTCTTTTTGGATACTTTTTCTTCCAAGAAAAAGTATCTCAGCCCAGCATATCGTTCAGCGCGGTATACTCCACGGAGACGACCTTGCCGTCCTTCAGGATGAAAGACAGGAGGCAATCCCCGTCCTCATAGTCGTACTGGTTGCCGCTCCCCTCGCCGTAGGCCGCAGCCACCTCCTCGGCGGTGGAACCGACGGTGATGCCCTCCGGCGTGGAGACGGCGTCGTTGAGAATACGGACGTAGGAGATCCGGTCCAGGTCCCCGTCGGGGTAGGTGATGATCTCCACCGCGTCGTAGGTGTAGGTCTTGTCCAGCCCCTCAAAGGCGCAGCTCTCCGCCTCAAAGTAACTGGCGGGCTCGCCCAGGTAGGCCAGCAGAGGGGCAAAGTCCGTGTTCATGGGCAGCTCACAGCCCTGATAGGTGAGCACGTACTTGCTGTCGGCCTTCGGCGTGGGGGCTGGACCGGAGGGGGTCGACGGGGCGTCGGTCTTGTCGTCCGCCGGAGGGGCCGCGTCGTTGGCGCTGTCCGACGCCGGGGGATCCACGGTGTCGGGCTGCTTGTCCTCCTTGCTGCCGCAGGCGGTCAGGGACACCAGCAGCAGAAGGGTGAGGAATAGTGTGCATATGCGTTTCATCATGAGCAATCTCCTTCAATCATTTTATTCTGCCGGAAGCGGGTATCACTCCGGCTTCTTCGCGCCGTAGCTCTTCAGGTAGCCCAGCTCCGCCAGCTCCCGGGCCTGGTCCTCGGCCATGGCGTGGTAGCGCTGACTGCGCCGGGCCCACAGCTCCTGGATTTCCGCGTCCTCCCCGTGGTCGGGCAGGTCGTAGTTTTCCGTCAGCCATTGTCCGAACCATCTCGACAGCTTCTCTGCGCCGGAGAGATTCAGATGCAGGCCGCCGTCGTAGGTGTCCTGGCTGAAGTCCAGACCCACCTCGTCGATCTTATCCAGAAAGTTGATGTATGCAACGCCCTTCTCCCGGGCGTAGTCCTCCATCTGCTCGTCCCACTGGTCATACCAGTAGGGGTACAGACTGGGCGCCTTGATGAGCACCAGCTGCACGCCCTTTTCTGCGCACAGCTCGACCATTTTGTCCAGGTAGTCGTAGCAGCTCTGCTCAAACCGGTAGTCCGCCAGGGGCCGTCCCTCCGGCACCGTCCCCGCCGCCTTCACGTCCGCGCGCATCAAAAAGCCCGCGTGGGACACGCTCTCCCGCCGGAACATGCCGGTTACGTCCTCCCCGCTCAGCTCGCTCCAACGGCTGTGGTAGCGCAGGAGGGGGAACACATAGCTGAGGAAATCCTCCTCCCCGGTCATGGAGGCCCGGACGGCCCCCAGCTTGGAGGCACTCCAGCGCATCCCGTCCAGGTTCAGGCGGTTGTACGCCTCGCTCTGGGGCTCGCCGTACTTCATGGACAGCACGTTGAACACCACCACCTCCGGCGTCTCGTACCGCAGGGTCTCCTCCAACAGGTAGTACGACTGCCAAATCAGTTGCTGGGCGCTGCCCCGGATGAAGCTGGTGATCCCCTGCTCCTCCCACAGCGTCACGGGGGAAAAATTCTCGTAGACCTCACAATCCCCGATAAAAATCACATCGTGGCGGGTGGGGTCGTCATAGTAGTCCGCAATCAGCGTGCCCTCGGGGATGTTCAGCTGTCCATACTTGGGCCGCAGCAGCTCCTGAAGCAAACCGAGGCACAGGGCCAGGATCAGGACCGCAATCACGCCGGTGAGAAGGACGGTATGCTTCTGCTTGGTTTTCATACCAGAGCCTCCTTAAAATTGGTTATAAATGAACTGGTTGGCGTCAAAGCCCACGCCGTAGGCCCCGAACACCACCACCGCCAGCAGCAGCGCACCGAACACCGCCCAGCGCAGGGCCAGGGGCCGCTCCGCCAGCCGTTCCCGGATGCCGCCCCGGCGCTGGATCAGGGACACCGCCAGCATCAGCGCCGCGCCTGCACCCGCCGCCAGCCAGTCCGCTCCGGAGGCCCCCAGCGCCAGCATGGAGCCGTCCCAGAGGACGGACAGATCGAACCGGGTGAAGATCGTCCCCACCGCCCGGAAGGTGACGGGCACGTCCCGGTAGCAGTCCAGCACCCGCACCGCGCTCATAAGCCAGAAGGTCCGCCCCACCTGGAACAGCCTCCAGCCAAAGGTCCGGCCCAGCCCCGGGAAGCGCTCATGAAATCGGGCGTACAGCGGCTCCAGCTCCTGAGAGACCAGAATGATGACGCCGTTGAGCAGGCCCCAAACGATAAAGTTCCAGCTGGCCCCATGCCACACGCCGGTGACAAACCAGGTGAGCATGGTGGCCAGGTACACCGGGAACCGCTTCGCGGCCCCCACGCCCCACCTCGCCTTCACCTTCTGGGTCCAGCCCAGCATGGTTTTGGAGATGGAGACGGGGTAGAAGATATAGTCCCGGAACCAGGAACCCATGGTGATATGCCAGCGCCGCCAATACTCGGCGGTGGACTTAGAGAAGAAGGGGCGGCGGAAGTTCTCCGCCACCTCGATCCCCAGGCACTGGGCGGCCCCGATGGTGACGTCGATGCCGCCGGTAAAGTCGGCGTACAGCGTCACGGCATAGATGCCCATCAGCGCCAGGACGTAGACGCCCTGGTACTCGTCCGGCGCGCCGGACAGGGTGCGCACCACCACCATAAGGCGGTCCGCCACCACCAATTTTTTGAAAAAGCCCCACAACATTCTCTGCAAGCCTAAGGCCACCCCCGCAGCATCCCAGCGGTGCTCCGCCAGAAGGGACGGCGCCAGCGCGTCGTACCGGCTGATCGGGCCCTGAATAAGCTGGGGAAAGAAGGAGACAAAGAGGGCAAATTTTCCCAGGTTCTGCTGGGGCTGGTACTTATTCCGGTAGACGTCCAGCAGATAGCCCATGGACTGGAAGATATAGAAGGAGATGCCCATGGGCAGCAGGAAGTGGGGCAGGGGGATGGTCTCCTCTCCGCCGCCGAAAAGGCCGATCAGAGCGTTGACATTCCCCAGGAGGAAGTCGGTGTATTTGACCACCGCCAGGGCGCCAAAGTTGAAGACGATGCCTCCCAGCATCCACAGCCGGGCGGTCGCCTTCGCCCTGGCCTTCCGGAGTTTCCTCGTTTCCCGGTCGGCGGTGGCTTTATTCTCCGCCAGCCAGCGCTCATGGGAGAAATAGAGCCTTCCGATCTCCCGGCCGCACAGCCAGGTGGAGAGGATGGTGGCCGCCATATAGGACATTGCGGTGATGCCCGCAAAGGCATAGAAAAAGATGCTGCCTGCCAGCAGCAGGGGCCATTGATATTTTTTCGGAACAATATAGTAGATAACAAGTAATACTCCGAAAAAGAGAAGAAATTCAAAGGAGGTAAAAGACATAATTTTATCTGCGGCCCTGCGGGCCGCGGCCGCTTTCTTCTTTTTGTTAGATTCGCCCTGCCGGGCCGTGAAGCGCCGCAAGGCGGCGCTTTTAGCGCTAAGGCCGCCGCAGGCGGCCCCACGGGGGCTTACTTTTCGCGCACGCGAAAAGTAACAAAAGCGTGCTCAAGGGGGCTACGCCGCCCTTGAGAATCCCCTGATTACGGGGGTTATTTGTTACGCTACGACCTGGCAGACTGGCTTTTCTGCGGAGTGCTCTGGGCCGTCAGGG
>CAJUPS010000010.1 GCA_910588045.1 uncultured Oscillospiraceae bacterium | reverse complement strand
TGGACCAGCTCAAGAGTGAAATCAACCGTATTGCCGACAGCGCCAACTTCAACGGCATCAAGCTCCTGGACGGCTCTCTGGACGAGGGCGCTGTCACCGGCGTCAGCTATAACAAGGTGGATTCCAAGGCCATCATCGGCCTGATCCCCGAGACCGGCAAGCCCCAGGATCAGCCCAGCTCCGTCGATAAGGACAAGACCGTCGTTGAGACCGACAGCACCGTCCCCGCCTCCAAGGCCGGGTTTGAGATCAACCTGGAGGGCGTCAGCGTCACCGCCGGTGAGGGCGAGAAGTTCACCCTGTCCATCGGCGATAGCGACCTGGTGGCCGACCTGGAAGCGGGCAAGACCTACACCGCCAAGGACCTGGCTGACCTGATTGTCGAAACGTACAAGGACAAGGGGCTGGAAGGCTTCGGCGACGGCGACGGCGGCGACTTCACGATCACTGCCGAGGGCAGCACCCTGAAGTTCGTCAGCGACACGGACGTCAAGCTGAACACCAAGGCCGATGTCACCTGGAAGGTGGACGATGGCACCACGCCTCCCGAGGACGGCGGCAATGGCACTAAGGCGAAGCTGGAAGCTACTGTTACCATTGATGCTACTGCTAATGCCGTAGCTGATGGTGACACAATTAAATTCGACAGCGATGGCGGCACCGCTCTTGATCTGACTGCTACTGCTACTGTTGCCGCTGATGGCACCACCACTTGGGCTGTCACAGGTGCTCCCACCGGCTATACTGCTACGTTTGACGGAAGCAAGCTGACCATCGAGGCTGACGCCGCCAGCGATGTGGCCGACAATCCCTTTGGAGATATTGGCCTGGCTGCGGGTGGCACATATGCCGGTACGCCTACTGTTGGGGCTACCACCTTTACCAAGGGCGTTGCCGCTGAGGATGGCCAGAACCTGATTGATCCGCAGGCGGATACCCCGTCCGAGATGGGCGGCGCACTCGCCGATGCTACCGTGGGCGGAACTCCGGCTAAATATACGGCTGCAAGCAGCCAGGTTACAGGCATTACAGTTGAAGTAGACGCCGCCACTGCCACTGCTGGTGATGTCAAGGTTGCAGTTTCCAAGGCTTCTGCCGACAAGGCCGCTCAGGCTACCGGCGCTGACAAGCTGGCTGGCCTTACCTTCAAGACTGCCGATACTGTCGGCAGGGCAGGCAATGACATCAACATTAAGATCGTTGCCAGCGGGGCAACTGGTACTGCGACAGCTGCATGGGACAAGGACACCAATACCGTGACTGTCACTTTGACCAGTGATGGCGGCAACAGTGGTGCGTATGATGTCTCTGCTATCCAAACTCTGATTGCGGGTTTGGGTGATAAGACTACGGATGGCGGTATCAACTTCACTAACTTTACGGTTTCCGCTGCAAATTCGGAGAAGATTGCTGCTAGTGATACTGCCAGTGCAGGTGACCTCGGCTCTGTCAAGCTGGCCGGTGGCGAGTCCCAGAATGACATGACGGTCACGCTGACCTCCCAGGCCGGTGCTTTCAGCAAGACCTATGGGTCCACCGAGTGGACTGGTACGGTCACCGTTGATGGCGACAAGGGCGTAACTGCTGAAATCGACACCACTAAAGTCACTGCCACTGTTGCCGAGGCAACAGTGGGTACTGTGTCCGCCGCCGTTGGCGGCAAGGCTATCACCCTGACCACTCTGGAGGCGGACGCCATCAAGGAAGCCGCTGACGGGACGACAAACATTGCCGACGGCAAGGTCACGATTGAGAAGAACGCCAATGGCAAGCTGGATCTGAAGATTGGCGATAAGGTCATCGGCACCTCCGTGGAGGATGTTCCCACCAGCAGCAGTGCGGCTACAGACATCACCTTCACCACCGATGGCACTGCTCAGGGCGACGCACTTGGTAAAATCACTCTGGCCAGCGGCCTCGTTGCCAATGACATTACTGAGGCAATCGAGACCGGTCTGACCTACACCGCCGCCACCTCCGGCGAGGAGCCCGAGGGAGAGTATATTCCTTCCACGAACGTATCTGGCGATTTGAGCCAGAATGCTGCCTTTAATTCGGTCGACAGCCTTACAAAGGACACCGTCCTTGATGCCACACAGGTTACGGCACTGAAGACCCTGTTTGATGGCCAGGGCAGCGGCAGCGGTAAGATTCTGGTTGGGACCACCGGCGTGGAAGTCGATCTGGCGGGCGTGACCGATGGTGCAGCTAAGGTCAGCGACATCGCAACTAAGATCATGGAGGCGGCGAAGAAGGGTGTCGACGCCTATAATGCAGCTTCCACCGACAAGAAGTATGAGGTCGTAGGCGTCTCCGCCGACCAGGCTGGCACCGTGTGGCTGGCTGGCGGTCCTGCTGAGAACAATCAAGCACTTACTGCCACTGACGGCTTCTATATCCAGCTGAAGGAAGTTGAGGATGAGCCCGACGACAACACTCCCGCCGCCCCCGTCTCCGGCGGCACCATCAACAGTGGTATCCAGAACGTGACCACCGCCAGCGCCGGTGAGACCCCCAGACTGGCCAACACGGTCGTGGACTTCAACAATGTGGACGGCAAGACCGCCTGGACCGACGGCGCCAAGATCACCATCGGCGACACCGTTTACACCGTGGCCGTGGGCGACGACAGCAAGTTCAAGAACGCCAAGAACGTCGTTCACCTCTCCAATGAGGAGGCGGACAGCAAGGACATGAACCTGATCGCCGCCGAGAAGCTGACCCACGCCGCCGCCAACAACTCCATCTTCTCCGTCGGCCACGACGGCAAGGGCGGCACCACCCTCCAGCAGCGCACGGCGGTGAAGAACACCACCGACATGAGCACCCGCGAGAAGATCGCCAACTATCTGGGCGTGTCCCTGGCCGACACCAACACGATCGACAACGCCAAGACCGGCGATGGCCTGACCCTCCAGATCGGCGATACCAGCGAGTCCTTCAACCAGCTGAAGGTGTCCATCGGCGATATGCACGTTGACGCGATGAACCTGGGCGACGTCCGCATCGACAACCAGACCAGCGCGGCCGCCGCCATCAGCGCCATCAAGAACGCCATCAACTACGTTTCCGGCGTTCGCGGCGACCTGGGCGCTACTCAGAACCGTCTGGAGCACACCGCCAACAACCTCAGTGTGATGACGGAGAACATCCAGGACGCCGAGAGCACCATCCGTGACACCGACATTGCCGAAGAGATGATGGCCTACACCAAGAACAACATCCTGGTGCAGTCCGCTCAGGCCATGCTGGCCCAGGCCAATCAGGTGCCCCAGGGCGTTCTCCAGCTGCTGGGCTGATTCACAGCGCGAAGATAGAATCCATCTCACAGCACAAGGGGACCGGGCTTTCGCCCGGTCCCTTCTTTTTTGCAGAACCACATCTATCGGGACAGCGTTCTGGTCCGGTTTGAGGACGGAAAGCTGAATCCCAGGGCCACCTTTACGGCCCTCGCGGCCTTTCTGGGCATCCCAGGCCGCGTAACCCCTGACCCGAGAAAAAGCAACCCAGGGCCCCGGAGGCGCTCGCCTCCGGGGCCCTCTTATCCATCCGCTATTGTCCCAGGAACACCGCGTCGGCGTCCTTGACAAAGTTCTCCACGCTGTAGCAGACAAAAATCCTGTCTATATCCTTCTCCTTGGCGTACTCCGCCACGGAGGTGCGGTAGTACCGCAGGTCCAGCAGATGGACCTCCGCAAACTGCAGGCTCAGGAACGGGGCCAGGGCGTCGCTGTAGCTGTCCCGGACCACCAGGAGCTTCTCGCGGGAAGCCGCCTCCGGATTCCGGACAATATACAGCGGCGTGTTGCCCCCCAGGAAGGAGGCGTACTTGTCCTTCTCCTCCAGAAAGCTGTCCACATACAGTCCGTGCATCTCCCCCTTCTCGAAGTTTTCCACGGTGACATTTTCCCCGGAAATATACCGCTCGATGGTATCCGGCGCGATCCAGTGGACGCCAGAGGAGGAGTAGAGGGTGCCGTAGAAGTCCTCCGACACCGTCTCCGCCGTTCCCAGAGGCGCAGGAGTCTCCCCCATGGCCTCCAGCAGAGCGCGGTATCCGTAGTACGCCCCCAAACTGGTCCAGTGGTGGTCCGTGCGGTAGAAAATCCGCTCACCGGCGTGGTCCGCCAGGGCTCCGGCGAGGTCCACCCACACGGCATCGGACAGACCCTCCCCCACCTGCTCCAGATAGGCCGCCTGATCAAAATTTTCACTTCCGGCTGGCAGGCTGTCCCGGTACACCTCCGCCGCCGTGGGAATCAGGCCCACGTATACCGGCACCTCCGCCTTTTCCGTCAGCTTCCGGAGATACCCGGCGTTCTGCTCCGCCCTGCCGGAGTCCTCGATCTTGTGAATCAGCATGTCTCCGCAGAGG
Source organism: uncultured Oscillospiraceae bacterium (assembly GCA_910588045.1). Classification (GTDB taxonomy): domain Bacteria; phylum Bacillota; class Clostridia; order Oscillospirales; family Oscillospiraceae; genus Pelethomonas. The sequence goes on along the minus strand of CAJUPS010000010.1, from coordinate 63,996 downwards.
TACACCCCGTGAAACTCCCGCTTGCCCAACAGGTACTCGTACCGGGTCTTCAGCCCCATCCAGCCGTCCCGGAGGGGAAATTGGTCCTCCAGGTATTTCTCCAGCTTGGAGGTGTAGCTGCCATCCACCAGCGCGGACCAGGAGAACGCAGGCAGCTGGGCCAGGTTCCGGTTCTCCACCGGGGAAAAGGTCCGGTCCGGGAGAACGATGTGCAGCAGGCCGAAGCCCGCCAGAAACACGCAGAAAATCAGCGCCGTGACGCGCTGGGACATTTTTTTGCTCACAGTTTCTCCCTCCTCTCAGAACCGGAAATACAGAAACGGGTTGTAGCCCGCATCCACCAGAGACGCCGTACACAGGATCAGCGCCCCCAGCACCAGCAGCGGCTGGAGCAGCGCCTGGGTCCTCTCCCCCAGCCTGTTCCACAGCTTTCCCATCAGGGGGGTGGAGCTGATTGCCAGGATGACCAGCGTCGGCAGGTAGGTCCGCAGCCGGTAGCCGTCCACGGGGCGAAACCATCCCCCGCCTCCGAACAGGGAGCCGAAGTACGCCCCCAGCCGTCCCATGTCCTCTACGGCGAACAGCGCCCAGCCGACGAGGACAATGCCCATGGTATAGACGTGCCGGACCGCCCCGGGCAGCTTCTCCAGCCATTTCTCCAGGAAGAGGCGCTCCGCCAGCATCCACGCGCCGTAGTACAGGCCCCACAGCAGGAAGTTCCATCCCGCCCCGTGCCAAATGCCGGTGAGGGTCCAGACAATGAGGATGTTCCGGATCCACTTCCACTTGGGCACCCGGTTGCCCCCCAGGGGGAAGTACACGTACTCCCGGAACCAGGTGGTCAGGGAGATGTGCCAGCGCTTCCAGAACTCCACCACGGATTTGGAGATATATGGGTAGTTGAAGTTCTCCAAGAACTCGAACCCCAGCATCCGCCCCAGGCCGATGGCCATGTCGCTGTAGCCGGAGAAGTCAAAGTAGATCTGGAAGGCATAGGCCGCCAGGCCCAGCCACGCGCCAACGGCCGTCAGGCTCTCCGACGCCAGGGACTGCTCCCACAGCTGCCCGATGGCGTTGGCCAGCAGGACCTTTTTCGCCGCGCCCACGGTGAAGCGCCGGATGCCGGAGACGAATTTCTCCAGGTCCTCCCGGCGGCCCTCCAGCTGGTCCGCCACGGACTTATAGCGGACGATAGGGCCCGCGATCAACTGGGGGAACAAGGTCACATAGGCCCCAAAGCTCACCAAGTTTTTCTGCACAGGCGCGTCCTGGCGGTAGACGTCAATGGTATAGCTCATCGTCTGGAAGGTGTAGAAGCTGATCCCGATGGGCAGGGGCAGCCCCAGAACGGGCAGGAGCGCGGTCCCCGTCAGCGCGTTCACGTTCCCGGCAATGAAATCCCAGTATTTGAAGAACACCAGGATCCCCAGGTTGAAGATGACCGAGGACATCACTGCCCGCCGGGCCTTCCTGTCGTCCGCCCGCCAGCGCTCCACCAACATCCCGTGGATGTAGTCCACAGCGATGGACAGAAACATGATGAGGATGTAAACGGGTTCGCCCCAGCCGTAGAAGAACAGGCTCACCAACAACAAAATCAGATTCCGCAGCTTCAGCGGCGAGAGCTTGTACACGGCCAGTACGGCCATGAGGTAGAAAAACAGAAAGGGCAGGCTGGAAAAAATCATGATGCTTCTCTCCTGTAAAGAGGGGCATACATGCGCTGTCACATGTATGCCCCGGCATTGTTACGCGAACAGGCCGTTAAACGCCTCTACCGCCCGGGCCTGGTCCCCCTGGGCGACGATGAGAGCAACCACGTTCCCCTGGGTAATGATCTCCGCCTGCTCCCAGCCCTCCAGCGTCATGGGGTAGAACGCCCCGTTCTCAATCTGGTAGTCGATCCGGGCCTGGAAGATGTCCGCCACCTCCTGGGCCTTGGACCCGTCCTCCAGCTCCACCAGGGCAAACTCATAGGCCACGGAGGAGATCATCGCCATCTTCAACACGGACTGCTTCAAGCCATAGCTCTCCAGACCGGGGTATACCTGGGCGATCTGCTCCGCCTCCACGTCCATCATGGCGGGCTGATTGTCCGCCCCCAGGGACGCCATAAAGTCCTCGTAATACTTGTTCAGGTCGGGTGCCTCCTTGCTCTGCCCCCCGTTTCCGCCGCCGCAGGCGGCCAGGGCCAGGAGCAGAAGCAGGCTCAGAAATAGTGCTGTCAGTTTTTTCATGTGTACCTCCAAGGTAATTTTTGTTTCGTCCGTCATACGGACCGTCCTCTTAGACGGACGTCTATCCAAATTGTTCCCCGGATTTCAAAAAACTTTCCTCACAGTTTGCCGATCTCCTCCATCAGCTCGTCCACAAGCCTGTCCTGGGGGACCTTCCGGAGGATCTGCCCCTTGCGGAAGAGCAGGCCCTCTCCCTTTCCCCCGGCGATGCCCACATCGGCGGCGGCGGCCTCGCCCGGGCCGTTCACCGCGCAGCCCATCACCGCTACGGTGATGGGTTTCGTGCAGCCCGCAAGACGGCGCTCCACCTCCTCCGCTATGGGAATGAGGTCAATATTGGTCCTCCCGCAGGTGGGACAGGCAATCACATTGGGCCCCTCCTGGCGCAGTCCGGCGGCGAGGAGGATCTTTCTGGCCGCATGGATCTCCTCCACCGGGTCCGCCGTCAGGGTCACCCGCAGAGTATCCCCAACCCCCAGGCACAGCAGGCCCCCGATGCCCATGGCGGACTTTATCACCCCCATGGAGGGCGTGCCCGCCTCGGTGACGCCCAGGTGCAGCGGATATGTACATTTCTCACGCAGCAGCCGGTAGGCCCCCATGGTCACCGGGACGGAGGAGCACTTCACGGAGATACAGATGTCCGTAAAGTCGAACTTCTCCAGCAGGGCCGCGTGGCCCAGGGCGCTCTCCGCCAGGGCCTCCGGCGTAGCGCCTCCGTATTTTTTCAGCAGCTCCTTTTCCAGGGAGCCGCCGTTGACCCCGATACGGATGGGGATTTTTCTCTCCCGACAGGCATCCGCCACCGCCTTGACCCGGTCCTCCCCGCCGATGTTGCCGGGGTTGATGCGGATCTTATCGATCCCCTGGGCGGCGCACCCCAGGGCCAGCCTGTAGTCGAAATGGATGTCCGCCACCAGGGGGATATGGATACGGCTCTTGATGGCCCCTATGGCCCGCGCAGCCGCCATATCCGGCACGGCCACCCGGATGATCTCGCACCCGGCCTCCTCCAGGCGGAGGATCTGGTCCACGGTGGCGGGAACATCGTCCGTCTTGGTATTACACATGGACTGGATGGAAACGGGAGCGCCTCCCCCCACGGGGACGCTCCCAATCATGATTTGTCTGGTCACGGCAAGGACCTCCTCAGTGAATCAGCTTCATCACGTCGTTGAATGTGACAAACAGCATCAGCCCCATCAGCAGGGCCAGGAACACCATATTGATGATGGCCTCGTACTTCATAGGGACCTTCTTATGGAACACCTTTTCTCCAATGGTGGAGACGATCAGGAACATGATGTGCCCCCCGTCCAGGGCGGGAATGGGCAGCAGGTTCATCACCGCCAGGTTGACGGCGATCATGGCCCCGAAATAGGCGATATTGGCCAGGGCGTCCGCCACGCTGGCGCTCTGGGCGCCCACCTCGTTGATGGTGGACACGATGCCCACCGGTCCGCTCAGGTCGCTGACCCCCGCGCTGCCGGTGACCAGCATTTGCAGGCTGAACCACACCGTCCGCACAAAGTCGACGGCATTATACCAGGTATATTGCAGCCGTGCGCCCAGGGTGGCCTCCCTCACCACGGCGGAGCGGTAGAAGCCGTAGCCCTGGTAGGGGTTGCCCTCGCTGTCGCTGTAGGTGCCCACGGACAGGTCGTTAAACTCCACCTGCTCCCCGTCCCGGAGCACCACCAGGTCGATGCTCTGGCGATTGGCCAGCATCAGCAGCAGGTCGATGTCGCCGGTCAGGTACACCCGGGAGCCGTTGATGGAGTGAAATTCGTCCCCCTCCAGCAGCGCCGCCCCGTTGACGGCCTCGAACTCCGGGGCGCACCCGGCGACCACCGGCACGTAGAACCCCGCCGCCTGGAAATTCAGGACCAGGATGATCAGGACCCCTACCAGGAAGTTCATGGCCGCACCGGCGGCGAAGACCAGGATCTTTTTCCAGAAGCCCTGGTTGGACAGGCTGTGGGGGTCTTCGGACTCCGTTTCCTCCCCCTCCATGGCGCAGAAGCCCCCGATGGGCAGGGCCCGGAGGGTGAATTTTGTCCCCTTTTTCCCGTCCTTATGCCAGACCATGGGGCCCATGCCGATGGCAAACTCGTGGACGGTTACGCCGCACAGCCGCGCGGCGATGAAGTGGCCCCACTCGTGGGCGGCGATCAGGACTCCAAAGAGAAGGATGGCGATTACAATATACATGGTTTTACCTCTTTGCTGGGTGGTTCGTTTGCGGCCCTCCGGGCCGCCGCTGCCTGTTTCTGTTTGATAGCCCGGGCTCCCGCGCCCGGACGGCGGCCTTCTTTTCCCTCGCAGGAAAAGAAGGCAAAAGTGCGCCAAAACCTGCGGTTTTGGATTCCCTCGGGGGCATCGCGCGGAGCGCGATACCTGATAACGGGGGTTATTGTTTTTTGCGCCCGAGGCACAGATTTCCGGCCTAAACTTGCTGCTGTCCGCTTACCAGTCTTCAGCGTCTATTTCAGCGTGGTGATCGGCAGCCCCTACCGTTTTGCTTTCGCTAACTCCCCGGGGTACGTGAATGACATTCCTGCAACCAACGGACTGATTCCCTTAGTCCAGATACTGTCTTCGTTTCCAGGACGATGCGGCCGCCACAGCTCTCTGCCAGCGCCAGATTCTTTGGAATGTCAATTTCTCCGGCGCCTAAGGGGAGATGGTTCTTTTTCCCTTGCGTATCGTGGAAATGGAAGTGGATCAGGCGCGTCCGGCGCTCCAGAATGGGCAGCTCATCTGTCCCGCCAATGCTGTGGTTATGTCCAATATCAAAAGTCAGGGCAAAGACGGGGCTCTCGAGCAGCAGGTCCAGGGCCTCCAGCTGGAAATCCGTGAATCCGTCACTGTTTTCCACGCAGATTTTGACATCCGCCGCCCCGACGGCCGCCTCGCACCGGTCCCGGAAGGTGCGCAGGTCCGACAGGTAGCGCTCCCGGTACTGGTCAAACAGGAAAATTTTACGGTCCGGCAATGTAAAGTATACGCCCTTGGACAAGTGCATATTCAAAATTGGCATTTCCAGCTCTTTTGCCAGCGCGATGGCGTCCTCCGCCGTGCGGATATAGGCCCCTGCAACGCGCGGGTTGAAATCGCAGGGGTTCAGGTTCTCGTCCAGATGGAGCGTGAAGTAGATGCCATATTGCTCCCGGATTCTCCGCAGGACGGCGGCCTCCATCCGCTCCGGCTGGCACTGGGGCAGGTTCATGTTCCATTCCACAAATTGCAGCCCCAGCTCCCGGCACAGCCGCGCACAGTCCTCCAGCGACCGCAGCTCAATCAAGGCGGGCATTCCAAGATCCATTATAAGACCGCCCTCTCCACACACGCCCGGGCCCTTCTGTCCGCCTCCAGGATGTCCTCCATGGCGGGATGGCTGACATTGGACGTTTTCTCCAGGGCTTCCGCCACCAGCTCCGGAATCTGCCCGAGAGCGATCCTCTCCTGCCGGAACAGCTCCACCGCCGCCTCGTTGGCCCCGTTGAGCACCGCGCAGCTGGTCCCGCCGGTCCGGGCACAGTCCATGGCCATTTTCAGGCAGGGAAACGCCTCCAAATCCGGCGGGGCAAAGGTCAGCGGGGGGCATTGCAGCAGGTCCAGCGGCGGGAGCGACGACTGCTTCCGGTCCGGGTAGGTCAGCGCGTACCGGATGGGCAGGCGCATATCCGGCGTGCCCAGCTGGGCGATGACCGCGCCGTCCTTGAACTCCACCATGGAGTGGATGATACTCTGGCGGTGGATGACCACCTCCACCTGGTCCGGCGTTACCCGGAACAGCCGCATGGCCTCGATAAATTCCAGCCCCTTGTTCATCAGCGTGGCGCAGTCAATGGTGATCTTCTCCCCCATGCTCCAGTTGGGATGGCGGAGGGCGTCCGCCTTGGTCTTCCTGCCCACCTCCTCCCGGCTCAGACCGAAAAACGGCCCGCCGGAGCAGGTCAGGAGCAATCTTTTGATCTCTCCACGGTCCCGGCTCCCCTGGAGACACTGGAAAATGGCGGAGTGCTCGCTGTCCACGGGGATGATCTCCGCCCCGTACCGCCGCGCGGCCTCCATTACCAGCTCACCGGCGCAGACCAGGGTCTCCTTATTGGCGAAGGCTACCCGCTTGCCCGCCTCGATGGCGGCCATCGTGGGCCACAGCGCCGCCATGCCCACCACGGCGGTGACCACCGCCTCGCTCTCATCCAGGGACGCGGCCCGCCGCAGACCCTCCAGGCCGTAGGCCACCTCGATGTCCAGCCCCGCCAGCCGCTTCGCCAGCTCCAGCGCGGGCTCCAGCTCGCTCACGGCCACCAGCCGGGGGCGGAACGCCCGGGCCTGCTCCTCCAGTAAATCAATGCTGCTCCTTGCCGTCAGGGCGGCCACCCGGATGCCCTGCTCCCGGCAGACGTCCAGGGTCTGCCGCCCGATGGAACCGGTGGAACCTAAAAGGGAGATCGTTTTTACCATAACGCTGCCTCACTGCAATTTTTTGAAGAGTCTGGCGCTCCAGAACTCCATACCCAGCTCGTCGATATAGAAATGGAGGATCGCCCGGAAGTTTTTGGTTGCCGTTCCCAACGTGATAAATGCCGCCTCGGGCCGGACGGCCTCCTCCGCATACCGGAACAGTGCGGACCCAATGCCCTGAGAGCGGTATTCCGGCCTCACGTAGAGCTCCTCTACCTCAAAGCAGCTCGTGCCCTCCGGCATGACGGAGCTGGCGCTTTTCGCTTTTTCCAGCTTCCCGAAGAGGTAGCCGATAATTTCTCCGTTTTCCTCCGCCAGGAAAACGCGGTTTCCCTCCAGGTCCTCCCACGCATTCCTCCGGTAGCCGTGACAACTATTTTCCGCCTCCCAGTCGACAGACAGGGCGATCAGCGCTTCCACCGTCCGCTCCTCCAGCATGGACTCTCTGATTTTCATTTCCTTCCGCTCTCCTTCAGGTTACGTTCAAAAACAGCATCAGCGCCGCCAGGGTGGGTGCCACGAACAGTACGCTGTCGAACCGGTCCAGCACCCCGCCGTGGGCCAGGAAGATTTTCCCATAGTCCTTCACGCCGAACTCCCGCTTGATCAACGAAAAGCTCAGATCCCCGAGCTGCGCCACCACGCCGCAAAACAGAGACAGCAGGGCCATGGGCTCGTAGCTGATGCTCCCGCCGAACCAGCGGTTCATCACCCAGGCGAAGAGCAGCCCGCAGACTACGTTGCCAACCAGTCCGCCGATGGCACCCTCCACCGTCTTTTTCGGACTGACCTTGGGGGCCAGCTTGTGCCGTCCGATGGTCAGGCCGGTGAAATAGGCGAAGGTGTCGCAGGCGAAGCTGAGGATAAACGGCAGCAGCAGATACCCCCGGCTGACGCCGGACGTATAGAGCTGCAAAAAGGAGGAGAAGGCGTACCCGATGGCGATGCCGCCGAACAGCACTGCCGCGATCTGGTCAAAGCGCACCGCGCCCCCCTTACATACGGCGTAGGCAAACACCGCCAGCGTAGACAGCAGGAACCACGCGCCTACATAGTCCGGGCATTTGTAGCAGCACCCCACCGTCAGACAGGGAATGAACACCGCCGCCACGGCGAGAAAGCCGTCCGTCTCCTTGCTGACGCAGTGGTACAGCTCCCGGCCGCCCACGCCCGCCAGCAGCGCCAGCGCGAACAGCAGCAGCAGGGGATGCCCCCACAGCACAATATACAGCAGGATGGGCACGCCCACGACTGCCACTAAAATTCTTGATCTCATGTCGAACCCTCCTACAGCCCGCCGTACCGACGGGAGCGATGCTGGTAGGCCACGATGGCCCGGTGCAGCTCCTCCTTCGAGAAGTCCGGCCACAGCACATCGGTGAAATAGAACTCGCTGTAGGCGCACTGCCACAGCAGGAAATTGCTCTGCCGCAGCTCCCCGCCGGGGCGAATGAGCAGGTCCGGGTCCGGAACCCCGGCGGAGTACAGGTAGCCCTCCAGCAGCTCCTCCGTCAGCTCCTCCGGCTTTTTCAGGCCGATCCGGCAGTCCTCGGCAAACCGCCCGGCGGCATGGACCAGCTCCGAGCGGCCCCCGTAGTTGATGCAGATGCTGCACAGGCACCCCGTCAGGCGCTGGGAGATGGCGTTGCACTCCGCTACCAGCTCCTTCAGCTCCTCGGTCAGGGGCGTCAGGTCCCCCATGAAGCGCAGCCGCACGTTGTCCCGCTCCATGGTCTCGATGGCCTCCAGCAGGTAGCGCTTGAGCAGCACCATGATGGTGTCCACCTCCTCCTGAGGGCGCTTCCAGTTCTCCGTGGAGAAGGCGTAGACCGTCAGGTACTCGATGCCAATGTCCCGGCAGTAGGTGGCGATGGTGCGGAAGGTCTCCGCCCCCACCCGGTGTCCGGCGGTGCGGGGCAGGCCCCGGCGCTTGGCCCAACGGCCGTTGCCGTCCAATATGATTGCGATATGGCGGGGCAGACGGCTGAAATCCACCTGCCCCGCCGTATGTCCGCTTTTTTTCCAAAAAGCCAGCTTCATGTGTCTGCACGGAGCCTCGGCGGCTTATACCGCCATGAGCTCCTTCTCCTTCTTGGCCTGTAGCTCGTCGATCTCCTTGCACATATCGTCGGTGAGCTTCTGGATCTCCTTCTCGATGATCTTCATGTCATCCTCGGTGATCTCGCTGGACTTCTTCTGGGCCTTGAAATCCTCCACCGCATCCCGGCGGATGTTGCGGATGGCCACCTTGCCGCCCTCGGCGTACTTGGCGATCTGCTTGACCAACTCCTTGCGGCGCTCCTCGGTGAGCTGGGGGAAGGCCAGGCGGATAATACGCCCGTCATTCTGGGGGTTGATGCCCAGGTCGGACTCCTGGATGGCCTTGCAGATCAGCTTCACCGCACCGGCGTCCCAGGGCTGGATCGCCAGGGTGCGGGGGTCGGGGGAGCTGATGGACGCGATCTGCTGGATGGGGGTGGCGGTGCCGTAGTAGTCCACGGTAATGCGGTCCAGCACGGCGGGGTTGGCCCGGCCCGCCCGGACGGCGGCAAAGTCCGCCGCCACGGAGGCGATGGATTTCCGCATTCTTTCCTCGTAGGACTTCAGTTCGCTTTTCATTTGGTGGTATCCTCCTTCACAATCGTTCCTGTCCTCTCGCCTTTCAGCGCACGGATGATGTTCTCAGGGTCCTTCAGGGCGAACACCAGCACGGGGATGTGGTTGTCCATCGCCAGACTGGTGGCGGTGGTATCCATCACCGCCAGGTGCTGCGCCAGGACCTCGCTATAGGTGATCTCGTCGTATTTTATGGCAGCGGGGTCCCGAACCGGGTCGGCGCTGTACACCCCGTCCACATTCTTGGCCAGCAATATCACGTCCGCCCCGATCTCAGCGGCGCGGAGCACGGCGGCCGTGTCCGTGGAGAAAAAGGGACAGCCGCTGCCCCCGCCGAAGAGCACCACGCGCCCTTTCTCCAGGTGGCGCACGGCCCGGTCCCGGGCGTAGGGCTCGGCCACAGCCCCCATGGGGATGGCCGTCTGGACTCGGGCGTCCACGCCCTTCTGCTCCAGCACGTCCGCCACAGCCAGGCAGTTCATCACGGTGCCCAGCATCCCCATGTGGTCGGCCCGGGTGCGCTCCATGCGGCCCCCGCCGTCCTTGGCGCCCCGCCAGAAATTTCCCGCGCCGATGACGACGCCCACCTGGACCCCCATGGACACGGCCTCCTTGATGACGTCGCAGACGCCGGCGATGATGCCGAAGTCCAGGCCGTGGTGCCGGTCTCCCGCCAGGGCCTCTCCGCTGACCTTCAGCAGCACCCGTTTATAGGTTGTTTCCCCCATAGGCGCTTTCCTCCTTCTCCGGTTGGAAATATTCGGGTTCCGTCCGGACTCTATTTTAATATATTTTGAGGCGTTTGAAAAGTAGTATTTGTAAATTTTTCGCAAAAGGCAGTCATACTTTTCTTTGTGAACAAACCGCGGCGCCGCCGCGGCGGCTTGGGCTGCTAGTGTCCGCTTCGCGTACACTGCACGGAAAAGTATCAAAAGAAAAACTTTTTGCCGCAAAAGTCCCTTTTGCGGAGGAATTTTTGACAGAAAATATTGACAAATTTCTCCGGGTCTGGTATATTGAGGGTAAGAAAGGCAGGTGGATGACATGAAGACGATGATGAACCGGACCGGGAAGCTCTGTCATCCGTACCCTGCGGCCTGACGCGGCCGCCGTCAGAGAGCGGATGTGGAAATCGACGTTCCCGTTTTCGGGGACGTTTTTTGTTTCGCCGCGAGAAGGAGTTTTTATGGGCGCAAATGCCATTCTGCTTTCCGATTTTACCGATCCCCGCTTCCAGGACGCCTTTCGGGTCTACTTTGCCGAGCTGGGCATTTCCGTCTCCGACTGGGACGGACTCTTCCGGGAGATGAACGAGGAGGGAAACAACCTCGCCTATCTTTTGGAGGACGGCACGGGATTCCTCCAGTTCCAGATGACCGCTTTCTCCAACTGGTTTTTTGAGGAGCCCTTCGGCTTCATCCGGGAGTTCTGGGTCCACCCCGCCCTCCGGCGGCAGGGGTACGGCTCCCGGCTGCTGGAGCTGGCGGAGGGCTACTTCGTGGAGCGCGGCGCGCACCGCGCCGTCCTGACCGCCGACCCCGGCGCGGTGGAGTTTTATCTCGTCCGGGACTACCAAAAAGCCCCCGGCATCACAGCGAAGAACAAGATGGAGGTCCTGACCAAGGCGCTATACGGATAGGAGGTATTTCCGATGCAATACTGGGAATCCATACTTCTCATGGCAACCGGTATAGGGCTGCTTTTCTGGGCGATGCACCATTTCGGCCTGATGGTGGTCAAAAGTGGGGCCTTCCTCTTGGGGGGAGCTATGGGTACCCGGGTCCGCTTCTGGGGAGAGTACCAGCGCATGTGCGGCAGCGTCTCCAAGAATTTCCGGGTTTCCCCGAAGCACACCACGCTCACCCTGCGGCTGGAAGCCGTCTCCGGCAGCGCCAAAGTGGAGGTCCTGGGCCCCAACAAAGCCGTTTGGTACAGCTGGAATTTCTGTTGCTCCCTGTCGGAGCAGATCGATTGCCGGGGAATCAGGAATTGTACGGTACGCATCAGCGCAGAGGACTTCTGTGGAAAATTCGACATTTTGCTGCAATAAAGGAGAAACGATATGGTAACCATCGACCCCGCCCTCTGCACTGGCTGCGGCCTGTGCAAAGAAAACTGCGCCGTCCACGCCATCGTCCGGAATGAGGACGGTACATACCGCTGCAACCAGACCTGGTGCTTCGCCTGCGGCCAGTGTGTGGCCATCTGTCCGGTTGGAGCGCCCGCCATGCCTGACCTGGAACCGCCCATCCCCTATGACCCGGCGAAATTCGACCTGGACCCGGAGACGCTTCTCAACGCCATGCGCTTCCGCCGAAGCATCCGGCGGTTCAATGGCGAAAAGGCCACCCGCAGGGAGCTGGAGCTGCTGCTGGAGGCGGGACGCTGCGCCCCTACCAGCACCAACAGCCAGACCGTGGGCTTCACCGTCCTGGATGATGAATTTGAGGCCATGCGCCCCAAAATCTGGAAGGCATTCGCCCGCCACGCCCAGGAGCAAGGCCGCAAGCTCCTCTACCGCCGCTACGAGAACTACCTGGCCCACCCGGAAGCGCCGGACACCCTGTTTTACGGCGGGAACCAGATGATCGTGGTGACCTCCGAACGCCCGGTGGACGGCGGTCTGGCGCTGGCCAACATGGAGCTGATGGCCCACGCCCTGGGGCTGGGAGCGCTGTACTGCGGCTTCGCCGCCCGGGCCATCGACACCGACCCGGCGCTGCGGGAGTATTTCGGCCTGACAGAGCGGCGCAAGATCGACAGCTGCCTCATCGTAGGGCATACGGATCTGAAATTCCACCGCACCGCACCCAGAAATCCGGCCAGGGCGGAGTGGAGGTAAGCGGAGTGGAAGAATTTGCAGAACATATTGCAATCAAAAAAGTCTCCGCCGATGACGCAGGATTTCTGTTCCAGTTGATGAACGAACCAGCCGTCATGAGAGCCTTGAACGAAGTCCCGACGGCAGCACGGGATTGGGAAGAGGCCGTCCTCGCCTGGCGTGAGGACGCCGACGAAGAGGGCTACATCATTTTCAGCGGCGAGAAGCCCATCGGCTGGTTTGCGGTAAACGGCCTGCTGGCAGGTTACCGCACCGCCTTTTTGAAAATGGCAGCCCTGCTCCCCGCCTATCAGGGCAGGCATATCGGGCGGTACGTGCTGGCAAAGATCATGGACGATCTGAAATCCGCAGGGATCGCATCCCTCGCCCTCTTCACTAATCAGGACAACCGGCGGGCGCAGAGGTGCTACGCCTCCTGCGGCTTCAGAATCGTGGAAACGCTGACAGAGGAAATGGCGGACCACACCACAGTCAACCGGTACAAAATGGAATGCAGGTTATAGCGGCTATCCGCAAAAAAACCCGGCAGGCTCTCGCCTGCCGGGTTTTTTGCCTTATCAGAGCTTCTCGCGCACCTTGGCCGCCTTACCCACGCGGTCACGCAGGTAATAGAGCTTCGCGCGGCGCACTACGCCGTGACGGACAACCTCGATCTTGTCGATGGTGGGGGAGTGCAGAGGGAACACCTTCTCCACGCCAATGCCGTAGGACACGCGGCGCACGGTGATGGTCTCCTCGATACCGCCATGCTTCTTGGCGATGACGATACCCTCGTACACCTGAATGCGCTCCCGGGCGCCCTCCTTGACCTTCACGTGCACCTTGACGGTGTCGCCGATCTGGACGGCGGGCATCTCCTTGATCTGAGATTTGGTCAGTTCCTTGATGAGATCCATGGATTTTTCCTCCTAATATATAGGCGTTCTTAACAATTTTATGGAGCAGGCGCACCTTTGGCCCCGCCCCTTGACAGAGGACCGCCCTTTATCGCTATGATAGGATACCACAATGCGGAGAAAAAAGCAAGAACTTTTTTACATTTTGGCCGAAAAGATCGCCCCAGGAAAAAAGCGAAAAAAGAGAGAATTTGCTCTTGACAAAGTGGGAAATGTCTGGTAGAATACTCCATGTTCTGCGGGCGTAGCTCATCTGGTAGAGCGCCACCTTGCCAAGGTGGAGGTAGCGGGTTCGAGCCCCGTCGCCCGCTCCAGGACAAAAGGCACCCTTCGGGGTGCCTTTTTTGCATCTCTTTTCGAGGTGTGCAGCGCGGCCTATATGAGGTCTGCGCCGGACATGAGAGAAGCTGAAAAAAGAGAAGTCCAGGCGGTTTGTCCGGGCTTCTCTTTTTCCTGTCAGGCGGGGAAAAGTATTACAGGTAGCTCTCGATCCTCGTCAGCTCCTCCCGGACCATCTGATCGACACCGTTGAAATCCACATGGGGGTGATAGACTGCCTCCAGCTGGTCGTGGGCGGCCTTGGCCTCCCGGAGGGCCTCCAGCCCCTCCTCCCGCAGCGCATCCGCCACTCTGGCGGAGAACCGCAGCCGGGCCTTGAAGCGCTTGTAATGGGCGGCGTCCACCATGGCATCCAGGCGGACCCGGCGGTAGGCGGGGCCGGTGTACGCCATGCCCTCCCGGCTGGTGACAAATGCCAGCTCCAGCTCTGGGAGCAGCAGGTGTTGGATGCGGTCCGGATGCTCCGGGTCGGGGCAGACAACGGCCCGGAAGCCCCTGGCGGACGCGGCGGTATGGATCCTCTGGAGCATGGGGAACGCCAGGCCGTAGGTATCCTGGAGCATATAGATCCTGGCGCACAGCGTCTGGACCGAGTCAAACCGCCACACGGGTCCCCGGCAGGTGAGGCTGCCCAGGAAACGCTCATCGTCGCCGCCGCCAGAGCCCTTGCCCCGCAGCTCCCGGGCGATGATACCATCGGTGCGGCGAAGCAGCTTGACGGCATCCAGGCCCTCTGTGACCAGTGCGGCGGCGCTGTCCTCCATCTGCCGGGCCGCACCGAGGGCGCGGTAGGCCCGCCGGTAGGCAGCGGACCCCGCCTGGGTGAAGTGCAGGATGTCCGCGCGGTCCCGCTTGGCCGCGGCGATGTCGTAGAACTGTCCGAGGTTGACATAGCGGTCCACGGCAGCGGGGTACTTTGGTTCGATGACGTGGGGCGCCGTTCCGTCCACCACAGCAGTTCGGATACGGGGAATATGTACGCCGTCCAGGGAATCCGGGTCGCCGGAGCAGTAGAGGTATTCGACTTGCTCCCCTCTCTCCTCCATAGCTTTCCCGATGGTGCGCATCATGGTGGATTTGCCCGCGCCCGGCCCGCCCTTGAGGACCACAAGGTCGTAGAGATCCTCCCGGTCACAGAAGCGGTTGAACAGATTCTGAAAGCCCTGGCCACTGTTTGCGCCAAGGAAGAAATGGGTGGTATGTGTCATGGATTCTCCTCCCGACTGTTTGATGTCTCCTTCCAGAATATGCGCCTGGGCATGGCTGTGACAGTCACAGAGAGGATTTTTCAGCGGGGCGGCATCCCCCACAAAAAAAGAGGAACCGGTTTTCCGGCTCCTCCGCGCAGTCAGTCGTATTCTGGCAGCACTTTGATCAGTAACAGTCTTCCCTCCCGGACGGACACCTCCGCCGTCTGTCCCGGCAGGACCTCATTGCTGATCCCATACTGGTATTCGCAGGTAATCTCCGCGTTCAGCAGCGGATATTTCGCATTCCTGATCGTGACGCCCCTGGCCAGGCCGCTGATGTTCAGCAGGGAGAAAAAGGGGTATCGGTCCTCCACGAGCACCGGCTTGTCCGCGACGATCTGCATCTCGGAGTAGTCGTCCAGCGCCACCGCCGGGACCCCTCGGGCGTGGAGCATCAACAGGAGCGACAGGTTTCCCAGGGTATGGTCCAGCCGCCCGCCGGTCACGCCGAGCAGCAGAAATTGCCGGAACCCCCTGGCCAAGGCCTCCTTCGCCGCAAAGACGGTATCGGTGTCGTCCTTCTCCCGGGGAAGCACCATCGTCTCTACGGGCAAATGGGGGTTGGCGTGAGAGTCGAAGTCCCCCACGATCAGATCCGGCGCAATGCCCAGCCCCTCCCGGTGTTTCAGTCCGCTGTCGCAGCATATATAGAAGTCATCCCTTTGCAGATGGGCACGGATACGGCGATACCGTCCTATGTCCGCCCCGCCGATGATGACGCACCGCCTCATCGCGCAGCCCTCCCTCCTATTCCGCAATATGGCTACTATACACCCGCGCCCCGCCTTTGCGCAAGCACATTTTTTCTGCGGCAGCATCCCGCCGGTATCCGCGCGGCCATATGCCGGCAAACCTCTTACCGCTTATTGGCAGCTCTTACAAAGTCATCCCTACTCGCTGCGAATTATCCTTGCATTTTGCCGAAGAATAGCGTATGATAGAGGGGGGATCGCCCCAGCGGCCCGCCCTCCGGCGGACCAACCACATATAAAGGAGGCCATCCTATGGAAGAGAAAAAAATGTTGAAGGTCACCGTGAACGGCGTGTCCCACGCCTACCCGTGCGGGACGCCCTACCGCACCATCGCAGCGGATTTTCAGGCGCAATACGCCTATGATATTCTGCTGGTCAACCGGGATGGGAAGCTCTGTGAGCTCCACAAGACCCTGGACCGGGACTGCTCGCTAAAGATGGTCACCGCCCAGGACATTCCCGGCATCCAGACCTATGAGCGCAGCGCCGTCTTCCTGATGCTCAAGGCGTTTTACGACGTGGTCGGCCGGGAGAACGTGGAGCGCATCTGTGTGGAGTGCTCTCTCAGCCGCGCCCTCTTCATCCTCGCCCGGGGCAATTTCACCCTGGACCAGCCCCTATTGGACCGGGTGGAGGAGCGTATGCGGGAGCTGTCCGCCCAGGCGCTCCCCATTGAAAAGCGCACCATCGGCACCGACGACGCCATCGACCTGTTCCAGCGCACGGGACTCATACACAAGGCCCAGCTGCTCAGCTTCCGCATCGACTCCCACGTCAACGTGTACTCTCTGGACGGCTTTATTGACTACTTCTACGGCTATATGGTGCCGGACACCGGCTATATCCGCTGCTTCGGACTGGAGCTGTTTGAAAACGGCTTTGTCCTGCGTCTGCCCACCCGGAAGGACCCCAGCCGTCTGGGGGAGTTCCGGCCCGCCATGAAGGTCTTCCGGGAACTGTACGACTCCAATATGCGCGCCGAGGCGCTGAACGTCTCCAACGTGGCGGAACTGAATACCGCCGTCTCCCAGGGCAGCGCTACGCCCCTTATCCTGGCCTACGAGGCCATGATGGAGAAGAAGATCGGGGACATCGCCGCCGAGATCGCCAGCCGGAAGGACGTCCGCTTCGTCATGATCGCGGGCCCCTCCTCCTCCGGCAAGACCACCTTCTCCCACCGTCTGTCCACCCAGCTTCGGGCCTGCGGCCTGCACCCCCATCCCATCGCCACGGACAACTATTTCGTCAACCGGGACAAGACCCCCCGGGATGAGAACGGCAACTACGACTTCGAGGGCCTGGGGGCCATGGACGTGGAGCAGTTCAACACCGACATGGTCCGCCTGCTCAACGGGGAGACGGTAGAAATGCCTGTCTACAACTTCAAGAAGGGCGCCCGGGAGTACAACGGCAGCTTCCTCACCCTGGGAGACGGCGACGTGCTGGTCATCGAGGGCATCCACTGCCTCAACGACCAGTTCACGCACTCCCTGCCCAAGGAGAGCAAGTATAAGATTTATATCAGCTGCCTCACTACGCTGAATATTGACGACCACAACCGCATCCCCTCCACCGACGCCCGCCTCCTGCGGCGCATCGAGCGGGACGCCCGGACCCGGGGTTACAGCGCCCAGGCCACCATCAAAATGTGGCCCAACGTCCGGCGGGGGGAGGAAAACAACATCTTCCCCTTCCAGGACAGCGCGGATGTGATTTTTAACTCCGCCCTGATTTATGAGACGGCCCTTCTGAAAACCTATGTGCAGCCCCTGCTCTGCGGCGTTCCCCGGGACAGCGAGGAGTATATCGAGGCCAAGCGACTGCTGAAATTCCTGAACTACTTCCTCCCCATCCCCGCGGACAACATTCCCCAGACCTCCATTATGCGGGAATTTATCGGCGGCGGATGCTACCACGCCTAAACCTTTTTCTTGGGATGTCATGTATAGACGGTGGTTTCACCAGGCCGCTACATTACATTTCAGCGCTATAAGCAAGGGTTGAACGTCACTTGCGTTCGACAAATCTCATTTTGAGGAAGGGGAATAAGAGATCATGCGGAAATGTATCCGATGCGATACGGAAATGTTGGAGGGATTGGATATTAAGGAGCCTATGTATAGCAATATGCTGAGGGTAACCAGGCCAGAGACATCCGGGATCATGCCCAAGAACTACTTTGGAGATATTAAAGCTGCGGTCTGTCCTGCGTGCGGTTATTTAGAAACGTATCTATCCCGTTTAGACAAGATCCAGCAGTATAAAGAAAAAGAATAAGTGCTTATGTACGATCTCTGGTCGCCGGGAACGCAAAAGCACATTGGGAAAAAATAAGCTTCTGTTTATCAGGGGGGATTTCATCTTTATGGTGAAATCCCCCAAGTGTTCCCTTGAAAGCGGCCCTGACATCCGACGTCAGGGCCGCCTCCCCTTTTTCCCTAGTCCTCCTCCGCCAGCCTGCGGCCCATGAGCACCCCCATGACGGAGGCCATCATCAGCCCGCGGGTCCAGCCGCTGGAGTCCCCCAGGCAGTAGAGCCCCTGGACGTTGGTGCTCAGGGTTTCGTCCATCTTCACCCTGTTGGAGTAGAATTTCAGCTCCGGGGAGTACAGCAGCGTCTCGTTGGAGGCGAAACCGGGCACCACCTCGTCCATGGCCTGAATGAAATTGATGATGTTGATCATCGCCCGGTAGGGCATGGCCGCCGTGATGTCCCCGGCCACCGCGTCGGGCAGCGTGGGGCGCACGTTGGAGAAGGCCAATTCCTTCTGCCACGTCCGCTTGCCATCCAGGATGTCCCCGAACCGCTGGACCATGATGTGCCCCGCCCCCAGCATGTTGGTCAGCTCTCCCACCTTCTGGGCGTAGGCGATGGGCTGGTTAAAGGGGTGGGAGAAGTTGTGGGAGCACAGGATCGCCAGATTGGTGTTGTCGCTTTTCAGCTCCTTGTAGCTGTGGCCGTTGACCACTGCCAGGTCGTTGTCGTAGTTCTCCTGGCTGACGAATCCGCCGGGGTTCTGGCAGAAGGTGCGCACCTTGTTCTTGAAGGGCTTGGGGTAGCCCACCAGCTTCGACTCGTAGAGCACCCGGTTCACCGTCTCCATGACCTCGTTGCGCACCTCTACCCGCACGCCGATGTCCACGGTGCCGGGCTGGTGGGCGATATTGTGCTCCGCGCACAGGCTCTCCAGCCAGTCCGCCCCCCGGCGTCCGGTGGCAATGACGGTGTGGCCTGCCAGGACCTCCCGCTCCTCCCTGCCGTTGGTGATCTGCACGCCCCGGCAGACCGCGCCCTCCAGGATGAGATTGGTACACTCGTAGCCGAAGAGAATTTCCACGCCGTTCTTCAGCAGGTGCTGCTCGATGGCGTAGTACAGCTCCTGGGCCTTCTCGGTGCCCAGATGGCGGATGGGGCAGTCCACCAGCTTCAGCCCCGCCCGGATGGCCCGTTTGCGGATGGCCTTGACCTCCTCCGTGTTCCCCAGGCCCTCCACGTGGGCGTCCGCGCCGAACTCCAGGTAGATTTTATCCGCGTAGTCGATGGTCTCCTGGGCTTTATCCGCACCGATAAGGGTGGGGAGATCCCCGCCCACTTCGTAGCTCAGGGACAGCTTGCCATCGGAGAACGCCCCGGCCCCGGAGAATCCGGTGGTGATATGGCAGTAGGGCTTGCAGTTTACGCACTTGCCCGTCTTACTCTTGGGGCACCGGCGGTCCTCCACGGCCCGACCCTTCTCCACAATGAGGATTTTCTTCCTGCTCCCCTTTTTCAACATCTCCAGCGCGGTAAAGATGCCCGCCGGGCCCGCACCGATGATGACTACGTCCTTCTCCATGAGAAAGCCTCCTTTTTCTCTTCCGCTCCGCCTGGGCGGCGGGGCGGAGTTTCCGTCGATCTATGCTTCGCCCCATTATCATACCCGACCCGGCAGGAGTTTGTCAACACGGAGATTTTCCGGCTGGTCAACGGAATCCCGTCTGGCTATTATGCTTCCCACCGGGCAATTCTTATGCCAAGCACTCTAAATTCCCCGTATACGAATGTGTCCCCTTTTGTCAAATGGTATTCCTGTGAGAAGCCGATGCTCCCATATTCCGCAAGCTCATCCTGCACCTGCAAGCCTCCGAGGTGAATCAGCGGGTATCTTCCGGGGTCCGTACTGCCAATCAGGCGAAAGCCCTCAGCGGTCACAAAAAGCCCCCAGCATATCAGAATTGCCGCAAGTATCTTGAACGCCCTCTTTTTCAAAGCAATCCCCCCATCCTGCGTTTTCCATCCAATTGTACCACGCCCGGGTTCCCTTGACAAGCCGCCGTCAATCCTCGCTGGCTTTTCCCCCATCATCCCCCTTGCACCCCTGCCCCCTATCTGCTATAATCAAGAAAAACCAACCGGGAGGTCAACGCAATGGCGGAAAAGAAAAAATCCCCCGACGCAGGCTTCGCAAAGCTGAAGGACGAGCTGTCTTCCGGAGAGCTGGCCAATATTTACCTCTTCCATGGCGAGGAGAGCTACCTGCGGGAATACTACCTCTCGGAGATGAAGAAACAGCTCATCACCAACTTTGAGAGCTTCAACTTCCACCGCCTGGAGGGCAAGGGCCTGACGATCCAGACCCTGACGAACACGGTGGAGGCCATGCCCATGATGGCCCAGCGGACCATGGTCCAGGTGACGGACTGGGACCTCTACAAGCTCAATGAGGAGCAGCGCAGCGGCCTCATCGCCCTGCTGGAGGACTTCCCGCCCTACTGCTGCCTGGTCTTCGTCTACGACCAGATGGAGTACAAGCCCAACAAGACCTACAAAAAGCTCTATGCCGCCATGGAGAAGCACGTCCGGACGGTGAAATTTGAGGAGCAGAGCCAGCGGGAGATCCTCCGCTGGGTTTCCCGCCGCTTCAAGGCCCTGGACCACACCATCGACGCGCCCACGGCGGAGCACCTATTGTTTACCTGCGGCAGTCTGATGAACGCGCTGATCCCGGAGATCGGCAAGATCGCCGCCTACGCCAAGCACGAGCAGATCACCAGGGCGGACATCGACGCGGTGGCTGTGCCGGTGCTGGAGGCCCAGGTGTTTGATATGACCAACGCCGTGTCCAAGGGGGACTTCAACCGGGCCGCCACCGTGCTGGGCACCCTGCTGAAGCTCCAGGAGGAGCCCATCAAGCTGCTGTCCATCATCGGCAGCGAGCTGCGCCAACTCCGCACCGCCCGCATCGCCCTGGACACCGGCCGGGACAAGTTCTGGCTCATGGAGCGCTGGAACATCCGCTCCAGCTACCGGGCAGGACTGCTGCTGGACAACGCCCGCAGGGTCAGCCGCCGGTGGTGCTCCCACGCGGTGCGCCGGTGCTACGAGGTGGACGTGCGGTTAAAGAGCGTGAACGGGGTCAGCGGGCCCAATGAATTGACGCTGCTGCTGATGGAACTGGCCCAGACGGCGCAGACGCTCTCCTGAGAGGGGGAAATCCCATGAAACGCATCCGCGAGGTCATCGTCGTCGAGGGCCGGTATGATAAGAATACGCTCAAACAGGCGGTGGACGCCACGGTGGTGGAGACCCGGGGCTTCGGCATTTTTAACGACCGGGAGCGCCTGGCGCTGCTGCGCCGCCTGGCGGCGGAGCGGGGCCTGATCCTGCTGACCGACAGCGACGGGGCGGGGTTTGTCATCCGCAATTTTCTCAAGGGGGCCATCCCCCGGGAGCAGCTGAAGCAGGCGTACATCCCCGACGTCCCCGGCAAGGAGCGCAGGAAGGCCGCCCCCGGCAGGGAGGGCAAGCTGGGGGTGGAGGGCATGTCCCCCGCCGTGCTTCTGGAAGCCCTGGAGCGGGCGGGCGCCACCTTCGAGGAGGAGGCCGCACACCCGGAACGCCGCCCCATCACCAAGGCGGACTTCTATGCGCTGGGCCTCACCGGCGCGCCGGACAGCGCCGCACGGCGGGCCGCGCTGCTGAAAAAGCTGGCGCTGCCGGAGCACATGACCGCCAACGCCCTGCTGGAGGCGGTCAACCTCCTGTACACGCGGGAAGAATTTTTAGGAGAGGATCCATGACAGAGCTACAAAAAATCGCCCCCCTCTTTGACGGCTGGGAGGAGACCATGGTCTGGTCCTGCCTCCAGGGCGTCATGGGACGGGCAGCGTGCAGTGCGGACGGGTCCTCCGGGATGATCGTCCAGCGGGACTTCACTTTCCTGGCCGGGAGGCCGGACGAGACCCTGCTGGCAAAGGCCCCCGGCCCCATCCTGGTGCCCCGCACGGCGGATTGGCGCCCCGTAATCGAGACCTTCTTCGGTCCCCGCGCCATCCCGGAGACCCGCTACGCCATCCAAAAGGAGCCGGAGGTCTTCGATCGCGGGAAGCTGGAGCGCTTCGCCTCCTCCCTGCCCCCGGGGTACGAGCTGCATCTGATCGACGAGGCCATGGTCCCCACCCTGCTGTCGGAGGCGTGGTCCCGGGACTTCTGCGCCGCCTTTGACAGTCCCGCCGACTGCTGTGCCCGCGGCGTGGGCGTGGTTGCACTGTATGGCGGCATTCCCGTGGCGGGGGCCGGGTCCTACGCGGTCTATCGCGGCGGGATTGAAATCGAAATCGACACCCGGGCCGACCACCGCCGGAGGGGCCTGGCCACGGCCTGCGGCGCGAGGCTGATTCTGGAGTGCCTGGACCGGGGCCTCTACCCCAGTTGGGACGCCATCGACCTGCGCAGCGTCTCCCTGGCGGAGAAGCTGGGCTACCACCCCGGCAAACCCTACCCGGTCTACTGGATCGGAACATAAAAAATCCGGTGAGAGGAGCATCCTCTCGCCGGATTTTTTTACTGTTACCGCACCGCGATGGCTTCGATCTCCACCAGCGCGTCCTTGGGCAGCCGGGCCACCTCTACGGCACTGCGGGCCGGTGGGTCACTGGGGAAGAAGGAGGCATACACCTCGTTCATGGCGGCGAAGTCATTCATGTCCTTGAGGAACACGGTGGTCTTGATGATGTTCTCCATCCCCAGCCCCGCCTGGGCCAGGACAGCCTTGACGTTCTCCAGGGACTGCCGGGTCTGTCCGGCGATGCCCCCATCGGCGAAAGCGCCGGTGGACACGTCGATGGGCAGCTGTCCGGAGGTGATGACCACGCTGCCGCCGTCCACACCCTGGGAGTAGGGCCCGATGGCCGCGGGAGCCGCACTGGTTGCGATGATTTTCTTCATAACGGAAAATCCTCCTTTGTGTGATGCTCCCATTTTACCAGTAATTCCCCAAAAGTCAATCACAACTCCCCGCACTTTTCCCCCTACTCCGCGTAAAAGGTCCGGATATAGTCCTCCACGTCGGCCCTGGAGCCCCGAAAGACCCCCGGCGTCTCCATCTTCAGGGACACGCAGGCCGTCGCATAGCGCAGCGCCTCCCCCATTCCGGCCCCTATCATCCGCATGGCCAAGTAGGCGCCGAAGGTGGTATCCCCCCGACCGGTCCGGCCGGAGAGGTTCCTTGCCTTCACCGGGCAGGTCAGGAGCTCCCGTCCGTCATAGGCCAGCATCTCCGTATTGTGGGAGATCAGGACCTCCTTTGCGCCCCAGGCGTACAGCTGCTTGGCGGCCTCCATCCGGTCGGTGAGGCCGGTCAGAATTTCCGCCTCAGCTGCATCGGTCTTCAAAAAGTCCATATAGGGGAGGTATTTCAGCTTGTCCTTCCAGTCGTGGAAGCAGAGGGAACCGTTTTCATTGTGGCGCAAGAACCCCTGTGCATCGGCGGAGACCATCCCCTTTTCATGCAGGGCCTCGATCAGCTCATTCGGAAAATCTCCATAGAGCAGCCCTGCCAGGTGGTAGAGCTTGCAGGGCACCTCCGGGATCTCCTCCGGGAGGATTGGCCCGGACTGGGCCGGGCAGGAGGCGTTTCTCCTCTCCCGATCCGGGGTAAAATAGACGTTTTTCATCAGGGTGGTTTTCTCCGAGGGCAGCAGTGCGATGTCCCCGGCTTCCATATGGAAGCCGTCGATAATATCCCCGTCCTCGGGGGCGATCTTCACTGCGGCAAAAACCTTTGCTCCCGCGGCTACCGCCGCGGGGGTACAGAAGGTCACCGCGCCGCCGGTGGAACGGTCCTCCGCTCCGGTGTAGTCGATATTCAGATCCCGCGTAGCGGGACCTATAATCATAAGGTCATATGCCTTCATCTCTGATGGTCCTTTCTCTGCCGCCTTCGGCGGCACGGTAGTTGTTTCTTTTTGATAGCCCGGGAGCTGCGCGCCCCCGGACTCCGCGGGTACTTTTTGTGTGAACAAAAAGTACCCAAAAAGTCACTTAGGAAACGCAGTTTCCTAAGGACTTTCCTGATTACGGGGGTTATTGTTTACGCTACGACCTTTAGTCCGTCCGTTCTATCTCCAGTGCCGTGGGCCGATGCCGGTGCATACTTCTGCGCACGGTTCTAACGATGGTACTGGTTGCCTCGCGGCACTCGGCACGGGGGTCTACAGAGCGCTTCCGTTAGACACTCCCCCTTGCAGGGAGTACCCCTTTGAAAGGGCGTCAGCCGGAGTTCTACAAGTGCCAGACCACTAGATCAGATGCCCGTAGGACCTGATATTCGGTGGCTTCGCCTAACCCAATACACACCGCACTCCGCAAATCCCCCGCATAGGGAGCGGCGCTCCGAGCCGCTCCCGCAAGGGATTCTTAAACCGTAGGTTTAAGCGAGCTTTTGGTTACTTTTCCCTCGCGGGAAAAGTAACCGCGGAGTCCGGGGCCGCGTAGGTCCCGGGCCATCGACGAAGAAGAAGCTAAACGAACTGCCCTCGGGGACGTCATTTAGCCGCCTTCGGCGTCTAAACGACCGTCCCGGCACTCGGCCGGTGGCCGAGCGCCAGGGGGTGGTCAAAGAACCCGCTGCTGTTATCCAAACACATGGAAATTCACAACCACGGTAGCAAAAACAATCGAAACCATACTCAGCAGCTTGATAAGAATATTGATCGCCGGACCGGAGGTGTCCTTGAAGGGATCGCCAATGGTATCGCCCACAATGGCGGATTTATCATTCTTACTCCCCTTGCCGCCATAATGACCAGACTCCACATACTTTTTCGCGTTATCCCAGCTCCCGCCGGAGTTGGACATAAACACCGCCAGCAGGAAGCCCGACGCAGTCGCCCCGCACAGCAGGCCAATCACGCCCGCAGGCCCCAGCAGCAATCCGCCCACAATGGGCACGCCCACGGCAATGAGGGTGGGCACTACCATCTCCTTCAGGCTGGCTTTTGTACACAGGTCCACGCAGCGGGCGAAGTCCGCATCCTTGGTCCCCTCGATGATGCCGGGGATCTCCTTGAACTGCCGCCGGACCTCCAGCACCACGCTGTGGGCCGCCTTGCCCACACTGCCCATGGTGATGGCCGCAAAGATGAACGCCAGGCACGCCCCCACGAAGATGCCCACCAGTACCACCGGATTCATTACGCTCATATCCAGCGTCGCGTCCGGAGCCAGGGTCTCCACCTTTTCCACATAGGAGGCAATGAGGGCCAGGGCCGTCAGCGCAGCCGAGCCGATGGCGAATCCCTTGCCGGTGGCTGCGGTGGTATTGCCCAGAGAATCCAGGGCGTCGGTGCGCTCGCGGACGATGGGATCCAGTCCGCTCATCTGGGCGATGCCGCCAGCGTTGTCAGCCACGGGACCGTAGGCGTCCGTAGCCAAGGTGATGCCCAGAGTGGACAGCATACCCACCGCCGCCAGGGCGATGCCGTACAGGCCCATGGCATTCCGGGCGCCGTCGGTGAGACCCAGACCGGAGACGTAGTAGGCGATAAGGATACATCCGCTGACCGTCAGCACCGGCAGCATGGTGGAACGCATCCCCAGGCTCAGGCCGTCGATGACCAGGGTGGCGGTGCCGGTGACGGAGGAGGCAGCCAGGCTCTGGGTGGGCACGTAGGTGTCGGAGGTGTAGTATTCGGTAAAGCGTCCGATCAGCACGCCGGAGAGCAGGCCGGAGAGGATGGCCACGTACAGGCCGATGTAGTCCTTGCCCAGCAGGAACCATACGATAGGGAAGGCCGCTATGGCAATGATGACGGCCGAGGTGTTGGTGCCCCGGCGCAGGGCCTTGAGGAGGGTCATCTGGTCGGTGGACTCGCCGGTGCGGACCAGGAGAGAGCCGATGATGGAGGCGATGACGCCCACCGCCGCGATGAGCATGGGCACCGCAAAGGCGCTGAGGTTGTCCACGGACTCGATGTACCCGAAGGCGATGACGCCCAGGGAGCAGGAGGAGATCAGGGAGCCCACGTAGGACTCGTACAGGTCCGCGCCCATACCGGCCACGTCGCCCACGTTGTCGCCCACGTTGTCGGCGATGGCGGCGGGGTTCCGGGGGTCGTCCTCGGGGATACCGGCCTCCACCTTGCCCACCAGGTCCGCGCCCACATCGGCGGCCTTGGTGAAGATGCCGCCGCCCACACGGGCGAACAGGGCCATGGAGCTGGCGCCCATGCCGAAGGTCAGCATGGCGGCGGTGATGTCATTGAGGGGCAGGTTGAACACGTACTTGAGCAGCAGATACCACCCGGAGATGTCCAGCAGCCCCAGGCCCACCACGGTGAAGCCCATGACCGTACCGGCGGAGAAGGCGACCCGCAGCCCGGAGTTCAGGCTCTCCTGGCAGGCGTTGGCGGTGCGGGCGTTGGAGGCGGTGGCAATCTTCATGCCCACGAAGCCGCTCAGGCCGGAGAAGAAGCCGCCGGTAATGAAGGCAAAGGGAACAAACCAGGACAGGAAGTGCAGGGAGGCCATCACGCAGAGAATAACGAACATGCACGCGAAAAATACCAGGACAACGCTATACTGCCTGCGCAGGTATGCGTTGGCCCCCTGCCGGATAAAAGACGCGATCTTCTTCATCTGTTCGGTGCCCTCCGAGAACGAGAGGGCGCGTTTCGCCATGAAGACCGCAAATAGCAGCGCGCAGATGGAACCAAGTGCAGAAAAAATGATAAAATACTGATTCATAGTCTTTTCTCCTTTTCTCTGATAATTTGATCTATCGTCACTCCCAGTTGCGCACCTGGAAGTCAGATCCTTTCAGCCTGCCGGAATGCAGGCCCTTGGAGTTTTGAACCACTGATGGAGGAGCGTTTCACGCTTCCCAATCAGTGGTTCAAACAATTCCTGCGGTCCCCCTAGATCCTGCTCCTGTCGGATGTGACAGAGCTGGTATGGGGATCTGCACTGAGGTCAGAAATAAACTTATGGAGCCTCTCATCGGAGTGGCGGCCGCCAAAATCTGCTTTGAAACGGATCTTGAACCCGGCCTTCACCTCGTCCACATGGATGCTGTTGAGCAGGGCATCCGCCTCCCCCGCCAGAGCGTGGATCAGCTCCAGGGTCCCCGCCACGTCGGCGCAGGTCACGGAAAAAATGTACAGGGAGTACCGGTTGTGGAGGATCTTCTTTTGCAGCCACTCAAAGACGATCAGGGTAACCATGATGCACACGCCTCCCACGACTGCCACCATGTAGTAGCCTCCGCCCACAGCAACCCCCAGGCAGCCCGTGGCCCAGATACTGGCCGCGGTGGTAAGCCCCTTTACGCTGGGGCCCTCCCGCATAATCGTGCCCGCGCCTAAAAAGCCCAGTCCGGTGATAACCTGCGCACTTAAGCGGGCGGGGTCCGGGGTCGCGCCATAGGGGCGATACTGCCAGAAGATCAGCTGGCTGGTGGTCATGACTGCGCAGGCCCCCAGGGCCACCAGCATATGGGTGCGCATACCGGCAGGGCGGTGGGTATACTCCCGCTCCGTGCCAATGACCGCGCCGATGAGCATGGCCAGCATCATCCGCAGGCCAATGTCCAGGGGCCCCAGGGCCAGCCCGGATACGTCCACTACCGCTACAGGTGTTGTTGCCATGGTTACTTTACCTCCCAAAGGTCAATCGCAGGGGCCGTCACAGGGTATACTGGGTCCCCCTGCCCAGCGTCATACATTCATAAGCCTTCTGAATCTTGGCGTAGTTGCCGTCCCGGTCCAGGGCGATCCCCCGGCCCACGCCGTCCACAATACGCCCCCGGCCCAGCTTCTCCAGCTTCTCCTCCAGCGCCCGCAGCATGGCGGGAGCGGAGCCCGGCTCGGTGCTGCGCCCGTCGAAGATGATGTGGAGGTCGATCTCCTCCACGCCCTCCGCCATCTCCACCAGCATGAGGGGATAGTCAATGCACCCATGGCTGGACTTCTCCGTGAGATAGCTCAGAAGGTGCAGAGGTCTATGGTTCTCCCGTGCGTTGGCGATGGCCTGCAAAAAGACGGGATTCGTCTTGAAGGACCCGTCCCGGATGGCGGAATCCATCCGCACATCGTCCTGCGCCACCACGCGGCCCGCGCCCAGGTTGGAGTGTCCCGCCTCGGAGTTGCCGGGCTTCCCCGCCTGGAGACCCACGTCCTCCCCGGAGGCGCGGAGCTTGCTGTTGGGGTACTTCTCCAGCAGGGCATCCCACGCGGGCGTATCGGCGGAGAAGATGGCGTCCTTGTCGTCGGCGGTGCCGTAGCCCCAGCCGTCAAGGATGATGAGCATCATTTTGGGATTGGTGAAGCCCGCCGTCTCAATGAGGGACGCGCCGGTCATCTCCTCCGGCTTCTCCAGTCCCAGCACGCTCAGCACCGTAGGGGCCACGTCCCCCAGACGCCCATCCCGCAGGGTGATCTCCCGCCCCCGGGGGTCCAGAACGATGAACGGCACCAGATTCGTGGTGTGCGCCACGTGGGGCTTACCCTCTTTATTATATAGTGTCTCAATATTGCCGTGGTCGGCCGTCACGGCCACCACATAACCGTGGGCCTTGGCGTACTCCGCCACCATGCCCACATAGTCGCTGACGGTGGCGGCGGCGGAGAGCTTCGCCTCCGTATTGGAGGTGTGGCCGATGACGTCGCCGTTGGCAAAGTTGGTGAGAATAAATTCATAGCCGCTGTCCACGGCCCCCTTCACCTTCTCCGCCACCTCCGGCAGGCTCAGCTCCGGCTTCTGGTCGAAGGGGATGCCCTTGGGGGAGGGAACCCGCAGGTCGTCCTCGCCGGGGAAGGGCTGGTTCTCTCCGCCGTTGAAGAAGAAGGTCACGTGGGCGTACTTCTCCGACTCCGCGCAGTGGAATTGCCGCATCCCCGCCTCAGAGACCACCTGGGCCAGGGGCTTCACCACCTTCTCCGGCGCGAAAGCAATGGGCAGATCCTTGAATTTCTCATGGTACATGGTCATAATGACAAAGCTGAGGTCCTTCATATAGTCCCGCGCAAAGTGGGGAAAGGCGGGATCTACAAAGGCGTCGGTCAGCTCGATCTCCCGCTCCCCTCTCCGGCAGCAGAAGACCACCTGGTCCCCGTCCTTGATCTTGCCGACAGGCGCCCCGTTCTCATCCACCAGAGCCATGGGCTCCAGATAGTAGTCGGTCTGTCCGGCTTCATAAGCGGCCTCTACGGCCCTGGCCAGGGCCTCGCCGCCCCGGTTCTGTTCACTCATAACACGGCCTCCTTTATTTCAGCGGCGGGAAAATATCCAGCAGCTGGGCAAAATGGCTGATAAACCGATCCGGTCTGTTTTCCTCTGTGACTTCCTGGGGCTTCTTCCCGGGGTACTGCACCCCGATGGTCATGCCCAGGCCCGCGGCCTTGGCTCCCACGATGTCCCGGGCCAGGTTGTCGCCCACATAGCAGGTCCGCTTGGCGTCGGACCCGCACTCCTCCAGCGCGTAATAGTAGATCGCCGGATGGGGCTTGCGGATGAGGCAGACGGAGGACTGCTGCACCGTCCTGAAGTAGGGCCGCAGCCCGTCGCGGTCCAGCCACTCGTCCACCTCCTCGGTGCCCACCAGGTCGCTGACGATGCCCAGGGTGTACCCCCTGGCGTACAGCTCCTTGATGGTCTCGATGCCGCCATCGGTGACCACCCGCTCCCCCTTGGTCTTGCGGTAGGCGTAGGTCATCTCCGCTGCCGCGGCCTCCACCCGCTCCCGGGGGAAGTCGTAGGCCAGCCACCGGGTCCACAGCTCCTTCACCGGGGCCTCGCAGTAGAAGGTCAGCGCCCACTCCCGGTACTTGTCATACCGGGGCTCGATGACGTTCTGGTAAAATTCGATGGGGTCCCGGTCCACGCCCAGCAGCCGGGTGATGGTCTCCTTGGCCTCCCGCTGGTACGCCTCGTCCTTCCGGATCACCCGGAAGGTGTCCCCCAGGTCCACAAAAATGGTGTCGATCTGCATATCGTCCCAACCCCTTTCCTGTCACTGCAAAATGGGAAGGTTCAGAATTTCCGGAAACTGATGGACAATGTAGTCCGGCCGGTTTTCCTCGGTGATGGTCTTCTTCGCCAGCTTTTCGGGGGAGATGAACAGGATATTGGCCCCGATGCCCGCCGCCTTGGCCCCGGTGATGTCCCGGCCCAGGTTGTCGGCCACGCTGACGCACTCCTCGGGCGCCAGGCCCAGCTCCTGACAGCCCATGTGGTAGATCTGCGGGTCCGGCTTGCGGATGTGGCACACGGAGGAGAGGACCGCCGCGTCAAAGTATTGGGCAAGGCCGTCCTCCCTGAGCCAGTCGGGAATCTCGTTCTCCCCGATGAGGTTGGAGATGATGCCCAGCCGGTAGCCCCGCTCATGGAGGCCCCGGATCACCTGCAAGCCGCCGTCTACCACACGCCGCTTGCCCTTCACCTGCCGGTACTGGTACGTCAGCTCGTGGCACACCGCGGCAAGACGCTCCTCCTCCATCTCCGGGAGCAGCCACCGGTTCCACAGCTCGAAATCCCCGGCCTCCTTGTTCTCCGTCAGAGCCCAGTCCCGGTAGGGGGCGTACCGCTCCTCCACCATGTCGATGAAGTCCTGTACGTCCGTCCTGCCCGCCAGCTCCGCCATGCGGGCCTTGGCCCTCTCCTGGTGCTCGGGCGCCTCGTCGCAGATGCGCAGCGTCCCGCCCAGATCGAAAAATACGCCCCTGATCTTCTTCATGGCCTCAGCTCCTGGGCTGGAACAGGTCCAGCAGCTCCGGGATCGACTTGATCCGGTAATCCGGCATGACCGTGGGCGCTTTGCCCTCCCGGTCGGCAGTCCCGGCATCCTCAAAGAGGACCATGCTGCCGTAACCGGCATCCACTGCCCCCTCCACATCGCGCACCGGGTTATCGCCCACGTAAGCGCAGTTCTCCGGCGCAGAGCCGACGCACCGGGCGGCCAGCAGGTAGATCGCCGGGTCCGGCTTCCGCAGCCGCACCTTGGAGGACAAAATCACCGTCTTGAAGCAGTCCGCCACGTTGTCATGGCACATCCAGTCGGGGATCTCCGTCTCCGTGATGGTGTTGGCGATGATGCCCAGCTTGTAGCCCCGGCGCTTGAGCTCGATCAGCGTCTCCTTCACCCCGTCGTGGGGGACCCGCCGTCCGTCGTGGTCCCGCCACAGCCGGGTCAGCCGGGCCGCATTGGGCGCGATGCGCTCCGCCGGGTAGTCCGGCAGCAGGTATTGCAGCCACAGCTCCATCTCGGACACGTCCAGCAGGGAATCCTTGGCCCACTTCCGGTAGGCTTTCCAGTTCTTCGTCAGCTTCTCAAAAAACACGTCGTGGGGTTCCTCCGCCCCCACCAGCTCCATCAGGGCCTTGTCCGCCGCAGCGGAGAAGGCCTCATCCTCCACCACGTAGCGCAACGTAGCACCCACATCAAAGAAAATGGTATCAATACTGCGGTTCATCATCGCTTCTCCTCCTACGCGTCCTTATTATCATGGTTTCGCATTCTCTCTGCGAATAATCGCCGGGATCTCCTCCAGGCCGTCAATCAGGTAGTCGGGCGCCAGCCCGGCGTTCTCCAGGCCCTTATCCCGCTTGGCCGCGCCGCCGTTTTTGATCTGGATCATCAATTTCCAGCCCGCGTTCCTTGTGCCCCTCACGTCCCGGGACAGCGTGTCGCCCACATAGGCCAGCTCTGACGGGCGCAGGTCCAGCTCCCGCTCCGCCACCCGGAAAATCTCCGCCGATGGCTTTCGGATGCCCGTTGCGCTGGACAGCACGATGCAGTCCATGTACTCCCGCACCCCGTACTCCTCCAGGAAGTGAGGCGCAACGGACAGAGAAATGATATTGCTGATGAGCCCCAGCTTCAGCCCCTGCTCCCGCAGGGCGTCCAGGGTCTCCCTTATGTATGGCCGCCGGATGACCTTCACCCGCTCGTAATCATAGAGGAAACTGAGCTCCTCCGCGATGGGCTCCAGCTTCTCCCGCTCAATCGCCCAGTCCCGCAGATACCAGTCCCTCCAGATCTCCGCCGCGGGCAATTCCCGCAGGTCCTTCTCGGACTGTCTTTTATACGCCTCCCCGTTCTCATGGAGTCGGGCCGCCAGCTCCTCCGGCCGGACATCCAGCCGGATGCCGTAGTCCCCCAGCCGCTCCAGCAGCCGTTGGGCAAACCACACATCCCGCCCCTCCGGCGAGCTGGCGGTATGCAGGGTGCCGCCCAGATCAAACAGGACGCCCCGGATCATCTCTCCTCGCCTCCTCCTATCGGACGCTCTCTTTTCTTCAAACGTTTCCGTCCTTTAGCTGGAAAGATTGTATCTCATTTCTCCGTATTTGTCAACAGGCTTTCCACGGCATTTCACCCCATTTCCCCTGATTTACTGACGCGATGCAGAAATTTCCCGCCGCCTCCGGCAATCTTTCCGCCCCTCTGTGAAACTTTCCCGGAAATTTTCCCGGGAGATTGCGCACTTTCCGAGGATTCCCAAAATTTATCGTCTGTTTGACGAATATCCTCCGCAGAAAATTGTGCATAGATACAAAAAATACAAAAAAACTCGTGGAACCCTCTTGCAATTCTGTGCGGCAGGCTTTACAATGAATTTGCGAAAAGCAATTCGGAATATTTCCGTACTGGAGGATGGCTTATGAAAAATGTGACTATCAAAGATGTAGCGAAAGCCGCCGGTGTATCCTACTCCACCGTCTCCCGCGCCCTGTCCGGCAGTCCGGAAATCAGCGTGGACACCCGGGAACGCATCCTCCAGGTGTGCAAGGAGATGAACTACACCGCCAACACGGTGGCCCGGGCCATGGTGATGAAGAGCACCAAACTGCTGGGCCTGATCCTGACGGGGGTGAACAATCCCTTCATGTCCGAGCTGGCCTACCATATCGACCGGCAGTCCCGGGCCCGGGGATACAACATCATTCTGTGCAACTCCTCCCGGGACCTGGAGCAGGAGAAGGAGCTCTTCGAGCTGATGATCGGTCGTCAGGTGGACGGCGTTATCCTGGTGCCCTCCGGGCCGGAGAGCTATGAGAAGCTGCGGCCCTACCTCTCCCGTCTCCCCACGGTATTCGTGGGGGAGAATCTCAGGGAAGTTCCGGAGAGCTACGTCTCCGTGGACAACTACCGGGGCGCATACATGGGGGTGGAGTACCTCCACCGCCTGGGGCACCGGGACATCCTCTATTTTGGCCGCCGCCGGGGCAGTACCACCCACCAGCTCCGTTCCGAGGGCTATGCCGCCGCCTGCCAGGAGCTGGGTCTGACGCCGCAATACTGCAACAACACCTTCCCCCTGACCTCCATCAAGTACGGCTATCAGCTGGCCAAGCAGCTCTTCGCCCAGGAGCGGCGCTTCACCGCCATCTTTGCCGCCACGGACACCAACGCCCTGGGCGTGATCCAGGCGGCGGAGGAGAGCGGCGTCCGCATCCCGGAGGACGTCTCCCTGCTGGGCTTCGACAACATCCGCTACAGCAGCCTGCCCAGGATCAACCTCACGACGATTGAGCAACCCATGAAGATGCTGGCCTCGGTGGCCGTGGACAGCCTGCTGGACAAGATTCAAAGCGAGCTGGCGGGCTACTCCCACCGGATCCTCTCCCCCACCCTCATCGAGCGCTCCTCCTGCCGGGAGATTACCGGGTCAAATTCCTAAAATTTCGGGCCGCCCATTTCTAAGAGCGGCCCACGGGGGCAAGGCCCCGCCGGGATTGGGCGGAGCCCAACACACAGTTGTTTCAAAAGGGAGACCGCTCTACTTGCGGTCTCCCTTCTTGATTCCACTCATGAGCATGGCCGCTCCCCCATACAGCAGAAAGACCCCGAAGGGCTTCCGCAGCAGCGACACGTCCGCCGCCATGGAGATCAGTGCGCCCGCCAGTGCCGCCGCCGTCCCCAGGGGCGCGGCCTCCCTCCAGGTCTGTTTGTCCAAAAAGCCGTTCTTCCGGTGAAAGAACAGGCTGATTCCCGCCGTCGGCAGGAAGAACAGAAGATTGATCGCCTGTGCCTCCCGCTGCCCCACCCCCAGGAACAACGTCATGCACACCAGCAGCAGCGTCCCGCCGCCCACGCCCCAGCTGGACAGCGCGCCCGTGCCCAGTGCCGCCAGAAAGGGGATCATCCACTCTACCATAGCAGATACCTCACGCCACCATATAGAAGAAACAGTCCGAAGATGATCTTCAAAATCCGCACCGGAACTTTTTCAAAGGTCATGCCGCCAAGCACTCCCCCGGCCACGCCGCCCGCCAGATAGGGCCACAGCAGCGTTAGCGCCGGTCTCACCTGCCACAGGTACACCCCCGCCGACACGCAGCACATGGGAAAAATCACCGCCACGCAAGTGGCAAATGCCTTCCGGCCCTCCAGTTTTCTCCACTTCACCAGCAGCGGCAGCAGCACCATCCCGCCGCCGCCGCCGAACAGGCCGCTGAGCAGTCCGCCCGCCACCCCGGCAATCTGATTTTTCCGCTTATCCGTCATGCCGGACCTCCTCCATCGTACCGTATATGTAGCGCCGACCCGGAGGCCGGCGTGGGATCACTGCATGAGCTTGAAGCTCTGGCAGTCGGTGCACTGGTCCATGGTGGGGTTGGCCTCGTGGGTGCCCACCTGGATGGCGTCCAGGCCGCAGTATTGCTCGTTCTTGCAGTGGTGGGCGCAGGAATTGACGGTGCAGTGAATGGAACGGTTCGGCGTGCAGGCGCAGCCGCTGTTGGTGCAGTTACTCATACTTCGCTTCCTCCTCGTTTGTCGGTATTCGGGTCTTGCCGCAGATAGTTTGTACCCGAAACGGAGAATTATGCATGTGTCTTTTTCAAAAATTTTCCATATAAACGAATAATATTTCGGTAATACAAAACATCTCTCCTTGCACCCACATTGACTTCCTGCTATAATAGCACCCAGGAAACCGGAAGGAGAACCCGCCATGAAACTGATGCGCACCCAGGACGCAGTAGGCCACGTCCTCTGCCACGACATGACCCAGATCATCCCCGGCCAGTACAAGGACGCCAGGTTCCGGAAGGGACACGTGGTCCGGGAGGAGGACATCCCCGTGCTGCTGTCCATGGGAAAAGAAAACCTGTACGTCTGGGAGTTGATCCCCGGCATGGTCCACGAGAACGACGCCGCCCACCGCCTGTGCGCCCTGTGCGAGAATGAGCACATGGTCCGCGGCCAGGTGAAGGAGGGCAAGCTGGAGCTCACCGCCGCCATAGATGGCCTCTTCCGGGTGGACGCCGGGCGGCTGAACCGGATCAACCTCCTGGAGGACATCATGATCGCCACCCGGCACGGGAACACCGCCGTCCACAGGGGCGACAAGCTCTGCGGCACCCGGGTGATCCCCCTGGTCATCGGGGAGGAGAAGCTGCGGCGAGCGGAGGAAATCGCCGGGGACCGTCCCCTGCTGGAGCTGCTGCCCTGGAAGCTGAAGACCGCCGCCATCATTGCCACCGGAAGCGAGGTCGCCAAGGGTCTGATCCAGGACGCCTTTACCCCCGCAGTGGAGAGAAAGCTGGCCTCCTTCGGCATTGAGACGACCCGGAGGAGCACCCCCGGTGACGATCTGGACACCATTTCCCAGGAAATCCAGGAGGCCAGAGCCGCAGGCGTTGACCTGATCCTCTGCACCGGCGGCATGAGTGTGGACCCCGACGACCGCACTCCGGGGGCCATCAAGGCCAGCGGGGCAGCTGTCGTCACCTACGGCGCACCGGTGCTGCCTGGCGCTATGTTCCTGCTGGGGTACTTTGAGGACGGTACGCCGGTCTTGGGGCTGCCCGGGTGCGTCATGTACGCCAGGTCCACCATTTTCGACCTGGTCCTCCCACGGATTGCCGCAGGCATCCCCGTAACCCGGGAGGAGATCGCCGCCATGGGTGAGGGCGGGCTGTGCCTGGGGTGCGAGGTGTGCACCTACCCCAACTGCGGGTTTGGAAAATGATTGCAAAAGAGCCGCCGGAAGCGGCGGCTCTTTTCGGTACGAACCGTAATATGAACAGGAGAACAACGATGACTCATTGGAAGAGGTACTTGTCCTCGGCACTGGCCCTGCTCCTGGCACTGGCTCTGACCGCCTGCGGCGGAGAGGCCGGGGACCTGGAGGTCGAGCTCACCGTCTTTGCCGCCGCGTCCATGCAGGAGACGTTGACGGAGATCGGTGAGAAATACATGGCGGACCATGCCGACGTCAGACTGACCTTCAACTTCGACTCCTCCGGCACCCTGAAGACCCAGATCGAGGAGGGTGCGGTCTGCGACGCCTTCATCTCCGCCGGGCAAAAGCAGATGGACCAGCTGGAGGAGCTGGAGGCCGTCCTTCCGGGCACCCGATTCGACCTGCTGGAGAACAAGGTGGCTCTGGCCGTCCCGGAGGGCAACCCGGCCAGGATCAACAGCTACGACGACCTGAAATCCGCCCTGGAGGCAGGGACGGTCCTTCTGGCTATGGGCAACAGTGATGTGCCCGTGGGGCAGTACACCCAGAGAATTTTTGACTGCTGGGGCCTGGACGAGACCGCCCTGGCCGAAAGCGGCTGCCTCACTTACGGCTCCAACGTGAAAGAGGTCACCACCCAGGTCTCCGAGGGCGCGGTGGACTGCGGCATCATCTATGGCACCGACGCCTTCTCCGCTGGCCTGACCGTAGTGGACACCGCCACAGAGGAGATGTGCGGTCAGGTGATCTACCCCGCCGCCGTGCTCCAGTCCAGCGCGCACCCCGACGAGGCCGGGGCGTTTTTGGACTACATCCGGTCCCCCGACGGTGCGGCGGTGCTGGCGGGCGTGGGATTTACGCCGCTGGGGTAGGGTTTTTGTAGACGCACCAGACCTTATGTGCGCTTCGCTCAACGGCGGGAACTCCCGGCGCTGTTTGACGCCTCCGGGCGTCAAATGTGCGCTAAAGCCGCGCACGTTTGGGATTGTACTGTCTGTCAGATTTTTTTTTGCGCGGCTTTTGGGGTGTTCCGCGCTTGCGAGCGCGGCCAGAGGTTCCACCTCTGGACTCCGCCACCTTTGAAAAGGTGGACGAAACTTTTATTTAGGGAGACACACTATGGATTGGTTCCCTCTATATAACTCCCTGCGCATCGCGGCGATTTCCACGGTGATCGTCTTCTTCCTGGGAATCGCCGGGGCTTACTACGTCGCAAGGACCCCCCGCCTGGTAAAGGGACTGCTGGACGTGGTTCTCACCCTGCCCCTGGTACTGCCGCCCACGGTGGTAGGATACCTGCTCCTGCTGCTCCTGGGCCCCAGACGGCCCCTGGGGTCGTGGTTCATCGAGCGCTTCGGTCTGCGTCTGACCATGCAGTGGTGGTCCGCCGTCTTCGCCACGACAGTGGTCGCCTTCCCCCTCATGTACCGCACCGCCCGGGGGGCCTTCGAGTCCTTCGACGAGACCCTGGCCCAGGCGGGCCGGACCCTGGGGCTGGGGAACGCCTATATCTTCTGGCGCATCCGAATGCCCGTGTGCCGACAGGGTATCCTGGCGGGCGTGGTGCTCACCTTCGCCCGCGCCTTGGGCGAGTACGGGGCCACCGCCATGGTGGCCGGATACACCCCCGGCAGGACCGCCACTATCTCCACCACCGTCTACCAGCTCTGGCGCACCAACGAGGACGCCCTGGCCTTCCGCTGGGTGGCCGTCAACCTGGCCATCTCCGCCGGGGTACTCCTGGCGCTGAACCTGCTGGAGCGAAAGGCGGTGAAACCGTGGCACTGACGGCAAGGATACAAAAGCGGTACGGGAATTTCCTGCTGGACGTGGATTTCTCCGCCGGGAGCGGGGAGAGCCTGGCCCTGCTGGGGGCCTCCGGGTGCGGCAAGAGCGTATCGCTGCGGTGCCTGGCGGGCATCGACCGCCCGGACTGGGGCCACATCGAGCTGGACGGCCAAGTCCTCTATGACGGCCAGCGGCATATCAACCTGCCCCCACAGCAGCGGCGGGTGGGGTATCTGTTCCAGCAGTATGCCCTATTTCCCCACATGACGGTGGAGGAAAATATCGCGGTCTGTCTGCGGCAGCTGCCCAGATCCCAGCGGCGGCAGCGGGCAGCGGAGCTCATCTCCCAACTGCGTCTGGAGGGCACAGAAAGACTCCGCCCCCACCAGCTCTCCGGGGGGCAGCAGCAGCGCGCCGCCCTGGCCCGAATCCTGGCCTCGGACCCGGCGGCGATCCTGCTGGATGAGCCCCTGGCCGCGCTGGACAGCTGTCTCAAGCGGCAGCTGGAGGAGGAACTGCGGGACGTGCTGGACGCCTTCGGCGGTCCCGTCATCTGGGTGAGCCACGACCGGGGCGAGGTCTACCGGTCCTGCCGCCGGGTCTGCGTACTGGACAGCGGGAAATCCTCACCGGTAACAGGATTTGAAGAGCTGCTGACGGCCCCCGGCACCGTCAGCGCCGCCAGAATCTCCGGCTGCGAAGTATTCGTGCCCATTCTCCCAGGCCCGGAGGCGGGAACCATCTCCATCCCATCGTGGAACCTGGTCCTCCCCGCCCCCTGGCGGGAGGGCGCGTCGATGCTGGGCGTCCGCCCGGAGTGCGTCAAGCCATCGGCGGACGGCTTCCCCTGCCAGATCGTACGCATAACGGAGGACATCTCCTCCGTGCGCCTCTCCCTGCACCCTCTGGGCGCAGCACGAACCGCCCCCCTCCTGCAAATGGAGCTGAGCAAGTCCGAATGGACAACCCTGCCGAACCAAAAAACAATCCACGTATCCATCCCCGCAGAGAGTTTACTGCTTCTGAGGGAGTAACCGTCCCCAGGGCAGACGGGCACTCCTTCGGGCGGGCCCCCCAGCACGGCGTGAGCCGTGCGGCCATTAAGAACAAAAAAGAATACAGGGGGCGGAACAGAGTTCCGCCCCCCTTGGCATTTCAGAATTGTACGCATTTCCGATAGACGCACCCTTAAGCAAGCGTAAGCTTGCGGCAAAAAGTTCTTTTTGGTTCTTTTTCTTGCAAGAAAAAGAACGTCCCCCGCCTACATCTTCTCCGGCGCGTCCACGCCCAGCAGGGCCAGGCCGTTTTTCAGCACGCTGCGGGTCTCGTCGGCCAGCTTGAGGCGGGCGGCGAGGAGGGCGGGCTCTTCGCCCTTGATGCGGCAGGCGGTGTAGAACCGGTGGAAGCAGCCCGCCAGGTCCACCAGATAGCGGTTGAGGTGGCTGGGGTCGTAGTCCCGGGCGGCCAGGCGCAGCTCCTCGCAGAAGAGGGAGAGCTGCTTGATGAGGGCCGTTTCCGTCTCCCCGGAGAGGAGGGCGGCGTCCACGTCCGCAGCGGCGGGGACGGCCTGCCCCTCGGAGTCCAGGTTGCGAAGGAGACTGCAAATCCGGGCGTGGGCGTACTCCACATAGTAGATGGGGTTCTCGCTGTCCTCCCGGACCGCCAGCCCTAAGTCGAAATCCATCTGCGTGTCCGGCTTTGCGTTAAAGAACCACCGGGCCGCATCCACGGGCACCTCGTCGAGCAGGTCGGTGAGGGAGATGGCCTTACCGGTGCGCTTCGACATCTTGACCACCTCGCCGTCCCGGAGGAGCTTTACCAGCTGCATGAGCACGATGTCCAGACGGTTGGCCCCGTCCAGGCCCAGCGCGTCCATGGCCCCCTTGAGCCGGGCCACATGGCCGTGGTGGTCCGCACCCCAGATGTTGATGACCTTGTCGAAGCCCCGCTTCTCGAACTTGTTGCGGTGGTAGGCGATGTCGGCGGCAAAATAGGTGTAGAACCCGTTGGCCCGGCGGAGCACGTCGTCTTTCAGGTCCAGCTTGGCGATGTCCTTCTCGCTCTTCCCCTCCTTCCGGGCGTTCTCCTCCAGAATCCGGCTGGTGGCCAGCCACAGGGCCCCCTCCTTCTCGTAGGTGTACCCGGCAGCGGTGAGCTTGTCCACCGTCTCCGCCACATATCCGGTGCTGTGCAGCTCGGACTCAAAGAACCACTGGTCGTACTCGATCTTATACCGGCGCAGGTCGGACTGCATCTTGGGGATGTTCCGCTCCAGACCGAATTTCGCCAGCGCAGCGTGGCGCTCCTCTTTGGAAACATCCTTCAAGCTGTCCCCGTGTTCGTCATAGTACGCCTGGGCCAGCTCCCGGATGTCGTCGCCGTGGTAGCCGTCCTCGGGGAACGCCACCGCGTCCTCCCCCAGAACGATCTGGAGATACCTCGCCTCCAGGGAGTTTGCGAACTTTTCAATCTGGTTCCCCGCATCGTTGACATAGAACTCCCGCCAGACCTGGGCCCCGTTGGCCTCCAGCACGGAGGCCAGGGTGTCCCCCAGCACGCCCCCCCGGGCGTTGCCCATGTGCATGGGCCCGGTAGGGTTGGCGGAGACGAACTCCACCATGATCTTCTGGCCCTTCAGCGCCTCGTTGCGCCCGTAAGCCTCCCCCTCGCTCTCCACGGCGGAGAGGACACCGGCGTACCACGCGGGACTCAGCCGGAAGTTGAGGAACCCCGCCCCGGCAATTTCCGCAGAGGCGAAATAGCTGCCGGTGAGGTCCAGATTCTCCAGCAAAATCTCCGCAATCTCCCTGGGCCGCATCTTCATCGCCTTGGCCGCGGCCAGGGCGAAGGTGGTGGTATAGTCCCCGTTGGCGGGGTCCTTGGGGATCTCCACCCCGGCCTGCACGGCCACGTCCCCGGGGAGCTTCCCGGCGGCGACTGCCGCCGCACAGGCTTTCTCTGTCAGCGCCAGGACCTGGTCCTTGGCGTTCTGAATCATGTTAATCATTTTGATTTCTCCCTTTTGTTACTTTAGCTATTATAGGGACAGCGGCTAACACAATACCACCCACAAAAGCCTTTATCCCTGTTTTAACATCATCTACCTGTTTATTGCGACAATTTTCACAATATTTATATTTATATCCATCCGGGAGAGGCCGTTGGCACTTTTTACATCTTTTCTGATTCATTTTCATTATCTCCTATAAAAGTAGAATCTATGTTACATGGTAAAGCTTGGATACGTCTTTCTATATTGGGAAGTGTTTTCGACCAATAGTGTTGTGGCGACGGGTCTATCATATCCAAACGCTCTACAAATCCCTCTGAATCAAGGTAAGTTTCTTTTATATATCTAGCGTAATATTGCAAACTCAGTTGAGCCGCTTCTGTCTCACCCAATTCCTGATAGGCCATTGCTTCCGCAAGCGAAACCATATTTACTGCACAAAGATTTTCACGCACTTCATTTATTCTTTCTTCTATTTTCTTATGTTTAGCCCCAGCTCTTATCTTTTTCAAGAATGTTTCAGGTTGATCTTTGATAAAGGCGACATTTGCATTTTGACTCTGCATCAAAAGATTTCTGCTATCTTCTGCGTCAAAGACAATTCGTAGTAACGCTCTCGATTTTAGTTCAGAATCTCTAATTGCCATTGCCTGCAACAACTTTTGTTGGCAACTATAAGCAGTGGAGAGTCTGTCGTACTCTTGACCTTTACGGACTTCTTCAACTGCTTCCTGAATAGCTTGGATTTGCTCAGCAATCAGTGCCATTTGCATTTGCATCGTATAATTTACTACTGCCTGTGATAAATCCGGAGTTAATCTAACTTTCTCTATTGGGATATTAGCTTCCACTTTCTTTGTTATGGGATTTATGATCTTTGCTAAGAGAGAGCCATCCTTTTTTGTCATCAACTCGAGTGTACCATGGGCAAGTTGAGACCTCTGCTTATCGGTCAAAATTGTTTGGAATGTTTCTTTGGGAATTGAGGCACTTACAAAATCGATAAATGCTGGAGTTGAATAAAGCATTTTCTCAATTTTTTTTAGGGACTTTTTTGCACTTGTGCACAACGGTTTTACAATATCAGGTGCCGATGAAAAATATCCATCTATATCTGCACTATATCCTTCTGGAGAAATAATTTCAATATCGTCAAAAGAAATATGAATTGTGTCACCCATGAATATTCACCTCACAATTATTGTTATCGGTCTGATTGTAGAGAGGACTTGATCTATCCCATCCGCTCCTTCACCCGCACCTTGAACCGGTTCTCCCCCGTCACCTGGTGGTTGACGGCGATGGTAAACGCGATCTCCATCACCCCGCCCCGCTCCGTGATCCGGTGGGTCAGCTTCGTGGTCGAGATGTCCACCACCATGGTTCCCCACGGGGTCTCATAGAGGGAGCTGCTGCGCTCCCCCCTTGTGAACTCCATCCGGGAGACGATCGTCCCCGTGCGCTCCAGCACCACCGTATCCCCCCGGACTGTAAACCGGGTGGTGGTGCCCTCCATGCCGGTGATCTCCGACTCCTGGTAAGTCAGGGTGATCTCCTCGCCGTCGATGGTCATGACGCCCTCGGTGCTCAGCTCCGTGACCTCGGGGGCAACGGCGTCATAGGTCTGCTCCCCCCGCACAAATAGAATGATCTGTTTCTCCATCATACTCAATATTGAAAAATATCCACCTGCTCCACCGGCTCTTCCTCGCCCAGAAACAGCGCTGCCAGCCGCTGGAAGTTCACCGCCCGGTCGCTGGTATAGAACCGTGCCGAGCCCGTTTCCCGCTCCGCCAGAGCGTCCCCCGCCGCCAGCAGATCCCGACAGGCCCTTGCGGCCTCAGCGCCCACGTCCACCAGGGTCACCCCCGGGCCCATCACGCCGCCGATGACCTCCGACAGCAGTGGATAGTGTGTACACCCCAGCACCAGCGTATCCACCCCCGCCTCGACCAGCGGCGTCAGGTACTCCCGGGCCACGGTCTCGATCACCACGTCGCCCGGGCGATACCGCCCTTCCTCCACCAGGGGCACGAACAGGGGGCAGGCCAGGGCGTGGACCTCCAGCGCCGGGTCCGCCCGGCGGAACACCCGCTCATAGGCCCCGCTGGCCACGGACGCCCTGGTGGCCACCAGCCCGATTTTCCCCGACCGGGTCACAGCCGCCGCCCGCTCCACGGCGGGCTCCACCACGCCGGTGATGGGCCAGCAGCTCTCCTCCCGCAGCGTCTCCAGGCAATTGGTACTGACGGTGCCGCAGGCGATGACCACCGCTTTGAGGTTGAAGGTTCGCAGAAACCGCAAATCCTGTCGGGCATATTGCAGCAGGGTTTCTCTGCTGCGGTTGCCGTAGGGGACACGGGCGGTATCGCCGAAGTATATAATGTTTTCGGAGGGCATCAGCCGTCGCAGCTGCCGCACCGCGGTCAGCCCTCCCAGGCCGGAGTCGAACACGCCGATGGATTTTGGATTCAATCCGTTCCCTTCCTTCCCGTCCGTATCGAGCGGACACACTTATATTGTACAGCTTTACTATTGTACTATGATTCATCGGGGATAACAAGTAAAATTTTAGGCTTTTTGCCCTGTATTTTCTGTGGAATTTTCCGCGCGTATCTGTTATACTGTGCTTACTGACTTGAGTACAGGTTCTAAAAGCACTGGGAGGAGGTCTTATCATGGAGCTACGAATGACGGCGAAGCAATTCCGACGCCTGCTGGATCTGGTATACATAGGCAACTGGGTACTCAATTCCACCCGAGGGGAGGACCGCATCCGGGACTATGACCAGGTGGAGAGTCTGATCTTCTCCCATTGCCTGGACCACGGTATGGCGCCTCTGGTGGAGCTGTATAACGGGGAGATCATCCCCTCCCGGGCCTTTGCCGAGGGCGGCATCCACGAGGCCATCATGGCCTACGAGGACGTTGCGTTCTTTGAAATCCTCGCGGAGGAGCTGGCCCTCCGCGACCTGGACGCCGAGCGCGCCACCGAGGAGAACTACGACGAGGTCATGGACCGTATGGAGCAATATATGGGCGAATTTGAAGCGCACGGGACGGAGCATATCAGCGTGGACCTGGAGTGAGCGGCCGGGGGGAACTATTCTTTTTCTTGAAAGAAAAAGAACCAAAAAGAACTTTTTGCCGCAAGCTTGCGCTTGCTTAATGGTGCGTCTGGTGAAAGTGTCTGCAAAAGAGAAATGCCAAGGGGGCGGAACTCTGTTCCGCCCCTGAATTTTTTGGGGGTTCTTGATGGCCGCACGGCATTTGCCGTGCTGGGGGGCCCGCCCGAAGGAGTGCCCGTCGCCACGGACACAGGAAGCGCGCCGCAGAGCCTAGGTTCTGCGGCGCGCTTGATTTGAAATGGAAAGCTGCTAAACTACGTTACGCGGCCTTGGGGGTGCTGTCAGCCTTGGGCTCGTCCTTAGCGGCGTCGTCCTTGGCAGCATCGTCAGCCGGGGCAGCGTCGTCGGCCTTGTCGGTATCGTCGGCCTTGTCGGTATCGTCGGCCTTATCGGCGTCGTCAGCCTTGTCGGCGTCATCGGCCTTGTCGGCAGCCTCATCAGCGGGAGCGGGATTCTTGGCCTCCTCAGGGATGGTGTCGAGAATCTTGCACACCGCCGCGCGGGTCAGAGCGCCATCGGGGTCAAACTTGCCCTGATAGCCCTCAATGACCCCCAGGCCAACCAGAGTCATCACATAGCCGTCCTCGGTATCGGGGAAGGTGCTCTTCTCCGTGGAAGCCTCCAGCTTCAGAGCCTTCGCCAGCACCTGGCAGAACTCAACACGGGTGATCGTGGCGTTGATGTCCACGTCGCCCGCCACGAGGCCCGCCTCCTTGGCGTAAGCAACATAGCCGCTGGCCCAGTCGCCATCCGCAACGGGAGCCTTCTCCTCGCCGGTGATAAACACGGTGACCATCTTCAGAGCAGCGCCCCAGTTGATGGAATCATTGGGCAGGAAGGAACCATCCTTATAGCCGTTGACAATTCCCTGCTCGGACATGGCCTTCACGTTGGCATAGAACCAATCGCTTTCCTTTACATCCTTGAAGAGGGGAGCGGGTTCAGCGGGCTGCTCAGGTTCAGCGGGAGCGGGCTCACCCTTGATGGTGATACGGCCTGCGGGCTCGCCGTACTTCTCGGCGGT
Organism: uncultured Oscillospiraceae bacterium; assembly: GCA_910588045.1. GTDB lineage: Bacteria > Bacillota > Clostridia > Oscillospirales > Oscillospiraceae > Pelethomonas. The sequence goes on along the minus strand of CAJUPS010000010.1, from coordinate 19,414 downwards.
AACCTTGCCGCCCAGAACCTCGGTGATGTACTGCATCAGAGCCTCATCCAAGGGAGCGCCGGTATCAACGATGTTCTCAGAGGCAGTGAGGGCATAGTAGGTATCACCGCCATTGGCCAGGAAGTCATTGGTCACAACCACATAGTTGGCCTCGGGATCAAAGTCCTTGCCATTGACGCTGTCGATGGTCACGCGGTTAATGCTCTTGGGAGCAGAATAGGTGGTGTCGCCGTAGACATCGCCCTTGTCATAGCTCTTGCTGACATCCAGAGTGAAGTTCACACCGGAAACCTGGGGGAATCCGCCAACAGCCTCGGGAGTGCAGAAGGTGGACGCCTCCAGAACCTCCAGCAGGGCCTCGCCGGTAACGGTAACATAAGCCACCGTGTTGCCGAAAGGCAGAACCGTGTTGACATCCTTCTTGGTGACATCGCCGATCTGGATGGGAGCGCGGATGCCGCCGCCATTGGTCAGCGCGACAACATTCTCAGTGGGAACGCCCAGGTCCTCGCCGTCCTTGGTGGCGTACCAGACCATAGCGTCGGTGATCAGATCGCCCAGGTTGGTCTCCTCGGTGCGGTTGCCAGGGGCCTTCTCGCCGTTGAGCAGAACCTCGCTGGCGGCGAAGGTAGCGCCGTAGTCCTTTTCAATCTCAGCAGCGATCTCAGCGGCGCGGGCGGCGATCGCCTCGTCCCCGGCCACGGTGTAGGCAGCAAGGTCAATGCAGTCGGTGGTGATGGTCTCGTCCTTGATGGTGACCACACCCACGTTGGCCAGCTTGGTGCCGGTGGAGGTGACCACGGTCTCGCCTACGGTGCGCTTCTCGTTGGTTGCCGCAGCGATCTGGTCCAGAGTGGAGTGGGAGTGGCCGTCGATGAACACATCGATGCCCGTCACCTTCTCCAGCAGGTCGATGGAGCGGTTGGCGGTAGCGGCGGTCTCATCGTCAATGCCCAGGTGGCCCAGGCAGATGACATAGTCGCAGTCCTTCAGGGTGTCAACCTGCGCCTGTGCAATCTTGTACATATCCTCGCCACCGGCAAAGGACACGCCCTTGATCTTGCCGGGGTGGGCCTTGGAAGCGGTCTCGGGGGTATCCAGGCCAAACACGCCGATCTTCACGCCGTCCTCCGTCTCGAAGGTAACGTTGTCGCCAAATGCCAGCTTGCCGTCATAGGTAATGTTGGCGGCCAGGATGGGGAACTCAGCGGCCTCGGCCAGCTTGGTCAGGTTCTCATAGCCGTAGTCAAACTCGTGGTTGCCAGGGGCGGCCACATCGTAACCGACCATGTTCATCAGCTCAATGGCAGTAGCGCCCTCGGAGACGCTCACGTTGGTCGTGCCCTGGCTGAAGTCTCCGGCATCCATGACCAGCACGTAGGCGCCGGCCTCTTCGTACATAGCCTTGAGTGTGGCTACCTGGGCATAGCTCTCAATGGCGCCATGGACATCGTTCGTATGAAGGATGACGATGGCGCCCTCTGCTTCTGCGGGGACTTCATACGCGGGGGCGGGAGCCTCTGCCGCCGCGTCGCCTTCCGCCGCCAGCCCGGTCGCGGCCAGACTGAAGGCCATGACCATTGCCAGCAGCAAGGCAAGCAATTTGTTCCACTTTCTCATGTTTGGGGTTCCTCCTAAATTCAATTTTAGACGGACAGGGGCCCGCCCTGCGGACAACCCCTCCCCCGCCTGTATACGTTTCCGATTATACTCCATCTTTTTCTTTTTGGCTAGACTGGATTTGCTTTTTTTTGATAAATTTTCAAAAAATCTTTTCGATTCCTCCCCGGGTACTGGATATACCCGGAAATTTGTGGTATACTTTTCCAACAAATCCACTTTCTGCAAGGAGGCGCTGCCATGAAAACACTGCTGCGCGGAGGAACCGTCATTTCTGCCCAGGGGGAAAAACGAGCGGACGTCCTGCTGGAGGGCGAACAAATTTCGGCTGTCAGTGAGAACTTGTCCGCTGCGGACGCACAAATTGTGGACTGCACCGGCAAGCTGTTGTTTCCCGGCTTCATTGATGGCCACACCCACTTCGACCTGGAGGTCTGCGGCACCATTACCGCCGACGATTTCGCCACCGGCAGCCGCGCCGCCCTCCGCGGCGGGACGACCATGGTGGTGGACTTCGCCGCCCCGGACAAGGGGGAGACCCTCTCCTCCGGCCTGCGCCGCTGGCAGGTCAAATCGGAGGGCAAAACTGCCTGCGATTACAGCTTCCACATGACCATCGATGACTGGAACGAGGGCATCTCCCAGGAGCTGGGCGAGATGATGGACCGGGGGATCACCTCCTTCAAGATGTACATGACCTACCCCGCCATGATGATCCCGGAGGGGGACATGTACCACGCGCTGCTGCGCCTGCGGGCGCTGGGCGGCATAGCCGGGGTCCACTGCGAGAACGACGGTGTGATCCGCGCCCTCGTGGCGGAAGCGAAAGAGGCCGGGCGGATGTCCCCCGCCTCCCATCCCCGCACCCGGCCCGCGCCCTTGGAGGCGGAGGCGGTGGGGCACCTACTGCGCCTGGCCCAGCTGGCGGACGTACCGGTCATCGTCGTCCACCTCTCCACCCGGGAGGCCCTGGAGGAGGTCCGTGCCGCCCGGCGGCGGGGGCAGACCGTGTACGTGGAGACCTGTCCCCACTACCTCCTGCTGGAGGACGGCGTCTATGACAACCCGGACTACATGGAGGCCGCCAAGTATGTCTGCGCCCCGCCCATCCGGAAAAAGGCGGACAGGGAAGCCCTCTGGGAGGCCCTGAGGAGCGGGGAGATCGACACCGTGGCCACCGACCACTGCCCCTTCACCACCGCCCAGAAGCGGGCGGGGCAATACGACTTCACCAGGATTCCCGGCGGCCTGCCCGGCGTGGAACACCGGGGGGTGCTGCTCTACACCCACGGTGTGGCGGCGGGGCGGATCACCGCGCCGGACATGTGCCGGGTACTCAGCGAGAATCCGGCGAAGCTCTACGGCTGCTGGCCCCGGAAGGGCGTCATCGCCCCCGGCAGCGACGGGGACATCGTGGTCTATGATCCCTCCGCCAACAGCGTCATCACCGCCGCAGACCAGGCGCAAAACGTGGACTACACCCCCTATGAGGGCTGGCGTACCTCCGGCTCCATCGCCCAGGTGTACCTCCGCGGACAGCTTGCCGTAGACCACGGCAGCATTCAGAACGTACAGGGGCAATTCATCCCCAGAGGAAAGAACCATCTGTAAAGCCGACTGACAAAAAGCTCTCCGCAGGAGCTGCCGCCGCTGACGGCAAGCTCCCGTGGAGAGCTTTTTATAGTCGAAGCAGTTGAAAATCGGTAAAGTTCGGCGGTTAAAACAGGGAGTGGACTTCGTTGTCGTCCTTGGCGGGCATCAGCCCGCCTGCGTCCTTCGCCTCGCCACCCCCTGTTTTCCCTCGCCTTCTTTTTACCGATTCTCAACCGCATCGACTATAACGCGGAGAACGGCACGGAACCAAGCTCTGTGCCGCTCTCCGCGGAAGTGGTCATATTGGCAAATCCCTCCATTTTTCGGCAGCCATCCAGGCGGTAGTTAGTATAATCTAACCAAAGAGACAAAAAGGAGCGCATAAGGTCTTGACAAAAGCAGTTAGTGGTAGTAAACTTTGGTTGATTCCGGGTTAGCAAACACTAATTACATGAGAAGGAGGTGCGCGCTTGATGCCGCTGACGATGGCAAAGACAGGAGAAACCGTCATGATTCGCAGAATTGCCGGTAGGGACGAAACCCGCCGGCATTTGGCGGAGTTGGGCTTTGTGGTGGACAGCAGTGTGACGGTGGTCAGTGAGATGGCGGGAAACCTGATCGTACAGGTGAAGGACAGCCGGATCGCTCTGGACAAAACCATGGCAAATCGCATTATCATCTGATGAAATCGAAGGAGGAGAGCAATATGAAGACGCTGAAGGACGTCAGGGTGGGAGAAACCGCCACCGTTACGCGTCTCCACGGGGAGGGCCCCGTGAAGCGCCGGATCATGGACATGGGCATCACCAAGGGCGTGGACATTTTTGTGCGCAAGGTGGCCCCCCTGGGGGACCCCATGGAGCTGAACGTCCGCGGCTATGAGCTCAGTGTCCGGAAAGCCGATGCGGACATGATCGAAGTTTCGGAAAATTTTTTGACCAAGAGTTAGCTTAAACTAATATCAGAAAGGAGAAAGCAGCATGGACATCAGAATTGCCCTGGCGGGCAACCCAAACTGCGGTAAGACAACCCTGTTTAACGCCCTGACCGGCTCCAACCAGTACGTGGGCAACTGGCCAGGGGTCACGGTGGAGAAGAAGGAGGGACGGCTGAAAGGCCGCAGAGACGTGGTGATCCAGGACCTGCCCGGCATCTACTCCCTGTCCCCCTACACCCTGGAGGAGGTGGTGAGCCGGTCATACCTGGTAAAGGAACGGCCGGACGCCATCCTCGACATCGTGGACGGCACCAACATCGAGCGCCATCTGTACCTGACCACGCAGCTCATAGAGCTGGGCCTGCCCGTGGTGGTGGCGGTGAACATGATCGACCTGGTGCGAAAAAACGGGGACCGGATCGACCTCGACAAGCTGGGGGAGGCCCTGGGCTGTCAGGCGGTGGAGATGAGCGCTCTCAAGGGCGAGGGCGGCACGGACGCCGCGGAGAAGGCCGTGGCACTGGCCCGGGAGAAGCGGACGGGGGAGCAGCCCCACGTGTTCACCGGCAGCGTGGAGCACGCCCTGGCCCACATTGAGGAATCCATCCAGGACCTGGTGACGCCGGGCTGCCTGCGCTGGTACGCCATCAAGATTTTCGAGCGGGATGGGAAGGTCATGGAGGAGCTGCGCCTCGACCCCGCACTGAACGCCCACCTGGAGGCGCACATCACGGACTGCGAGCGCGAACTGGACGACGACGCGGAGAGCATCATCACAAACCAGCGGTACGCCTACATCAGCTCCGTCGTGAGCAGGTGCGTGAAGAAGAAGGCGGTGAAGCACAGCCTCTCCGGCTCCGATAAAATCGACCGGATCGTCACCAACCGCATCCTTGCCCTGCCCATCTTCGCGGCGGTGATGTTCCTGATTTACTCCATCGCTATGGGGACCTCCCCGGCGGCTCTCTTCGACGGCTCCGGAGAGGCCTGGGGCATCGGCGTCGGCACCTGGGGCACCGACTGGGCCAACGACGCCCTGTTCGGGGAACTGGTCCCCGGCTGGCTGGGAGGCGCTCTGACCGCCCTGGGCGTGGCCGAGGGCTCCTGGCTCTATGGCCTCATCATCGACGGCATCGCGGGCGGCGTGGGCGCTGTGCTGGGCTTCGTGCCCCAGATGCTGGTCCTCTTTCTGCTGCTGGCCGTCCTGGAGGACGTGGGCTACATGGCCCGGATCGCCTTTATCATGGACCGCCTCTTCCGCCGCTTCGGTCTGAGCGGGAAGAGCTTCATCCCCATGCTGGTGGCCACCGGCTGCGGCGTCCCCGGCATCATGGCCTCCCGGACCATCGAGCAGGACCGCGACCGGAAAATGACCGTCATGACCACCGGCTTCATCCCCTGCGGGGCAAAAATGCCCATCATCGGCCTCTTCGCCGGGGCGGTGTTCGGCGGCTCCTCCCTGGTGGCCACCTCCGCCTTCTTCATCGGCATTGCCGCCGTGGTCCTCTCCGGCATCATGCTCAAGAAATGCAAAGCCTTCGCCGGAGAACCCGCCCCCTTCGTCATGGAGCTGCCCGCCTACCACGCGCCGTCGGCCTCCAACGTCCTGCGGGCCACCTGGGAGCGGGGCTGGAGCTTCATCCGGCGGGCCGGAACGGTGATCCTGCTCTCCACCATCGTCCTCTGGTTCCTCCAGGGCTACGGCTTCACGGGCGGCTCCTTCGGTCCGGTGGAGGACAACAACGCCTCCCTGCTGGCCGCCATCGGCAGCGCCGTTGCCTGGCTCTTCTACCCCCTGGGATGGACGGGGGATATGGCCTGGAAGGCCACCGTGGCCTCCTTCACCGGACTGATCGCCAAGGAGAACGTCGTGGGCGCCCTGGGCACCCTCTACCACTTCGCCGGGGAACTCAGCGAGAACGGAGATGAAATCTGGCCCCTGGTGGGCGCGGATTTCGGCGCTCTCACCGCGTATTCCTTCATGATTTTCAACCTGCTGTGCGCCCCCTGCTTCGCCGCCATGGGCGCCATCCGGCGGGAGATGAACAATGCCAGGTGGACCGCCTTTGCCATCGGCTATATGTGCGTGTTCGCCTATGTGGCCGCCCTCATCGTCTACCAGGTCGGCGGCCTGCTGACCGGCGCTGTCAGCTTCAGCCTATGGACCGTGGTGGCTCTCGCCGCCCTGGCCGGTGTCCTCTACCTGCTGCTGCGCAAGGGATACCAGGGGGAGGCCCCATCCGGCCGCCTGCGCTCCGTTGCTGCGGCGGCGCAGTGATACCAAGAAATGAGGTGAGAAATATGGCCCCTGGAGAACTTGTCGTCTTGCTGCTCCTTATTTGCGTGGTGGCCCTGGCCATCCGATCACTGTGGAAGTCCCGCCGGTCCGGCGGAGGCTGTCATGGCGACTGCTCCACCTGTGGAGGCTGTCGCTGTGGTCAGCCGGAGGACACCCGAAAATGACAGCGCGCATCTAAAGAACCCCCATGCAGCGTCCAACTGGACTGCACGCTGCATGGGGGTTCAAATGACAGACAAGCGCGGATGCCCTCTATCGGCCAGGACACGGCGTACAGCAGGCCCCGGCCAGCGCGGTCAGCAAATCTTCCCGGTCAAAGGGTTTGTGGAGAAACTGCCGGATCCCGATGGCGGTCGCCTCGTTCCGCGCGTCATCGTAACCCAGGGCGGAAATCATGACGATCCTGGCGTCCGGGTGCTCCCGGAGGATCACCTGGGCGGTCTCCAGTCCGTCCAGCCCCGGCATGATGATATCCATGGTCACCACGTCCGGCCGGATCTCGCCGTAGCGGCGGATGGCATCCTCACCGCTGTCACAGTAAGCCGCCACCTCGAACTCCGAACCCTCCAGAAGCCTTTGGATCTGCATCTCCATGACGCAGGAATCATCCACAATCATTACTCGCTTTTTCATGACGGGAGGCCCTCCTTTTGCTCCTGATGTGCCAGCTCCTCCAGAGCGTGGTGAACCAGCCGTGCGCACTCCTGCTCATCGCTGGAATACGTGAGAACAATATGCTCCATGCGGTCCTCCGGCGCATAGCGCCCCCGGCAGAAGACCGGAATGCCGAACCGGGCCGGTACTTTCGTGATCTCGTACAGCCGGGTCGCCACATGCCCGCACAACATATAGAAATATTCCTTGGCAAAGACCTCTACATCCTCGTCCGAGACGTCCTCCCGCTCCATCATGCGCCTGGTCAGCCGCACAAACATGGACCGCTCCGCGCACAGAGAGAGACTGGTGTGATACCCCCTGTGAAAAGTGGTGTATACCGTGCAGAACTCGCCGTCCAGCTCCGCATCGCTGGACTGAAGCTCGATCCCCGCTTCCTTCTGGGTAATCTCCCGGACAACCTGGTCAAAAATTTCCGCTAGGTCCTCACGCGGCACCATCGTATTCATGGTCCACTCTCCTTCCTGATGTTTCCGTCTCACATTACGACGATCTCTCCCCGGACCATCGTGACGGTACAGCTCCGCTTCGTTTGGTGCAGGCGGATCATATCGCCGCCGATATGCACCCGCGTTCCCGGGTACGCCACGGCGCACTCCAGCCGCCCATTCTCCTGCTCCTCCTTGTCGCTGTCGTCCTTCTCGCCGTCCTCTTTCCGGGACTCCATCTGCCGCAGCTTCATCTCCGCCGTCATCAGCTTGATCTTCGCCTTGCCCAGGAGGCTGGAGCGGACCGGGCTGTCCGGCTGGCAGGAGAGGCGCTCCAGCTCCATCTCCAGGGCGTTGACCTCCCGCTTGATCATCTCCTGCTCAAAGCTGTCACAGGGGCTTCCCCCCAGGTGGATGGAGGTCCTGCACTCCGACCGGGAGCCCACAGCGTTGGCCCGGATGCGCTTGGCGGCCCATACCCGGCCGCCCATGATGGTCCCCCGGCCCGACTGGACCACCACCTCCCGGCCGCAGTAGATGCTGCTGCCAATGATGCAGTCCGTTTGCAGGTCCTCCCGCACAGAGATGGTGGCATTTTCTATATACTTGGAAAACAGGCTGCGGTGGACCTGAACCGTGGTCGTTCCGTCCCCCAGGATCCCCTTGACCACCACCAGGTCCCCTCCGGCCTCCACGGTACTGCCTGCCTCCACCACGCCTGCCACGCGGATATTCCCCATCGCCCGGACCGTGAAGCCGCTGAGCACGCTGCCGCGGATGTTGATGTCCCCCATGAAGTCGATGCTCCCGGTGGAGAAGTCCACATCCCCCGGGACCTCCAGCACAGGGTTGACCTGGAAGCTGCGCCCGGTGAACTCCACCGAACCCGCAATGGAGGCCACCAGCTTGGAGCCGTCTTCGCTGATCTCCGTGTTCCTCCCCTGGGGCAGCGGAACGTCCTGCCCGCTCTTGGCGGGGATCTCCTCGTCCAGGACCGAGCGGCCCGGTTCCCCCTCCGTCGGCTTGATCAGGCGGCAGATCTCCTGCCCCTGCTTTACGTTGCAAATGAGATTCAGGGCGGTATAGTCCACCTGGTCATACTCGTTCACCTCCAGGGTGTGCTCGATGACCCTGGGGAAGTTATCGACAATGTTTCCGTTGACCCCGTTGAAGGCGGGCTTTCCCCGGGCGACCAGGTAGAGATTGAAATATTTTTTGTCGCTGTGGGCGAGCTGGTCCAGCAAGCGCGCGTCCACCCCATAGCCAATGCCCTGGCGCACCAGGGCCTCGTAGATCTGGGTGCGGGTCACGTCCTTGCCCCGCCGCGTGGGAGGAAACACCAGCAGCCAGGCCAGGAGCTTATCCGCCGAGAGGAAGAACCAGGGCATCGCGTCCAGTACCGGCGGACCGTCCTGGACCTCCTCCTCCGCCTTTTTCTCTTCCTCCTTTTTTCCGCCCTTTTTCTCCTCCTCTTTGGCTTTCGCTCCGCTTTGCCTCTTCTTCCCGGAGCCCCCTCTGATTTTCCCTCTGGCCTCTTTCAGACGCGCATTGCAGGCCGACGTGATCTGCGCCCGCAGCCGGTTGAGCTCCAGGCGCGCCGTCTCCGGCGACAACATGCCATCCTCGTCCAGGCAGAGCCGGGGAGCGGGGAGATAGCCCACCTCCTGCCGCCGCTGGTCATAGAGCCGGTAGAGCGGGTGCTCAGAGGACAGCTCCAGCACATACGAGTCCGGGCGGCCGCCGGTCACGGTTTCCGGGATTGCCACCCCGGCGGTCTCCGGCGCCGCGGGAGCGGCCCCGTCCACGGCCCCCGCCTTCTGGCCGAAGAGCATGGATGTGAGTTTCTTCTTGATCGACATGTCCGCAATCACTCCCTTACCAATCGATCACTGCCCCCATTTTACACGAAGCGGCCCCCGCCTGTCAACTCTGGGAGAGCTCCTTCTGTGCCGCCCCATCCTGTTCCGGCGCCTGGAAGAAGGGGATCGCGGCATCGTCCCGCCGCATGAACAGCAACCCGAAGGACCCCGGGCCGCAGTTGCTCGCGATGGCAGAGGATGCCTTTTGGAGATAGACACGCTCAAACGGGCAGTGCTGCCGCACCAGGTTCTGAATATATTGGAGCTGCTCCACCTCCATGCCCGAGTAGGTGATGAACAGAACCCGCCGGTCTATATTCACGGTATCCTGAAGCGTCCTCTTGACATATTTTTTTGCCGCGTGCGCAAAGCTGCCCGCCGCCATGCTGCCCACCACCATCCGGCTCTTTTTCAGCACAAGGATGGGGTGGAGCAGCAGCGCGTCGCAGAGGATCTGTATCCGCTTGGAGATGCGCCCGGACTGGCAGAGCGTGTGGGTGCTGCTTATGATGAAGGCCGAGGAAATGAAGCGCCTCATCCGCGTCACCGACTCCACGATCTGCTCCTTTGTGGCGTGATGCTCCGCCATATACGCTGCGCACAGCACCGCCAGCCCCATGCTGCTGGAGAGGTGCCCGGAGTCAATCACGGTGACATTTTCAAAGGACTTGGCCGCCTCCAGGGCGTTCTGATACCCGTCGCTGACGTGCTTGGCCATGGCGATGTGGATGACATTCTGGGCCTCTGTCAGCTTCTCCGCGAAAAACCGCTCGTAGTCCTCCACCTCGGGGGCCTGGGAATACCCCGTCCTCCCTCCGGTGATGTGGAGCAGCAGCTCATCCGTTTGCAGCTCCTGCCCATCCAGAAACCGCCCCTCCTCCGTGCAGACATAGTAGGGACATACAGAGATGCCGAATCCCTTCCGGAGGGACTCGGGGAGATCGCACACGCTGTCCGTGGTGACCAGGATGGAGCGCCGCTTCACCTGCTCGAAAATCAGCACCTCTTTATCAATATCCGACTGCGCGGACTCCTCGCTGATATGCACCAGCTCCGGAGGGAGAATGCCCAGCACGGCCGCTTCCAGCAGCGCGCCGCTGACCGGCTTGGCCAGGTAGCCGCTGAAGCCCTCCTGCCGGTACATGCGCTGGTTGTCGCTGCCCGCATTGGCGGTGAGCGCCACCACCGGCACGTCCTGGCACAGCCCGCCAGGCTGTACCCGCAGCGCATGGAGGCACTCGATTCCGTCCATCTCCGGCATCATGTGGTCCATGAGGATACAGTCATAGTGGTGATTCTGCGTGAGCCGCAGGCACTCCGCTCCGCTGGAGGCGGTATCAATCTTAATCTTCGTATCCGTCAGCAGCTTGCTGACCACCATCAGGTTCATGTCGTTGTCGTCCACCACAAGGATGTGGGCGTCCGGCGCCTCAAAGCTCTGCCGATACGCCGCCCCCTCGCGGGACCGCGTATGGGAGGCCAGCGTAAAGGTCCCCAGCTCCCTCTCGTCAATGATGTCCTGCTCCAGCATGACGACAAATTTCGACCCCTTGGTGTACACGCTATTGACGCTGATCTCACCGCCCATCAGCTCCACCAGCTGCTGCACGATGCTCAGGCCCAGCCCGGTCCCCTCGATATACCGGTTCTTCTCCTCATCCACCCGCCGGAAGGCGTTGAAGATATACGGAATGTTCTCCTTCTTGACCCCCTGGCCGGTATCCTCCACGGTGTACCACACCCTCACCCGGTTGACCGACTGGCGCTCGCACCGGACGGAGAGGGTGACCGAACCCTCGCTGGTGTACTTCACCGCGTTGTTGAGCAGGTTGATCAGGATCTGCTTAATGCGCACCTCGTCCCCACAGAGCATACTGGGGATGGAGGGGTCCACCTGCAATTTGAACTCCAGGCCCTTCTCCCGCGCCTTGAGCCACACCATGTTGACAATCTCCGAGAAGAGCGGGCCGGTCTCATAGGAGACGTTGACGATCTCCATCTTTCCGGATTTGATCTTGGAAAGGTCCAGCGTGTCGTTAATCAGCGTCAGAAGGAGCTTGCTGGCCCCCTGGATATTCCGCGCGTTCTCCGCCACCTCCTCCGGGATGTCCTCCCGCAGGATGAGCTCGTTGAGCCCGATAATCGTGTTGATGGGCGTGCGAATCTCGTGGCTCATGCTGGAAAAGAAGTGGTTCTCCGCCCGGTTGAGCTCCTCGATCTCCTTCTTCTGCTGCTGGGAGATGGCGTTCTCCTCCTCATACATCCGGTTGAGGAACATCAGCAGCACGCTGGTGAGCAGCCCCACCACAATCATGGAGAAGGCGGAATCAAAGATAAAGTTCGTGTGGGGGTTCCGGACAACGAAGTCCGGGAAATAGAACGCGATGCCGTAGCAGAGCAGCGTCTCCGCCATGCACAGGCCGAAGAATACGACCCTGCGCCGCCCCTGCAAGGTGATGCAGACATAGATGAAGCAGAGGACGAACCACTCCGGCACGCCGCTGTAGAACCCGCCTGCGGAAAAAAAGGTGACGGGAAACAGCACCAGCAGCAGCGCCACGATCGCCGTGGCGCCCGTCTGGATATACCCCTTGCGGATGCTGAACTTTGCAATGAGCGCGATCGCGACTAGCCCCGCCAGCAGCAGCAGGATGTTCAGAAGACTTCTGCCCATGGGCAGCGTAAAGATCAGCGCGAGCATACAGATGAAGGTGACTATGCGGAACATGCGCTCCCGCAGGCTCACCCTGTGATCGGTGACGATCGCAAGCCATTTTCTTATCACGCAGACTCCCACCCCTCAGAATGCGGCACGACTTCCGCAATTTTCACGCAGAGCGCCTCATAGGCGGCCATCAGCGCGGTGTGATGCTCCAGAATATAGTCTATATCGCCCCTCTTCCCCGCCAGCTCCAGCTCCTTCGCCTGTGCGGAAAGCCCTTCCGCGCCGATGGTCAGGGACGTGCTCTTGAGCGCGTGGGCCTTGACCGTATAGTCCGCCCATGCCGCGCTCTCATAGAGCGTCGCGAGCTCCGAGCGCTTCTCCTCGCTCTGGCCGCAGAAGACGCGCAGCATCTCCAGGTAAAAGGCGTCCGACCCGCCGCAGTAGTCCAGTCCGCACGCCACGTTGACCCCCGCCTGTACCAGCCGCTCGTAGGCCGCCATCCCGCTGCCCGCCGCCTCCGGCGCAGGCCGCTCCACGCTCTCCCCGTCCGCCTCCGGCGCCGCCGGGACCGCCATCTCCCCCGCGTTCTGCGCACTGTAGCGGATGCAGTCCTTGGGGAGCACCTTGCGCAGTACCCGCTCCAGGACGGTGCGCTCGATGGGCTTGGGAACAAATTCCGTAAAGCCCTCGCTGCGGAACATCTCCCGCGCGCCGCTGACCGTGTTTGCCGTCAGCGCAATTATGGGCAGATCCTGGTATACCCCGTTCCGGAGCTCGCGGATCCTCTTCAGCGTCTCCACGCCGTCGAACCCGGGCATCATGTGGTCCAAAAAGATGATGTCGTAGGCGGTGTTCCCACAGCGCTCGATGGCCTCTCTGCCGCTCAGGCAGGTGTCCACCTCGATCTTGTAGCTGCCCAGGACCCCCTTTGCAACCACCAGGTTCATCTCCTCATCATCCACGGCCAGGGCCCGGACGCCCGAGCAGGTGAACGGCTTACGTCCCGCGGCCTGGTCCTCCGCAAAGCCCCTCTCGCCCAGCTCCCCGTTGAGCAGGTTGGCTACCGAGAGGGCGGAAAACGGCTTATGTATGACCAGCAGCTTACTGGCGCTGTGCAGGCTAAATTCCCTGTCCGCAATGACGACGACCCGCAGCGAATCCGCCAGCTCCTCATAATAGGGCCGGTTCTCATCGTATTCCGCCTGGGCGATGAACAGATGGGTCAGGGGATAGCTGCGCTGCAACTTGAGCAGGCCCTCAAAGTTGTGGGTCTGATACCCCCTGACGCCCAGGCCCTCCACCAGGTTCAGAATCAGCCCGTCATAGTATTCCCGGACCTCGTCACAGCAGTACCGCTCGGGCCGGAAATAGCACGCAATGCAGAACTGCTCCGCGTGGTTGAGCACGATGCACGGCCGGTCGTCCACGACGCCCTGGGGGATCACAATATGCGCGTGCAGACCCTGCGGGCCATCGCTGTCAAAGTGGACGAAGCCGCCCATCGCATTCAAAAGCCCCTGGGCAATCGGGAGGCCCAGTCCCAGCCCGCCCGCAAAGCGGCTCCCGCCGGAATCCGCCTGGTAAAAGACGTCATACATCTGTGTCAGCTGGGAGTCCGTCATACCGATGCCGGTGTCCCGAATATCGATCACCAGATTGATGCCGTAGCCCTCCCGCCGAAAGCCGATGCGGATATTGATGCCGCCCACTTCTGTGAACTTGACGGAATTTTCCGCCATGATCTTGAGCACGTGGGAGATTTTCTCGGAGTCTCCCACGAGGATGGCGGGCGTCTTGGGATCAATATCGAACACGAGCTCCAGCTGCTGCCGGTTGGTCTGCAATGCGGTGGTGGTGACCACATCGTTGAGCACGGAGGTGATCATGTAGTCCTCCTGGACCGGGGTGAGCGTCCCCTCCACGATCTCCGTGTAGTCCAGCATATTGCTGATCTGGCTGGACAGGCGCTTTCCTGCCAGCTTGATGGACGTCATATCCGCCCGAATATCCGGCGGAAGCTCCTTTGCCAGCGCCACCTCGCTGATGCCTATGACCATATTGATCGGTGTACGGAGTTCGTGGGAGACGTTTGACAAAAAGACGGCGTTTTGCTTTCCTGCCTTCGCCAGCTCTGCAAACTCGCTCTCATACCATTTCCGCTGCGCAATGCGCCGGTTGATCCAATAGCTTGCCAGGGCCGCCCCGCCAAAGGTCACAACGGCGCCGAGCCCCAGGCGAAATACGTCCCGGGGCTCTGTCGATTGGGATATGGTGTGGAGAATCAGCGTATGGTGCAGCAGCTGACATATGTACAAAGATACGATCACGTACAGGATCCACTTTTTGTTGAGCATGAACAGCGCCAGAATCAGAATGCAGGCTATAGCGGGGATGTCAAAGAGACTGCTCTCATGCACGCCGAAGAAAAAGAACTCCATCAGCATCAGTCCCGCGCACAGGTGCTCATAGAGCGTATCCGAGCCGAGCCGCGCAATGTGCAAAAACCACACGCAGAAGCAGCCCGCCGCCATCAGCGGGATCATCCAGATCTCCCAGCGCATAACCGCCGTGATCAGGATCAGCATCCCGCTGAACACCGTCGTCACGCTGGCCAGCAGCAGGTGTCTGCTCGTCAATTCCTCCGCTCTCATTGCCTTGCCAATTCCTGCGCGACCCGCCGGCTCAGCTCCTCCGGCTTGAAGGGCTTTACCAGATAATTCACCGCGCCCAGCTTGATCGCGCTGACCACGTCGTCCTCCAGCCCCGACGCCGTCAAAAAGATGACGGGCACACCGGCGGCGATCGTTTTCATGCGCTCAAAGGTCTCAAAGCCGTTCATCCGGGGCATTTCAATATCCAAAAGGACCAGATCTACCTTCTCCCGCTCCATTTTGTCCAGCGCCTTCATCCCGGAATCGACCAGTAGGACCTCGTAATCCTCCTCCAGGATCATCTTTGTCCTCACCAGATTCATGGTGTCGTCATCTACTACAAGAATACGTTTTTTCATCGTATTTCCTCCCAGTTTTTTTGATGGGCGTTTTCCCACACTGCGCACTATTTTATCATGACTGTCAGAAGAAAATCAAGCCCATATTTCCTGTTTCCATGGCCCGGCGTCATCCCAGCGGGATGCCGCAAACCACCTCCACCACCCGCTCCGCCATCGGCGCGAGACGCCGGTGGAGCTCCCCCAGCGTGCGGATATAGGCCGCGGTGTCCCGATCATACCCGCCGCCGTCGGTGAAAATATCGTTGCTGACGACCACCAGCAGCGCCGCGCGGTCCGCCAGGGCGCGGATGCCGGAGATGATCCGCCCCTCCGCTCCCCCCGGTCCGGCCCCCGCCGGGGACCAGATCTCGTTGGCCAGCAGGTTCCCCAGGTCCTCAAGCAGCACGAAGTCCCCGGGCAGCACCGCCGCACCGCCGATGTCCACGGTCTGCTCCACGGTGACAAACGCGCGGCCGGTCTCGGCCCCGTGGCGGCTGCGCATCGCGCGGTGGCGCTCGATCCGCGCCGCCGCCTCGGGGCTGGACCCCTCCATGGTGGCCAGATACGCCGCCCGGCTATCCGGCACGGCGGCGGCCTCCGAGAGGAGCATCCGCTCCGCCCAGGCGGACTTGCCGCTGCCGCTGCCGCCCCAGACCAGGATCAATCGCCCGCTCACAGGGGCTGGTAGGCATCAATGCCAATGCCGTCAAAGGAGGGCATATCGAAATAGACCCGCAGGGCCATGTCGATAAGGGGCATGACCGACACCGCGCCGGTGCCCTCGCCCAGGGCCATGCCCAATTGCAGCAGGGGCGCGAGGCCCAGGGCCTCCATGACATACCCCGCGCCGGGCTCGGCGGAGAGATGGGAGGCGGTCAAAGCATCCCCGGCGGCCGGACACAGCCGCACCGCCGCCAGGGCGGACACGGTGGAGATGAACCCGTCCATAATGGCCGGAACCCGGTGGAAGGCGCAGCCTAAGTAGAAACCGGTCATGGCGGCGATGTCGAAGCCCCCGACCTTGGCAATCACGTCCACCGGGTCCGCCGGGTTCGGGCGGTGGAGGGCGATGGCACGGTCAATCACCGCGATTTTTTTAGCCAGTCCCTCGTTGGAGAGGCCCGCGCCCTTGCCGGTCATTTCAGCGGCGGGGCGGCCCAGCAGGGCGGCCGCCACGGCGCTGGTGGTGGTGGTGTTGCCGATCCCCATCTCCCCGGCGGCGAGAAGCGTATACCCCTTCCCCGCCAGCTCCCCCGCCAGGTCCATGCCGGAGAGCAGCACGGACAGGCACTCTTGCCGCGTCATGGCGGGCTCACGGGAGAGGTCCTTTGTGCCCCGGGCGACCTTGATGGAGCGCATCCCCTCCACCTCGGTGAGCATCCCCGCGTCAACGGGCAGGACCTCCGCCCCGGTGACCCGGGACATACAACACACGCTGGCCTTCCCGGTGAGCATGTTGCCCCCTACGATGGCGGTGACGCCGCTGTCGGTCTGGGTGACCCCCTGGGCCACCACACCGTTGTCGGCGCAGAAACTGACCGTACATTTTTTGTACTCCCGGCGAAGGGGAGAGACGCCCGCCATGCGGGCAATGACGTCCTCTAACAGCCCCAGCCCGTGGAGGGGTTTGGCGATGGCGTCCCAGTGGGTTTTTGCTTTTTTGATCTGCCCCGCGTCTGCGGGGCGGATCGTGTCTATGGCGGCTTGCAGCCGACTTTGCAAAATGGTTTCGTCTTCCATAACTGCCTCCTGGCGGCGCGGCGCGCCGCGTCCGCTCTCTTCTTTCTGGTTGCTTTGCCGCCTCGTCGGCGGCAGGGCCTTCTTTTCCCTTGTGGGAAAAGAAGCAAAAGCACCCTCAAGGGGGCTACGCCACCCTTGAGAATCCCCTAATTACGGGGGTTATTTTTTTGCGCCCGTGGCACAGATTTCCGGTCTAAACGGACTGCTTCCCGCTTATGGGTCTTATGCGTCTATTTTAGCGTGGTGGTCGGCAGCCCCTACCGTCTCGCCCTGGCTCCCTCCCCGGGGTGCTAACTGGTGGACCTCCGGGTCGTCCGTCCGGCCCATCAGATAGTCGAGAGATACGTCAAAATAATCTGCTAAAATGAGCAGATTGCGTGCCTCCGGGTAGGCTTTTCCTTTTTCATACGTGTATATTGAATCCGGCGTGACTCCAATTATCTTTCCTAATCCTTCCTGCGTCATGCCATTTTTGCGGCGCAGCTCTTTAATCCTTTCAGAAAAACTTGTCATTATGCCTCCAAACGTCTTGACATTCCGAAATAATTTCGGTATAATGGATTCCGATATTACATCGGAAAAGGAGTGCTCAAAATGAACCAACTCATGGAAACTTTATTTGACCTTCTGGGCGGGACACATTCATCCGAAACGGAGCGCCGGGCCATCAGGGAGACGCAGGGAGCGGTCCGGGCCGCGGAACAGCGGCTGACCCCCGAGGAATTTGAAAATCTGTGGAGCGCCGCGATGAAGATAGAGGATGCCGGTTATCTGGACAGCTTCGCCCTGGGGTTCCGGCTGGGGGTACAGCTGACCATGGAGGGAATGCGGCCGATCGTGTAGATCAATTCGGCTCCTCCAGCTCCAATCCCGGATTGTGCTTGAGCAGATACCCCACCGGCCACTCGCCGGAGTAGGCCACGAGGCTCCTCCCCCGGAAATCCTCCAGCAGCGCCGCGTCGGCGCACAGGGTCAGATCCTTGGGCTCCACCGGAGAGGCGGCGATCCGCCGAAGATGGTCATAGGGGAGGCCCATCATCCGCAGCTCCACGCCGTACTCGGACCGCATCCGGTATTGGAACACGTCGAATTGCAGCGTGCCCACCACGCCGACGATGACCTCCTCCATTCCGGCGAAGGGGACCCTGAAGATCTGGATCGCGCCCTCCTGGGCGATCTGCTCGGTGCCCTTGATAAACTGCTTGCGCTTCATGGTGTCCATGGGGGAGACGCGCATGAAATGTTCCGGCTCAAAGGTGGGGATCCCCTGGAACCTGAACTTTTTGCCGGGCATGGTCACCGTGTCGCCGATGGAGAACAGGCCGGGGTCGAAGACCCCGATGATGTCCCCGGCGTAGGCTTCGTCGATGATCTCCCGCTCGGCGGCCAACATCTGCTGGGGCTGGCTGAGGCGCAGCTTCTTGCCGGACTGCATGTGGTAGACCTCGCTGTCCCGCTGGAACTTGCCGGAGCACACCCGCATAAAGGCGATCCGGTCCCGGTGGGCCTTGTTCATGTTGGCCTGGATTTTGAAGACGAAGGCGGAGAAGTCCGGGGAGAAGGCGTCGATCTCACCGGCATCGGACTCCCGGTTCAGGGGCGGGGTCGTCATGCGGAGAAACTCCTCCAGGAAGGGCTCCACGCCGAAATTGGTCAGGGCCGAGCCAAAAAATACGGGGCTGAGTTTCCCGGCCCGGACGGCCTTCATGTCGAAGTCCCGGCCCGCGCCCAGCAGCTCCACCTCCTCCCGGAGGGCCTGCCAGCGCTCCTCGCCGATGAAACTCGCGGCGGCGGGGTCCTCCAGGTCCACCTCCACGGAGGCGGCCTTTTTCCCCCTGCCCTCGGCGGAGAAAAAGAGGATGCTGGCCTTCTCCCGGTCGTAGACCCCCTGAAACTCCTTGCCGCAGCCGATGGGCCAGTTGACGGCGTAGGTGTCAATGCCCAGCTCCCGCTCCACCTCCTCGCAGAGGGACAGGGGGTCTTTTGTCTCCCGGTCCATCTTATTGATGAAGGTAAAAATAGGGATGTGGCGCATGGCGCAGACCTTGAAGAGCTTCCGGGTCTGGGGTTCCACGCCCTTGGCCCCGTCGATGACCATGACGGCGGAGTCCGCTGCCATGAGGGTGCGGTAGGTATCCTCGGAGAAATCCTGGTGGCCGGGGGTATCGAGGATGTTGATGCAGTAGCCCGCGTGCTGGAACTGCATGACGGAGCTGGTGACAGAGATCCCCCTCTGTTTTTCGATTTCCATCCAGTCGGAGGTAGCGGCCCGGGCCCGCTTACCCTTGACCTCCCCGGCCTGGGCGATGGCCCCGCCATAGAGGAGGAATTTTTCTGTCAGGGTGGTTTTCCCTGCATCCGGGTGGGAAATAATAGCAAAGGTTCTTCTTCTTGTAATTTCTTCCTGTAATCCAGCCATTTTAATTGTTGGCCTCCTATATAGATTTTGAGCAATTTTTCGGTAGTGGGGAATCATTCTACATGGGACTAGCCTCCTGGTTGGATTTCATCTTTGCGGCCCTGCGGGCCGCTCCTCTTTTTTTCTTTTGGTTAGATTCGCGCCTCGTCGGCGCGGGGGCGTTCTTTTCCCTTGCAGGAAAAGAACC
>CAJUPS010000009.1 GCA_910588045.1 uncultured Oscillospiraceae bacterium | reverse complement strand
TCTTCCATTTCTTTCACCCTGCCTCATTATAACACTTTTTTATGAGACGGGCGTGGAACGCCGCCAGGTCATCATCCAGGTACTTGTCCCGCTGGGGCGTATCCTGATCCAGCACCCGGAACAGGTTCATCAGCGCCCGCCGGTCCTCCGCGCGGTGACGCTCCAGGTAGTCATGGAACATATTGCGGCCGCCGAAAATCCCGGCGTCCTCGGCGTACAGACAGAACACCAGCCGGACACAGAGCTTGTTGAGACTTTTCAGCGTTTCGGGATCGCCGGGGTCCTTGTACTGCTTCAGGAGGGCGTCGTAGAGCACCCCCACCAGCTCACCGGCCTGGAGGGATACCTCCATCTCTTTCTTGATATGCTCCTTCCCGGTGTCCACCAGGAAGTCCAGACGGTGATATTCCTTTTCCAGATCGGCAAGGGCGAGGACCTCCGGCTCGTCATTGGGCCGGTTCATGTCGTGGATCTCAAATGTCTGAAAATTGCAGACGACGATCCAGCGGGGGACCTGATTGAACGGAAGATACCCGGCGTAGCGGCGGGC
This sequence comes from uncultured Oscillospiraceae bacterium, assembly GCA_910588045.1. Taxonomy (GTDB): domain Bacteria; phylum Bacillota; class Clostridia; order Oscillospirales; family Oscillospiraceae; genus Pelethomonas. The sequence goes on along the minus strand of CAJUPS010000009.1, from coordinate 69,933 downwards.
CTGACCGAAAGGCGTCAGCATACTGCTGTCGGACTGCTTGTAGCCCTTCCGCAGGTCGATGTCCCGCCCCTTCTGCTCGATCAGGACGCGGGTATCCGCGATGTAGCCGTCAATAAAGCTGGTGTGGTCCAGCTTGACGGGAAGCTCAAAGGAGATATATTTTTCCGGTTCCTCGACGCCGTAAACCTTTTGCAGAAGCGCCAGCCAAAATGCCTGCGTCTCCTGTTTTTCGTCGCCCCGGCCCCTCCAGTCTGCCGCGAATTGAGCGGCGGCGCTGCGCTGTTCCGTATCTGTCATAGCCTTACCCTCCGCGTTTTGAACTGCCCCTATCATACCACAGGTCGGCGGGGTTGTCACTTACTTTGTAACAGAGGGCGTATGCGTCATGTGACGCAGGACGGGGTCGATCACGATCGTTTCCCGCCCCAGCTTCTGGGCGTAGCGCACCGTCATTCCTGTTCCGCAACGGAAGGTCCCGTTGTAGACCGCCAGCAGGATAGAGGCCCGGTCCACCATATATCGGTTGCGCTCCAACATACAGTTTGCGCTATAGCCTCGGTTCACATAGACCACCTCGTCGGCCTGGTCCAGAATGGAGCGGTACAGCGCCTGCGTTGCAGCAGGCCACTTGCGCTCCTGCTCTTCACATGGGAGAATGGCGTGGAGTTTCAGCGAAGGATATTTCTTTTTCAGGTCAAGGACGATCTGAGCGCACCAGAGGTCTACCCCCTGGGCCATGCCCGACAGGAAATCCGTTATCCCCCGTTCTGCCAATGCGGAGATCTGCGCCGCAAGGACTTCCTTCAGGAGTACACAGTCGGGAGCGCTTTCGTCATAGCCCCAGGGAAAGCTTTTTGGCCGATGGCCGGTAAATGCACAAGTCGTTGTTTTCATTGTCATTTTTCCTTTCCGAGATATATCGCAAATCCCATTATAGCACACAAACGGGATTTAGGATATATCCCACACGGCAAATTGTAAATTTGGCTACAATAGCCGTGAAAGAGGGGAGGGTGGTGATGCCGGATGAACGCAAAGACAGCTGTAGCGCGCCGTATCCATGCGCTGTGTCTGGAGCGGAATATGTCGGTCAATGCGTTGGCAAATCAGTGCGGCATAGCGCCCTCCACGATTTATAGTATGTTGAACACGAAGAGCAAAAATCCGGGGGTCGTCTCCATTCAAAAGATTTGTGACGGTCTTGAAATCAGTGTCCGGGAATTTTTTGACGACCCGCTATTTGAAAATCTCGAACCGGAAATCCGATGAATCGGGCTCTGACAGGTCTGCATTCTATCAATATAGAGCAAAAGCCCGCCAAAATCTGTGATTTTGGCGGGCTTTTTCGGTTTGATTCAAAAGATCACAGTGCGAAATTACCGTCTGTAAAGATGGGGACCTCCTTCCCCTCGTGGGTCCTGCCGGTGATGCACAGGTCAGCGGTGCCCACCATGAAGTCCACATGGGTGATGGAGTCGTTGAGCCCGTGGGCCTTCAGCTCCTCCTTGCTCATGCTCTCGCCGCCCGTGATGCACTCGGCGTAAGCTTCGCCGAAGGCCAGGTGGCAGGCGGCGTTCTCATCAAACAGGGTGTTGTAGAACAGCAGCTCCTGATTGCGGATGGGGCTGTCGTAGGGCACCAGGGCTACCTCGCCGAAGTAGGACGCGCCCTCGTCCAGGGTGGTCTCGGCCTTCAGCTTCTCCTCGCCGACTTCGGCGTGGACCTCCACGATCTTGCCCTCCCTGATGACGAAGTGGAACTTGTCCACGACCTCACCCTTGAGCACCAGGGGCATGGAGGCGTAGACCACGCCGTCGATGCCGTTTTTGAGGGGGGCGGTAAAGATCTCCTCGGTGGGCATGTTGGCGATGAAGTGGATGCCCGCCCGGCTCATGCCGTCGCCGCCGCCCCAGATGTGGTCCTCCGGCAGGCGGATGGTGAGGTCGGTGCCCAGACGATTGGTGTAGTGCAGGCTCTCCAGGCGCAGGGCGTTGAGCTTGTCGATGCGGATTTGCAGGGTGTCCAGATGCTCCTTCCAGCGCTGGATGGCCTGGCCGTCGCCGGTGACCCGGACAGAGGCGAGAATGGCGTCCCACAGCTTCTCCACGGCCTCCTCCTCGGAACAGCCGGGGAACACCTTCTTTGCCCAGCTGGGCACGGGGATGGCCCCGATGGACCAGGGGAAGGCGTTGGACATCTGGAGCTGGCGGTACTCCTGCAAGGCCGCGCCGCTGGCGCGGGCGGAGCGCACCAAGCGGTCCTGTTCCACGCCCTTGAGGATCTCCGGGTCGGATCCGCCGATGTGCAGGAAAGCCGCGCCCTCCCGGGCGTAGTCGGTGCTAAAACGGACCCGCCACTCCGGCACGGTGTCGAACACGTCGTCCGCCGCGTGGAGGTACTTCTCCCGGGACAGCTGGTCGTCGCCCCAGGCCATGACGACCTCCCGGCAGCCCGCCTCATAGGCGGCCTTGGCGCACAGACGGGCGAACCAGGCGCAGTCCACCGGGCAGCTGATGACCAGGTTCTGCCCCTTCTGGACGTTGGCGCCGATCTCCACCAGGAGCTTCGCGTATTCCTCAAACTTCTTTTGCATGGTGTATCTCCTTTTCTCTTGGCCGCGCTTGGCGCGGCGTATTTTTCTTTTTTGCCGTCCCGGCGGCGGATACCGCCTCTTACCGCTTCTTCCACAGGCTGGGGAACAGCAGCAGCAGCAGCGGCATGATTTCCAATCTCCCCAGCAGCATGTTGGCGCTCAGGAAGACTTTGCTCACATTGGAGAGGAGCGAAAAATTGCATGTGGGCCCCAGTACGTCAAAGGCCGGTCCCACGTTGCTGATACAAGTCAGCGAGGCCGTGAAGGCGGCGGTAAATCCCACGTTGTCCCAGGCAACCACCAGCGTGCCCAGCAGCAGAATACAGATATAGGCGAAAAAGAACAGGGAGATCCCCGAGAGGATGGGCTCGTCCACCCGGTCGCCGTCGCTTTTGAGGGTGGTCACCACCCTGGGGTGGAGGATCCGCTGGACCTCCCGGCGGAGGTCCTTGAACAGCAGCACGACGCGGATCTGCTTGATGCCGCCCGCCGTGGACCCCGCACATCCGCCCACGAACATCACCAGGACGAGGACCACCTGGGAGAACGTGGGCCAGAGCACATAGTCGTAGGTCATATATCCCGTGGTCGTCATAAGCGTCACCACCTGGAAGACGCTGTCCGTCACCGTCTGCACATCCGCACTCCACCCGGCGCGGAGAACCAGGTCCAGCACGATCAGCGCCGAGGCCCCCACGGTCACGAGGGTGTAGGAGCGCAGCTCCTCGCTCTGGAAGACCGCCCGGAAGTTCCGCAGCAGCGCATAATACAGCAGCGCGAAGTTGATCCCGGAGAGGAACATGAAGACAATAATGATCCACTCGATGGCCAGGCTGTCGTAGGCGGCGATGCTGGCGTTCTTCACCGAGAAACCTCCGGTGGAGATAGAGGTAAATGCGTGGATGACCGCGTCGTACCAGCGCATCCCCGCCAGCCGCAGGCAGACGGCCTCCGCCACGGTCAGACCGATATAGATGCTGTAGAGGATTTTTGCCGTGTCCCCCACCCGGGGGGTCAGCTTGCTCTTGATGGGCCCCGGGGACTCCGCCCGCATGAGGTACACGCTGCCCTCCCCCAGCTTGGGCACCAGGGCCAGGGCCAGCACCAGGACCCCCATGCCCCCCATCCACTGGGTCTGGGCCCGCCAGAAGAGGACCCCCCAGGGCTGTCCCTCGATGAAGGTGAACACCGTAGCCCCGGTGGTGGTGAAGCCGGATACCGTCTCAAACACCGCGTCTGCGTAGTTGGGCAGCACGCCGGAGAACGTGTAGGGCAGCGCGCCGAACAGCGACAGCACGATCCAGCACAGCGCCACGGCGGCAAAGCCGTCCCGGGCCTGCATCTTGCTGCCCCGGGCGGGCAGCAGGCTCAGAAGCTGGCCCGCCGCCAGGGTGATCAGGGCCGCGTAGAGAAAGGCGGGGCCGTCCCCGCCGGAGGCGAAGCCGATGATCATGGCCGGAAGCATCAGGACCGCCTCCACCCGGAGGATCAGCCCCAGAATGTGGAATACCAGTTTATAGTTCATATTGTCAGTTGGAGCCTTCTTTCGTTATCGCATCGATCTCGGACCGCCCCGTATCTCCCGTAGGGGCGCACATTGTGCGCCCGCAGACTGCGGCGGAAGCTGGTCGGGCGCACAATGTGCGCCCCTACTCCTGCAAAATCTCGTCCAAATCCTGAAGGAAGATGCTCTTGGCCATAATGATGACCTTGTCCCCGGCCCGGATGGAGGTGGCGCCGTCGGGGATGATGGTCTTCCCCTCCCGGGCGATGGCGGCCACCAGGATGCCGGGCTTGAGGCGGCGGCCCAGGTCCTTGAGGGGCGTGTCCAGGAACTTGGCGGTAGCCGTGGCGGTGAACTCCACCGCCTCCACTGCGCCGCCCAGGGGCTTGTAGACGTTCTCCACCGCGCTGCCCTCGCTGCGGGCCATGGCCCGGACGTAGGCGGAGATCTGGTTGGCGGTGATGTCCTTGGGGCTGATGATGCTGTCCACGCCGCTCTCACGCATCATGTCGATATAGTTGGGGCGGCTCATCTTGGCAATGACCTTCTGTACCCCGCTGCGCTGGGCGGTCATGGCCATAAGCAGATTCTCCTCGTCCCGGTTGGTCAGGGCGATGAAGGCGTCGGTATCCAGCAGGCCCTCGCCCTCGATGACGGCGCTGTCGGTGCCGTCCCCCCAGATGATCTGGGCGTCGGACAGCTTGTCCGACAGCGCTTCGCACTTCTCCGGGTTCTGCTCCACGATGCGCACCTTCATGCCCACCTTCTCCACCGCCCAGGTGAGGTAGGTGGCAATTTTGCTGCCCCCCAGCACGGTGATCTGTCGGATACGGTTGCCGTCCCGGCCGATGGTCTGGAAGAACTTGACGATCTCCTTCTGGGAGCCCACCATGTAGGCCTTGTCGCCCACCTGGGGCACGAAGCGGCCGTTGGGGACGATGGCCTCCCCGTCCCGGACCACGGCGCACATGAGCACCCCGTTGGGGTGCTTTTGATTGTACTCGAAAAGACTCATACCGGCGATGCCGTCGCTGGCCAGGATGGGGAAGCCGATCATCTCCACCAGCCCCCGGGCGAAGGTCTCCACGCTGAAGGCGGAGGGGACCCGCAGCAGGCGGGAGATCTCCTGGGCGGCGGCGTACTCGGGGTTGATGATCATATTGAGGCCCACCTCCCGCTTGAGGAGGCCCGCCTCCCGGAAATACTCCGGGGAGCGGATGCGGGCCACGGTGTGCCGGGCCCCTAGCTTCTTGGCGATGAGGCAGCAGACAATATTCAGCTCGTCGGAGCCCGTCACGGCCACCACCAGCTCCGTATCCTTTACCCCGGCCTCCCGCAGGGTCTGGATGGAGGCGCCGCTGCCCTCGATGCACATGAGGTCCAGGGTGCTGTCGGCCACCTGCATGGCCTCGGCCCGGTGGTCGATGAGCACCAGGTCGTGGTTCTCCCCGCTCAGCTGCCGGGCCAGGGTGAAGCCCACCTTGCCGCAGCCAATAATCATAATTTTCATATCCCGTTCTCTCCGGCGGGGGAAGCGTCCCGGGGGACGGCCCGCTGGCTTTCCTTTCTTGCTTTCGGCGTCCGCCGACCTCGCAGGGAGACCAGCACGCCGTTGATTTCGGCCCCCATAATCAGGACCATGGCGGTCAGGTTCAGCCACATCATCAGCACAATAATGGTGCCCAGGGCCCCGTAGATCAGCGTATAATTGGCGAAATGCTCCACATAGAAGGAGAAGGCCGCCGACACCACCATCCACCCCAGCAGGGCCGCCACCGTGCCGGGCACCACGTTCCGCGCCGGTTGGCGGGTGTCCTGGGCGGCGGCGTAGAGCAGTCCCACTGCGCCGAACATGACCCCGCCCAGCACCAGAAAGCGCAGATCGCTCCACAGCTCGATGAACGCCTCGGGCACCACCACAAACCTCCCCGCCAGCTCCAGGGCCGCGCGCCCCACCGTGGCCAGCGCCAGGGTCAGCATGATGGCAAACAGGAGGAACACGGTATACAGCAGGACCTTTGCCGTATAGAAGAGCTGGTTTTTCGGCCGGGGGAGGTGGTAGGCCCTGCGCACGGAGGTCATGAGGCAGTCCGCCGCCCGCATGGGGAAATAGATGGTAAAGACCAGGCCGAACCACAGCATGGCCCGGCTGGAGGTCTGGCTGACGTAGCTGAGGTAGCTCTCCACCAGCTCCACCACGCCCGCGGGCAGCAGGGCGTTCAGGGACTGGGTGATCCCGGAGATGTCCAGGTTCAGCAGGCCCAGCAGACTGCTGAGGAAGATCAGGAGGGGGAAGATGGTGAACAGGAGGTAGTAGGCCAGGGCGGCGGCCTCCTGCCCCACTCCGTGGAGGAAGTAGCGCTCCAGCGTCTTCGTCAGGAACCTCCCCGGCCAGCTCTCCTTCGCTTTTCTTAGAAAGTTGGGCAAACAGGGCTCTCCCCCTTTCCTGGTGTTGGTTTCCGAGCGGGAAGCCCGGAAGTCATATTGTATCCTATCCCCGCCAAAAATCCCGTCAAAGGCGGGCGATTCCTTGGAATACTGTTCCAGTATACCACCGCCGTATCGCAGATTCAACCCTCATTTCTCTCACAGAATGGGGTGCAAAAGCTTCAGGATCCAGCGCTTTAACGGCTTCTGCCGCTTCCGGGCCATTTCCGCGGCCTCCTCCAGGCGCTGCCAGGCGGCGGAGCGCTCCTCCTCCGTCAGGGTGTGCTGGCTGAACTTGGCCTTGCGGCCCAGCGCCTCCATGGCGTCGTCCGCCGTGCCGCCCAGCCCCAGGACCAGGCTGTAGCGGCGGTAAGCGGCGAGAACGGAGCGGTTGGTGTCCGCGTCCCCCCGCGCCCGGCGGCGCAGCAGCAGGAGCGACCCGTACAGTCCCCCCAGCGCCGCCAGGACCAGCGCACTCACGCCCAGCGCCCGCCAGGGGATGGCGACGCCCTCCTCCGTTTCGCCGGGCGTCTCATCAGACGGGCCCTCCCCGTCCCCGGGGTCCTCCGGGGCGTCCGGCGTCTCATCCTCGGGCTCCTCGTCGGGCGCGTCGGGCTCCTCGGAGGACTCCTCCTCCGGATTGCCGGTCAGCTCCACGCCGGATTCCCCGCCCGCATAGCCGGGGGTCATCTCCACCGGATACCAGCCGTAGCCGTCCAGGTAGACCTCCACCCAGGCGTGGGCGTCGCTGTCCAGCACCCGGGCCTGGCCCTGGCGGTTCAGCTGCGCCACGTAGCCCGCCGCGTACCGGGCGGGAATCCCCTGCATCCGCAGCAGCATCACGCCTGTGGTGGCGAAGTGGACGCAGTAGCCCCGGCCCTCTGCGAGAAAGTGTTCGATGAAGTCCACTCCCGGCCCGGCGGCGGGGGTGTCCAGGTCGTAGACCGCCAGCGTCTCCAGCAGCATCGCCGTCCGCGCGGCGGCGGCAAGGGGGGCCCGGAACTGCTCCGGCAAGGTCTCATCTATTGCCGCCGGTATCTGTTCCAGCTCCTCCGCCAGGGGCTCCAGGGTGGCCCGCAGGCCGTCAGGAACGGACAGATAGTCCGCCTCAAAGTCGGGGCTGTCGCCGCGGTAGTCCCGCTCCGCCTCCACCCAGCCCACGGGAATGCCTTCATATCCGTCCTCCGGCCCGCCGGGGCGGTAGGTGATCTCATACATCCTGCCCCGGTCCGGAAGCCCCATCGTATCCTCTTCAGCCGTCTCCGTCAGGTTGATCCACGGCACGTCGGAGAGCCGTCCGCTCTCGTCCGGATTTCCCCCGTCCAGGAAGCGGTAGGGGTAGTACCACGCCCCGAAGAGGTTGGAATAGCGCACGGACATCGTATAGGCCGGTCCCTCCGGCGCGGTGGACGCGGGAAAGGACGTCACCGGCTGCCAGGGAGGGAGCCGTGACGACTGCTCCCAGCTTTCGCCGGTGTAGGTGTTCAGCGTCCCGCCCAGCAGGTAGAGCGTCTGCCCGGGGGCGTCGGGGTCGTCGGTCTCCACCGTCATGACCTGCCGGTTCTGGTATCTCCGGGGCCCAAGGGCCCGCAGGTTCTCCTTCCGCCAGGAGGAACCGCCGCCGAAGGCCCCGGAGATACCGGCGTCGCCGCTCCCGGCGATCCCGGTACTCCCGCCGCTCCCAACGGAGGTCTCGCCGGGCAGGCTCAGGTCCAGGCCCAGGTCCGCCAGGAGGGTGAGCGAGTCCATATCAAAATACCGCTCCATCCGGGTCGTCACGCCCCGGATGAGGTCATTGCGCGCATCGGTGGCCCACTGGGGCCGGAGATAGCCCTCCATGGGCAGGGCCATCACCAGCAGGAGGATCATGCCCCACATCCCCGCCAGGCTTACCATCTTAGCCCGGCCCAGGCCCACCGGGTTCTTCCGGGAGAAGAGGGCCGTGAGCAGCATGGACCCCCAGCCGGAAAAGGAGGCCAGCATGGCCCCCCACATGGGCAGCGTCCCCCCGGTGATGGCGGACAGCACCGGCGCCACACTCAGCAGCGCCGCCAGATACCACGCCCTGGCCTTCACCGCAACCAGTCCCATCACCAGCGCCAGCAGGGCGCACAGCAGGTACAGAACTGCCGGGTACTCGTCCAGCAGATCACACAGCCACGGGGGACGGCCCAGGACCCAGTCCTCCGTCACCTTCTCCCACAGCCGCCAGCAGGTCAGCCCGCCCGCCGCCAGCAGGGCCAGCGCCGCCCAGAGCCCGTGCCGCCAAGTCAGCAGCGCCGCCGAAGCCACAGAGGCCGCTATGCAGCAGGCAATCACCGCCCCCAGGTCCATCAGAGGGTCTCCGGGCAGGATATAGACGGACAGCCACGCCAGGGCTGTCCCCAGCGTCAGCAGCAGCGTAGTGAGGACGTCCCCCAGCAGCAGCAGGAACTTCCCGCCGATGTGCTCGTCGTCAAGCCTCCCCATGGGGAACCTCCTTCCCGTCCACGTGGATCTGATAGATGGGCCCGCCCGCCGCCTGGCTCTGCCCCAGGATGGAGCGGCCCCGCAGCGGGGCGGGGTCGGACAGAATGGCGGCCAGACAGGACGCCCAGTCCCGCTCCCCGGCCACCCGGAAGCACCGCAGCGCCCCGGTCTCCGGGTGGAGCCAGCGGACCTCGTGGGGCCGCTCCTGGTCCAGCAGGGCCAGGCTGAGGCCCGCCAGACGGTCCAGCGTCCGGTCCACCTGGTCCATCAGGCCGAAGTGGTCGAAGGTCAGCACCGGCAGGGGCCGGGGGTCCTCCGGGGGTTCCCGGGTGACCAGCTCGTCCCGCTTGGCGGTCATCTTCCAGTGGATCATCCGCAGGCTGTCCCCCTCCCGGTAGGGGCGCAGCTCGTAGGTCTCGCCGAAGGTGCTCTTCCCCCGGGGCAGGGGGACGGCGGTCCCGGTTCCCTCCGGCAGCTCGATGGGGCCCGGGTGCTCCGGAATGGGACCGATCAGCAGCACAGAGCCCGCCGGGGCGCGCACCGGCAGGGCGAACAGGCCCAGGCAGTCGAACACCCACAGCCGGTCCGCCCGGCACTCCACCGCGCCGCAGTGGTCCGTCTCCAGCGTCCAGACCCGGTCCTCCTCGCTCACCATGTCCCGCAGGACGGACCGGCCGGAGTGGACCTCCCCCGTCATCCGGTTGGACACCCGCAGGCGGTAGGTGGTCCGGGAGACGGGCAGGTGGAAGCGGTTGGAGAGGGAGAGGGTCCAGCGCACCGTGTCCCCCCGGACGCCCTGGCGCTCGGATGCGGTGAGCACGGCCCGGCAGCCCAGCATGGCCGGGAGGCTGACGGCCAGCCCCAGCAGCGGGAAGCACGCCACCGCGTAAAAGATGAAATGAAACAGATACCCCACGTCCAGAAGCTGCCCCAGCAGGGCCAGCAGCAGGATGATGGCATACAGAATCCACCGTATCAGCATAGCGCTACCGGATTCTGGGGGCATCCGTGCCGCGCAGGGCGGCGTGGGCGATCTCCTGGACGTTGACGGACCGCTCCGCGCCGGGGACCAGCAGCAGACGGTGAGCCACGGCATCCACCCAGATGGTCTGCACGTCCTCCGGCACCACATAGTCCCGATTCCGCAGGAAGGCCACCGCGCGGCTGAGGTTGGTGACGGCCAGGGTGGCCCGCGGACTGGCCCCCTGGAGGAGCTGGGGGTGTTTGCGGGTGGCGTTCACCAGGCGGATGATGTACTGCATGATCTCCTCGCTGACGTGGACCCGGTCCACGACCTCGCGCAGCTGCTCGAGCTGGTCGCGGCCCACCACCCGGTTTACGTCCCCCATGGTCTGCCCGTACTGTCGGCGGCGGAGGAGCTCCAACTCCTCCTGCTCCGAGGGGTAGCCCATGCTCAGGCGCAGCAGAAAGCGGTCCAGCTGGCTGTCCGGCAGCTTCTGGGTGCCGGAGGCGCCCACGGGGTTCTGGGTGGCGATGACCATAAAGGGCTGGGGGACGGGGCGGCTCACGCCGTCCACCGTGACCTGGCTCTCCTCCATGGCCTCCAGGAGGGCGGATTGGGTGCGGCTGGTGGCGCGGTTGAGCTCGTCGGCCAGGAACATGTTGCACATCACCGCGCCCGGCTGGTACTCCATGGTTCCCGTGGCCTTGTTGTAGATGGAGAAGCCCGTCACGTCGGAGGGCATCACGTCCGGGGTGAACTGCACCCGGGAGAACTGGAGGTCCAGGGCTTTTGCGAACGCTAAAGCCAGAGTGGTTTTTCCCACGCCGGGGATGTCCTCCAGGAGAATATGGCCTCTGGCCAGGATGGCGGCCAGCACCTTGACCAGCACGGGGTCCTTGCCCACGATGGCCTTTTTGACCTCCGCGATGATCTGGGAGGCGATGTTTCGTTCGTTCATGGTTCCTCTTTCTCCGCATTCCGCGGACGGAAATATTTTGCGCTCGGGGATGGTGTACTACTTATTATAAAATTTTTCTTATCCTGCGTCAACCGGTTTTTGGCACCGCCATTTTCCGGCTGTATAAACCCGCTCTTCCGGGGCAAAATAGCGGAAACTACGCCGGTAAAGGAGAAAAAATATGTCTTCTGCCAACAAGAAACCCCTTATCGTATTCACCATTCTGACGGCGGCGCTGCTGGCCGCGGCAGTGCTGGTCTCCCTCCTGGGCGAAGGCGCGGAGGAGGCGGCCCCCGCCTCGTCCCCCGCCATTGTTCCCGCCTCCGCCGGAAACTGGGGGCTGTCCTTCCCCACGGAGGGGGAGGCGCCGGTGGGCAACGCCTCGGTGGAGGATCTGGCAAAATACGACACGTATTATCTTGGGGATACTTCACGGAAAGTAATCTACCTGACCTTCGACTGCGGCTATGAGAACGGGTACACCGATCAGATTCTGGACGCGCTGAAGAAGCACCACGCGCCCGCCGCCTTCTTCGTGGTGGGGCACATGGTCGAATCCGCCCCTGAGATCGTTCGCCGGATGGCGGAGGAGGGCCACGTGGTGGGCAATCACACCTTCCACCACCCCGATATGTCCAGTATTTCCCAGCAGGACGCCTTTCAAAAGGAGCTGGACAGCCTGGCGGAGCTCTACCAGCAGACCACCGGCAGGCCCCTCTCCCGCTTTTACCGTCCGCCCCAGGGGAAATACAGCGAGGAAAACTTGAAGCAGGCCAAGGCCCTGGGGTACAAGACCGTCTTCTGGAGCCTGGCCTATGTGGACTGGAACACCGACGACCAGCCCACGGCGGAGCAAGCCTACGCCAAGCTGCTGCCCAGGATCCACGACGGGGCCATCGTTCTGCTCCACTCCACGTCCCGGACCAATGCGGAGATTCTCGACGAGCTGCTGACCAAGTGGGAGGGGATGGGGTATACCTTTCAGTCCCTGGAGGAATTGCCCTGATATAATACTGCCGCCCGCCGGACGAAAAAGTCCGGCGGGCATAAATTTGGGAAAAAGTTGCACACCAGCGGACAACTTTCCCAAAAGAATCCCACAGGCCCGGGTAAAATTGGCAGAGGATTCCCCCTTGGCAAATATTTGGCGATATAGTATACTGTTGTCAAAGAGAACGCAGAGGAGGGGCGGCATGGGGGCATTTCTCAGGAGACATCGGGCGGTACATATCTGGCTGGTCGGTTTGCTGGCGCTGTTTGGGGTATACTGGTACGGGATCAGCAGCCGGGAGGCGGCGGACGCGGTTTCCGCTGTGACCCAGCGGGTGAAGGACGGGTATGCCCGGCTGTGGTACTTGTTCCCGTTTTCGGTGGTGGAGTGGTTTTATGTGGCGTTCATCGTGGGGATCGTGGTCTGGCTGGCGGTGCTGCTGCACCGGGTGCGAACCTGGCGGGGCCGCCGCCTGGAGGCGGCCTACGGCTGTGCGATGGGGATCCTCTGCCTGAGCCTGACGGCCTATGGGCTCTACTGCGTGGGCTGGGGCGTGAATTACTACGCTGGCGGCTTCCAGGAGAAGAGCGGGGTCTACGCCCGGCCGGTAACGGTTGAGGAGCTGGAGCGGGTGACGCTGTACTTCACGGAGAAGCTGGAGGAGACGTCGCCCCAGGTCCCCCGGGACGAGCGTGGAATTTTTGCGGCGTCGCGGGAGGACATCTTTTCCGACAGCACGACCGTATACCGCAACCTCTCCCGGGAATTTCCCTTTCTGGCCCGGGAGGACCGGGTGCCGAAGAAGATGTTTTTCTCCCGCCTGTTCAGCGCCATGAACTTTACAGGGTTCTATAGTCCCTATACAGGGGAGTCCAATTTGAACATCGACAGCCCCGCCTGCCTGCTCCCGGCGAATATAGCCCACGAGCTGGCCCACCAGCGGGGGATCGCCTCGGAACAGGAGTGCAATTTCCTTGCCATTGCCGCCGCGACGTCCTCGGAGAACGTGGTGTACCAGTATTCCGGGTATCTGATGGGATACATACAGCTCTCCAACGCCCTGTACCGGGCGGACCGGGACCGCTGGGCGGCGGTCCGGGAGCTGCTCCCCGCGGGGGCGGCGGCGGATCTGGCCGACCACAGCGCCTATTGGGCGCAGTTTGATGGCCTGACGGCCCGGGTGAGCACAAAGATTTACGATTCCTCCTTGAAGTCGTATGGACAGGCGGATGGGATCCAGTCCTATGGAACGGTGGTTGATTTGCTGGTGGCGTACTTTTGACGGCGGAAGGAGACAGCTATGGAGATGAGACCCATTGCCCATATTGAGACGGACTTTCCCGAAAAATTCGGGATTCCCCGCCAGAGCGGTCTCGTGGAGGCCCTGCGGGCCGCCGTTGTCTTTGAACCGGCCTATCGCTCTGCGGAGGCAGTCAGAGGGCTGGAGGAATTTTCCCATATCTGGCTCATATGGGAGTTCTCCCGGGCCCGCCGGGAGAACTGGTCCCCTACGGTCCGGCCGCCCCGCCTGGGGGGCAATAAGCGGGTGGGCGTGTTCGCGACGCGCTCCCCCTTCCGGCCCAATGCCCTGGGCCTCTCCGCCGTGCGCCTGGAGGGCGTGGAGACGGACGGGCCGGAGGGGCCTGTTCTCCGTGTCGCCGGGGCCGACCTGCTGGATGGGACCCCCATTTACGACATCAAGCCGTATCTCCCCTATGCCGACGCGATCCCCGGGGCCTCTGGCGGGTTCACCAGCCAGGTGGAGCGGCGGCAGCTGGAGGTCCGGTGTCCGGAGGACCTGCTGGAACAGATCCCGCCGGAGAAGCGGGAAGCCCTCCTGGGGGTCCTGGCCCAGGACCCCCGCCCCTCCTACCAATCGGACCCGGAGCGGCTCTACGGCATGGCCTTTGCGGGGCTCCAGGTCCGTTTCCGGGTGGAAGGGGAGCGGCTGACCGTGGTCGAGATGACCAAATAAACATCGAAAATATCACCGGAAATTTCCGGTGATATTTTCTTTTGCCCTTGCGGAGACTTGTCCCCCTGTGGTAAAATGGGAGTATCCTGGGAAAATCCGGGCAATCTAACAAAAAAGAGACAAGGAGCATCTCATGGATATTTTTTCCATCATCACGCTGTGCGGCGGACTGGCGTTTTTCCTCTTCGGCATGTCCACGATGTCCTCCGGCTTGGAGAAGCTGGCCGGAGGGCGGCTGGAGCAGCTTCTGAAAAAAATGACCGACAACCGCTTCAAGAGCCTCCTGCTGGGGGCGGGGATCACCATCGCCATCCAGTCCTCCTCCGCCGTCACCGTTATGCTGGTGGGTCTGGTGAACTCCGGCATCATGGAGCTGGGGCAGACCGTGGGGGTCATCATGGGGTCCAACGTGGGCACCACCCTGACGGCCTGGATCCTCTCCCTGTCGGGAATTGAGAGCGACGCCATCTGGCTGCAGCTGCTGAAGCCGGAGGTCTTCTCCCCGGTGGTGGCGCTGGCGGGCGTCGTCATGACCATGGCCTCCAGGAAGAACCGGGTCCGCAGCGCGGGTTCCATCATGGTGGGATTCGCGGTGCTCATGACCGGGATGGAGCTGATGAAGAATGCGGTCAGCCCCCTGGCGGACATGCCGGAATTTTCCGCCATCCTCACGGCCTTTACCAACCCCTTCCTGGGCGTGATCGTGGGCGCGGTGTTCACGGGGGTGATCCAGTCCTCCGCCGCCTCCGTGGGCATTTTGCAGGCGTTGTCGCTCACCGGGGGCATCACCTATGGCATGGCCCTGCCCATCATCATGGGCCAGAATATCGGCACCTGCGTCACCGCACTGCTCAGCTCCATCGGGGTCAACCGCAATGCCCGGCGGGTGTCCATCATCCACGTCTCCTTCAATCTCATTGGCACGGCGGTATGCCTGGCCGCCTTCTATGGGACGGATCTGATCTTCCAATACGCCTTCATGGACTTCCCCATTGGCCCCGCCGGGGTGGCCATGGTCCACAGCATTTTCAATCTGGCGACCACCCTGCTGCTCCTGCCCTTCACCAGGCAGCTGGAGAAGCTGGCCTACCTGGTGGTCCGTGAGAACGAGGAGGAGAAGGTGGAGAAGGTGGCCTTCGTGGACGAGCGCCTGCTGGCGACGCCCTCCGTGGCCATTGCCGAGTGTGCCAACAAGACGGTGGATATGGCCCGCCTGGCGGAGAATACCATCCTCCGCTCCCTGACCTTGCTGGAGAAATATGACGAGAAGATTGCCGACGAGGTGATCCGGAACGAGGACCGCCTGGACCTCTATGAGGACCAGCTGGGCACCCTGCTGGTTCATCTCAGCGGAAAATCCCTCTCCGACGAAGACAGCCGAAATATTTCCAAGCAGCTCCACACCATCGGCGACTTTGAGCGCATCGGGGACCACGCGGTAAACCTGCTGAGGACCGCCCAGGAGATCAACGAGAAGTCCATCAGGTTCTCCGGGCCCGCCTCCGAGGAGCTGCGGGTCCTGCTGGGTGCGCTGAAGGAGATCCTCTCCCTCACCACCCGGGCCTATGCCGCAGGGGACCTACAGCTGGCGGCAAAGGTGGAGCCCCTGGAGCAGGTCATCGACGGCCTGGTGGCGGACATCAAGAGCAACCACATTGCCCGACTGCAAAAGGGGCACTGTACCATCGAAATGGGGTTTGTCCTTGCGGACCTGCTGACCAACTGCGAGCGGGTCAGTGACCACTGCTCCAATATCGCCGTGGCCCAGATTGAGACCGCCCTGAATGCCTACCAGGCCCACGAGTACCTCAATACCATCAAATCCGGCGGCGACGCCGCCTTCCGCTCCGCCTTCGACGGCTACCAGAAGCAGTTCGCCGTAGAGAAGGAGACCATAGCATAGCCGGTAGGAAAGCAAACGAGCCCCGCGCCCAGAGGGCGCGGGGCTCGTTTGCCTCTGCCTGTCAACCCCCCTTTCCAGCGAAAGAAAGAGGGGGAAACAAGAGAAATAGCAACAAAAGGCAGGCGGGTGAAAGAATACCTGCTTTTTGCAGCTATTTCTCTAATATAGATTTTCTTATACTCATCAAAGCGCCGCCGAAAGCCCAACACATCGTTAAAGCACTGCTTGAAGCCGCCCCCGGTGCGGAGCGTTTTCTCATATTTGCGAAGTATGAACGTCAACGTAGTCGTACACGCGAACCTCCCGCTTACCCTCGTAATTCCGGTGCAGCCGTCCAACATACTAGGCCAGGGTTCCCTTCCAGGAGGTCGGCATGGTCAGCAGGATGGTATCCCACCGCGGCTCATCAAACCCCTCGCCTACATATTTCCCTGTTGCGATGACCGCAAGGGTTTCGTTGGCAGGAACCGCCCGCAGGGCAGACAGCTTTTCCCACTTCTCCTTTTGGCCTCCACTCCTCAGCAGCAGGAAAACATGCTTTTCCTTGCCGTGCAATTGGGGGGGCCAGTTGTGCGGCATGCTCCTTCCGCTCCGTCAACAGGAGGGGTGTCCGGCCTTCCTCAATCAGTTTGACGGCATCGGAAGTAATAAAGCTGCTGCGCGTCTCGCTCACAAGCCTGGCCCTTAGCATCAACCAGATACCGCACAGGGCCATCCCATAATCCGCCACAAAGGATTTGACACCCTTCTCCTCTTCAAACAGCGACTGCACGATGGCGATGTCAATAATCCCTCTCCGGGTGCTCCTGCCTGCGCCAATCTGCCCGATTTTCTCAATCTTTTTCTTCCTCCCGCGGCGTTGTAGAGGCTGTAGAGAATCCGTCGTGTCTCGTATGCTTTCAATATCTGGAGCCACCAATATGTGTACAAATACAAAACTCCGGAGATAGGCGAAATATTGTATCGAGAATACTCCTCTGGAATCATTCGGACAGAACAAGAGTTTTTAGCGCGATTGCAGGAATTGGAGGCAATTTGAATGGGTGATAAGAAAATCTACATTGTTGCCAAAGTTTTCGACCGGCCCGGAAGCCTGGCGTATCTTTGCAAAACGCCTAATGAGGCTAGGTGTCTGCCAGGGACACTGGAGGCATTGCGAGCGGATGGCGTTCAGATCGTTATACTGGATTCTCCGGAGATCTATTCGGAGTATGCGCCATATTCTTACATTGACGATATGAAAGCGTTTATTGATCTAGTCAATCAGATGAACCGGGCCGCCTGAGGAATGCGGACTACTATTTGATTACTGGTTAGAAAAATAGCAGAAAAAACCATGTAGCCATTGCGCCGCAATGGCTACATGGTTTCGATGATTTGCCGTCCGAATTTGTGCAAACTAGTTGAAACCCCTGTAAATACAGCATTTTCTATTTGATTACCAGCAGTTTCCGGGCTTTTATTCATTTTTCAGGAGGAGCAATACAGTTCGTGTCGGCACAATGCCCGCACATAAAAGGGGGTGAATCCATCCCTTACCCCTGCTCTCCCTCCATGATATTGGCGATGCCCTCGTTCATGATCGCATACGCCTCCAGCAGACCGTCGAGAAATTCCTCGCCGGACGGTTCGATATGGTAAAACACCTTCGGCTTCTTGACCCCGGTCTCCTCCCGCTTGGAGATGTACCCCTTCTCCAGCATCCGGTAGAGCGCCACGTACAGGGCGCTCTCCGCCACCGGGAATTTCCCCCTGCCGCGGCGCTTGATGTCCTGGGCGATCTGATAGCCGTACCGGTCGCCCTCCCGCAGAAGATACAGGACGATCATCTGGAGGGAGCCGCGCTTGAACTCGGCAAAATCGCGCTCACTCAGCATATTTGACCCTCCTGTTCCCGTACTTTTCCATCATCTTATCACGGGGCGATACTATTTGTAAATACATTTCCAAAATACTTATTGACAAATAGTAAAATTCCGGTATTATGATAAGTAGGATAAATAGGCGGTAAGGAGGACTTGTCATGTTTCTCAAACGCGCTTTCTACAGCATGAAGTACCGCAAGGGCCAGAATATCGCCCTGACGGTCGCCTATACCCTGCTCTTTGCCCTGACTTTGGGGATTCTGCTGGTGTACCTGTCTATGAGCAGTCAGGTGGACTATCTGCAAAAGTCCCTGGGCTGCGCCGTCACCATGCGGACCAACGTCAACAACTACGGCACCCCGCAGCTCTGTATCCAATATTGCGACATACTCCAGGAGGATGGAGACGCCTTTGTTGACAGTTCGTATGTAAAGTCCTATAACAAAGTGGGCTATATTCAAACGTGCGTGATGGAAAACGGACTGGAACCAGTTGTGCGGGACAGCAATCTGGACCTCTATAAGTACCAGACCATGAACGGGACCGGACGTACGGCCGGATATGCGGGTAACTGCCTCGTGGTTCCTGTGACCCAGTCCGAACCATACGATCTGTTCACGGTTTACGGTTTTTCCCTGATTGAGGGCCGACACTTTACTGCGGAGGATACGGATGCCATTATCATTTCCAAGCAGCTTGCGGAGCGCAACGGCCTGAAAATCGGCGATCAGATGACGATTGCCAGCAGCTACTTTGCCCAGGTGCATTGGTACGAATCAGAGGATGACATCCAGCACATCCCCTTGACTATTTGTGGTTTGATGGATGTCCCTGATGCGCAAGAGATGGGCTATGAAGTGGGGATTGTTGATTCAGACCCATATAATATCGTCCTTACCTCCTATGAGGCCACAAAGGCATTGACCAATATCTATGTGCCCGAGCCAAAACTCCAGTGGGTGACTGCCTATTTGAAGTCTTCGGATGACTTGGACGCTTTTATCGAAGAAACAAAGCAGAAATTCTCCATTGACGCAGTTCTCAGCACAGTGTCTGATTTTGGGTATGGCATGGACACCGAATCTACAGCAGGATTGAAAGTTCTTCAGGAAGCCTATGACCGCTTTGCCAGCGGGGACGTCTCCTATGTTTTGGTTTTAGACAATGAATGGTATACAACCGTAGCCAAGCCTGTGGAATCTATTCGGAACCTGATGGGGATTTTCCTGCTGGTAGTGCTGATTGGCAGCGCGGTAGTGCTGGCGCTGGTGGTGGTCATCTCCCTGCGGGGTCGGAAGCGGGAGTTCGGTATCCTGCTGGCTATGGGGGAACCAAAGCGAAAGGTCATTGGGCAGATTTTCTTGGAAATCTTTGCGCCGCTGCTGATTGCCGCTGTGCTGGGAACCCTGCTGGGGACACAGATATTGGTTCCAATGGCGGAAGACTATTCCAGCAGTTTGCTCTCCACCCAGTCCCGGGAAGACCAGACTGATTTGCGGGAGAGCAACAAGAACTTGACCAAGTTCTATTTCGGGTCCTTTGAGCGGACCCGCTATATGCCGGACGATCTGCGTTTCCGCAGTCCACGCACTATTTCGGTAGTAAATTCTGTATCCTACATCGCCGGACCGGAGGTCTATGCGGCCTACTTCGGCTTGGATTTCGGAATGGTGATTTTGATCTTACTGATGCAGCTGCTGTCCGTCCTGCGGGTGAAGCCCGCGAAAATCTTAACGGGGAGGGAGTGAGACCATGTTTCTGAAACGCGCTTTCTACAGCATGAAGTACCGCAAGGGGCAGAATATCGCCCTGACGGTCGCCTATACCCTGCTCTTTGCCCTGACTCTGGGGATTCTGCTGGTGTACCTGTCCATGAGCAGTCAGGTGGACTATCTGCAAAAGTCCCTGGGCGGTGCAGTAACTATGCGGGGAATGGAGTTTTACGTGCAGAACAGCTGGGGAGGCCGCAGCGTTCACCCGGACGACGCCGCTGCTTTTGTGGACAGTCCATACGTTGAAACTTATAATTATGTAGCAAGTACCGCCGATATGGATCTGGAAAATGACGTTCTGCCGGTGGTCCGGGACAGCAACAGAGGCTTTTATGAGTATGCGGTAGAAAATCATACGCCCGGCTACAAGTACACACGGGGTTATCGTGGAGATTGTACGATGGTCCCCGTCTCCAATTCTCGATATTATGATGCGTTTACCATATATGGCTTTAAGCTGGTGGAGGGAAGACATTTTACGCCAGAGGATGGAAATGTTGTTTTGATCTCCGTGGAGCTTGCCCAGCGGAACGGGCTGAAGGTTGGCGACCAGATCACATTTTCCACTGGAAATCTAATAAAGCAAGAGGTACTTGAGAGTGAAGATGATATTCAGTATGCTACGCTGACGATTTCCGGTTTATTTGAATCGCCCCAGGCCGGGGAAATGGGATATGACAATGAGTTGATACATGAAGACCCGGCTAATCTGGTGATTTCAGCCTATGACGCGACGTCCGGTGTATGCAACTGGCGAACAAAGCAGCCCTCTGCCGCATGGGTGACCGTATACCTGAAATCGCCCTCCGATATGGACGCTTTTCTGGAGGAGACGCAGGAAAAATTGACCATTGAGCGCGTTGCCGGTTCTCAGTCGGGTTACGGGCGGGAGCTTATGACCGCGGAGGAGCGAAAGGCGCTGGAGGCCCGGTATGATGAATCGCCCTTCTACACATTATATCTGGATGATGAGTGGTATGAGACGGTAGCAAAACCCGTTGAATCTGTGCGGAACATGGTGGGCGCTTTTCTGGCGGTGGTTTTGGTGGGAAGCGCCGTTGTGCTGGGCCTGGTGGTTGTCCTCTCCCTGCGAGGACGGAAGCGGGAGTTCGGTATCCTGCTGGCTATGGGCGAAGCAAAGAGAAAGATCATCGGACAGGTTTTTGCGGAGGTCTTTCTGCCGCTGCTGTTAGCCGCCGTGATCGGTATGGTTCTTGGAACCCAGGTGTTTGTTCCTCTGGCGGAGGATTACGCCAGTTCCCTGCTTTCTGTACAGTCCCGAGAAGAACAGACGGATTGGCAGTCCGATATGAAGGATCTGAATGAAGATTTTATGCACGATATGAAGCGGATGTCCAACTACCTCTATGCCCGCAGCCCGAAAACGATTGCAATGGTGGACTCTGCGCCCTACGCCGCCGGGCCGGAGGTGTACAGCGCTTACTTCGGACTGGATTTCGGAATGGTAGTGCTGATCCTGCTCATACAAATGCTGTCCGTCCTGCGGGTGAAGCCCGCAAAAATCTTAACGGGGAGGGAGTGAGACCATGTTTCTGAAACGCGCTTTCTACAGCATGAAGTACCGCAAGGGGCAGAATATCGCCCTGACCATCGCCTACACCCTGCTTTTTGCCCTGACGTTGGGGATCCTTCTGGTATATCTCTCCATGAGCGCACAGGTGGACCTTCTGCAAAAATCCTTGGGCTGTGCGGTGACGC
This sequence comes from uncultured Oscillospiraceae bacterium, assembly GCA_910588045.1. Lineage (GTDB taxonomy): Bacteria > Bacillota > Clostridia > Oscillospirales > Oscillospiraceae > Pelethomonas. The sequence goes on along the minus strand of CAJUPS010000009.1, from coordinate 48,793 downwards.
TTCGGAGCAACGTTTGGGACATCTCCCTGCGTGGATCGCTCAAGTATTGCAGCGTCCAGGAGGAGGACGCCCAGGCATTTATCGACAGTCCTTATGTGGAGTCCTATAACAAACTGGGTTATATTGGATATGCCGATTTTGAGGGCGATCTGCTTCCATATGTGCGGGATTCTAACCGGAAATCATATGAAAGGATGATGGATGAGGCCGAACAGGGTATTATTTTCGGATATGCGGGCGACTGCACGATGATCCCCGTGACCCAGTCCGAGAGGTTTGAAGCGTTTACCGCGTATGGCTTTTCGCTGGTCGAGGGACGGCACTTCACAGCGGAGGACACGGACGCCGTGATCATTTCCAAAAAGCTGGCGGAGCGCAACGGTCTCAAGATTGGAGATCAGATGTCCTTTTCCAGCAACAACTACTCACGAACGCTCTTTTACGAATCGGAGGATGATATTCAGTATGCCACCCTGACCATCTGCGGCCTGATGGATGTGCCCGACGCGCAGGAAGGGGGATACGATATAGCTCTGTTTTTTTATGATCCCTACAATGTGGTCATTTCCTCCTATGAAGCAACCAAGGTGCTGTCAAACATGTATCGCCCTGAGGTATGTCTTCAGGACTTGACCGTCTATCTGAAATCGCCGGACGACATGGACGCTTTTCTCCAGGAGACGCAGGAAAAGCTCACCATTGAGACCGTGACCGATTCGGTATCCCGTTATGGAGGCGTGCTGGAGGACGGGACGTACATTTACGAGGATGATGATGTGATCCACGAGCGCTACGACCGGTTTGCCGGGGGAGACCGCTACTACGACTTGTATCTGGATAACGCATGGTATGACGCGGTGGCCGTCCCGACGGAATCGGTGCGGAATCTGCTGGGGATCTTCCTGGCGGTGGTGCTGGTGGGCAGCGCGGCGGTGCTGGGTCTGGTGGTTGTCCTCTCTCTGCGGGGACGGAAGCGGGAGTTCGGTGTCCTGCTGGCCATGGGCGAGCCGAAGCGGAAGGTGATAGGCCAGATCTTTGTGGAGGTCTTCGCGCCGCTGCTGCTGGCGGCGATCCTGGGCGCTGTCCTTGGAACGCAGGTGGTGGTCCCGCTGGCGGAGGAGTATTCCAGCAATCTGCTCTCCATCCAGTCGCGGGAGGAACAGACGGATCTGCGCGCCGGTCTCAAGGATAAGCATTTCTGGTATGACGTATACCCTGACGGAATCATGATCGAGGAGACGTTCCGGCATCGCAGCTCCCAGAACCTTGTGGTGATCGATTCCGTGCCGTATAAGGCCGGACCGGAGGTCTACGGGGCGTACTTCGCGTTGGATTTCGGAATGGTGGTGCTGATCCTGCTCATACAGCTGCTGTCCGTCCTGCGGGTGAAGCCCGCAAAAATACTGACAAGGAGGGAGTGAACGAATGAATTTTCTCAAACGTGCGTGGTACAGCCTATTGTACCGCAAAAAGAACACCCTGCTGATGCTTCTGATGTTTTTCGTCCTGGGGACGCTAGTACTGGCGGGACTGTGCATCCAGAGCGCCAGCCGACAGTCCGTCCAGCAGATCCAGCAGGACGTGGGCGCGGAGATCGTGATCTCCAACGTGATGCCCTATTACGCCGACTACGGCGTCAACGGTCTGACCCTGAGCACGGTGGAGATCGCCTCCGGCCTCACAGGCATTTCCAGCGTAGAATATTCCTCGGAGGTGGAGGCCCGGCACGTGGATTTCGACCCGATCTGGAGCGAGGAGCAGAGTGAGCTCTACGCCGAAACCTCTCCCACCGTTCTGTTGGCCGGAGAGGGGAACACAGCCGCGGCGGAGGCTTTCATCGACGGGACGTCCGTCCTATCCGCCGGACGGCATATCACCAAGTCGGATAAGGGCGTTGCCCTGATCCACGCCACGCTGGCGGAACACAACGGCCTGGACATCGGCGACAGCATCACCCTCCGCTCCCGCTTTGTGGAGGATGTGGTGGAGGTCAAGATCGCGGGCATCTTCACCACGGAGGACGCCGCCGATTTCAACATGGCCGCCTCCCAGCAGCCGGAAAACAAGATTTACATCAATGCCGCCGATGCCTTTACTCTATTGGGGAGGGAGATGGTCTACCAGGGCGTGCTCACGCTGGAGGACCCCACCAAGGCGGATGAGTACGTGGAACGGATCAAAGGTTATTTCAAGCCCATCGAGGAGGAGGCGGTCTGCTTCATCCGGGACACGGAGTACCGGTCATTGGCGGGCCCCCTGAGCAGCGTACAGGGCGCGGCGGCGGTGATGGTCATCGCCGTGCTGGTCATGGGCGCGGTGATCCTGGTGCTGGTGACGCTGCTGTCCATGCACGCCCGGGAGCATGAGATGGGCATACTGGTCGCCATGGGAGAGCGGAAGTGGAAAATCATTTTGCAGCTGCTTTTAGAGCTGCTTGTCCCGATTCTGGCGGCGGTAACGCTGTCCATCCTGCCGGTGCGGGCGCTGATCCCGATGATCGGCGAGGCGGTGGGACTGCGGGAGGCGGCATCGGTGGAGGCGGGCCGCGTGCTGGCTCTCTACGGCGTGTCGCTGCTGCTGGCGGCGCTGTCTGCGGTGGTCTCGGCGGGTAAGGTGCTGCGCTGCCGCCCCAGGAAGATCCTGATGGCGGTCGAATAGAGAGGAGAAAAAACGATGGAATCGATTTTGCAGTTGAAGAACGTCTCTTATTCCTACGTGACCCCGGTGGAGACGGTGGCCATCCTGGAGAACGCCGACGCGGAGTTTGAGGAGGGGAAGCTGTACGCCATCGTGGGCCCCTCCGGCTCAGGAAGACGACCACGCTGACCCTAGCGGGGGCGCTGGAGGCGCCCCAGAGTGGCGAGATTTTGTACCGGGGCAGGGACATCCGGGAGATCGGGTACAGCGAGTACCGGAACCGGAACGTGGGATTTGTCTTCCAGGCGTACAACCTGCTCACCTACCTGACGCCCTTTCAGAACGTGATGACGGCCATGGAGGTCACAAAAAACGACATCCCCAACCGGAGGGAGCGGGTGGAGGAACTGCTGGGGCGCATGGGGCTCACCCGGGAGCAGATGCACCGGAACGTGAACCGGCTCTCCGGCGGCGAGCAGCAGCGGGTGGCCATCGCCCGGGCGCTGTCCACCCAGGCGGACGTGATCCTGGCGGACGAGCCTACCGGCAACCTGGATGAGAACACCGCGGCGGGGATCATGGGGATCTTCCAGGAGTTGGCCCGGGAGGGCAAGTGCGTCATCGCGGTGACCCACTCCGTGGATTTCTCCGAGAAGGCGGACGTGGTCTACCGGCTGGAGAAGCGGAAGTTGGTGCGGTTTTAGAACCTGCATTGACCGCCGCTTCTCGGACCGGAAGGACAGGGAATGACCCTACCCGATCTGAACAAGATTTTGTCGGCTGTTCGGATCAAGTGGGGTCATTCTTTGCCCGTATCCCCCGTGGTGCATAGGGACCGTTTGCCTCAGAATCCGGGGAAAATGGATTTAGGTACGCCATCACGGCAGCTCTATCACATTCATCTCAGCGCCCTCCACCCATAAGGCGCTTTTAGCATCCAGCACCAGAAACAGGCACGTCTCACATTCACAGTTTGAACAGGGATGCAGCACCGAGGCCAGCTGCAAGGACTGGGAGCCGTGGGTCAGGTGCTCCATCGGGAAGCGCAGCGGCAGGGCGTCGGTAAACATACCGCAGGGCGACTGCCGGAGGAAAATGGTTCCGGTCCCTTTCGCCGGTGTCGCGGCGCGGACATTCAGCGTGCACCGGACGGCGCACCTTTTTCTCGGACTCAGATAGATCTCGGCGGGAGCGCACTCGCTCCAGCGAATGGATTTTCCCAACCGAACCCGCCTCTTCCAGGTCAGGCGGCAGCCCGGATTCCACAGCGTCCCCTCCCGCGGGATTGTCAGCTGGAGAGTGCTGCCCTCGCAGGGCCGCGGGTGGTGAGCCGGAGGGGGCAGCGGGGGCAGAGGAGGCGGCGGGGGTGGCGGCGTCGGCGGACACTGCGGGGGATGAGGGGAAGTACAGGGGTGGGACGGGGGACAGGGCTCTGGTCTGCAAGGCGGAGGCGCTTCCGGGGGCGCTGCCGGGGGCAGCGGACAGAACTCCAGTACCTGGCTCAGTTTGTTTTTCAGCAGCATCTGGTTCTGCGTGACCGCTTCGACAAGAGCGGTCACGCTTTTGTTGACGGTCAGCACATCCCGCGGGCAGGCACAGGGACTTGTGCCCGGCAAAGTCCCCAAGATATATTGCAGTTTCTCACCCTCGGCGTTGAGGATGTGGCTCAAGGCGAGCTCCTCCATGGCGATGGACGCAATAATCATGGTCAGAGCCTCCTCCCGTGTCATATCCGCCCCATTGGGAGGAAAGGAAGGCATAGACATATTCAAAACTCCATAACGCGTTCCGGGCCGTGCCGGAACGGGAATGCGCGGCAGGGGATCCATGCCGCTGTTCTACTCTATGACGGCCGGGGCGTCTCCGTTCCAGCAGGAACGCTCCCGGCGGCGGACGCATAGACTATCCCGGACGCAGCTCTGCAAAGCCCTCCTCTTCCGCCGCAGTCTGTCGGCGCACCTTCCGCGTGCGCCTCTTTTCTGAAAGGAGATCTTCTCTTATGTCTTTTGCCCAGCTTTCCAGCGGCCAACCCGCCCATTGAGCGGGAAGACGCAGTCAATCAGATCCTCTCCTCCATTGCCATGGAGGAGCTCGGACTGAGCCATATCCTCAACGCCGAGGGGGAAAAGCTTCAATATATTCTGGGGACTCTGCCCGGTCTCAGCGGTCCTCCCGCCACGGTCAACGACGTGCTGGCCGCCAACGAGAGCGTCCGCAGTATGCTGGAGACCGCCGCACAGAACCAGCTCTTCCTGAAAGCGAAGATGCAGGGGGCGCTGACGGCCTCTCCCATGCAGGGTCCCACCGGCCCCACCGGTCCCACTGGGGCCACCGGTCCCGCAGGCGGACCGGCAGGCGCGACCGGTGCCACCGGTCCCACGGGTGCCACCGGGCCCACGGGTCCCACCGGACCCACCGGCGCGGACGGCACGGCGGGCGCGGCAGGGGCCACCGGACCCACCGGCGCAGCGGGCGCGGACGGCGCTGTCGGCCCAGTTGGCCCGACGGGCGCCACCGGCGCAGCAGGTGCCACCGGCGCAACCGGCCCCGCCGGAGCGGCGGGCGCTGACGGAGCCACCGGGGCCACCGGACCCGCCGGTGCTGCGGGTGCAACCGGCGCCACGGGTGCCACCGGGGCCACCGGACCCGCCGGTGCTGCGGGTGCAACCGGCGCCACGGGTGCCACCGGCGCAACCGGTCCCGCGGGGGCCACCGGTGCGACCGGTCCCACCGGACCCGCAGGTCCCAACGTCACCGCCACCTCTGCCTTTGCCGCCAATACCAGCGGCATGACGCTGGGCGTGGTCGCAGGGGGCACCTTGCTTCCCCTGCCGGATAGTCAGCTGCTGTCCCCGGACATCACCGTCAATGGGGCCAACACGGTGTTCACGGTAAACACCGCCGGACGCTATCTGCTCTCCTACAACGTCAATATCACCACGACCCTGGCCAGCCGCACCCGCCTGCTCATCAACGACGCGCCCATCACGGTCTCCACCGTAGCGCCTTCGGTGCCCCTGAGCCATTTTTCCAATGAGATCCTATGGGATCTGAACGCCGGGGACACGGTGTCTCTGCAAATGTTCGGCGTCATCTCCACGATCACCCTGCTGCCCGGCTCTGCCGGTGCGACCCTGTCCATCACCCGTCTGAGCTGAGGAGGGATGTCTCATGTCAATGCCTACTTTCCCTCAGATTGATCCCCCGCTGACCCGCGAGGGGAGCCTCAACGAGATCATCGCCTCCATTGCCGCCGAGGAGCTCAGTCTGAGCCACATCCTCAACGCCGAGGGGGAAAAGCTGCAATATGTTCTGGGCACCCTGCCGGGCCTGGGGGATGCGGCAGCCATTGAGGAGGTCATGCGGGTCAACCAGAGCGTGCAGGATACCTTGTCCCATGTTATGGAGCAGCAGATGCTGCTGACCGGCAAGCTGACCGACGCCTTGAACGCTCCGGTCCTGCCCGGCCCCACCGGCCCTGCCGGACCCACCGGGGCAGATGGTCCCGCAGATGGTTCCACAGGGCCTACGGGGCCCACCGGTCCCACCGGAGCGGATGGTCCGCGCGGCGCTGCCGGGGCTGTGGGGCCCACCGGCGCTGCCGGGGCCACCGGAGTCACGGGTCCGACCGGACCCACGGGTGCGGACGGCGCGGTGGGTCCCACCGGCGCTGCGGGTCCCACTGGAGCCGCCGGTCCCACTGGGGCCACCGGTGCAGCGGGCCCGGATGGGGCCGACGGAGCCACCGGGGCCACCGGTCCCACGGGGCCGGACGGCGCGGCAGGATTGGCCGGGATCACGGGTGCGGCCGGTGCTGCCGGGGCCACCGGGGCAACCGGCCCCACCGGACCGACGGGGCCCGCCAGACCGAATCCCACCGCCGTCTCCGCCTTTGCCGCCAACACCCAGGGAAGCAGCATCCAGGTGTCGCCGAATGGGACTCTCGTCGCCCTGCCGGACGCCCAGGCTCTGTCCCCCGGTTTTACGGCTAACGCTTGGGACACCGTGTTTACCGTGCCTGAGTCCGGCGTCTATCAGATTTCTTACCATGTGAATACTATGACGACCCTTCCGTTAAAGACCCAGCTGGTGATCAATGGGGCGGGCAACATCCCCTCTACCATTGATCCGGTGATTCCCACGTCCAGTTATGAAAATAAAATCAAGGTTATACTGCCCGCGAACTCCAAGATTTCGCTTAAGCTCTTCTCCAAGATTACCGGAACCGCTATCCTGACGCCCGACGGCGCAGGGGCTTCTCTGTCCATCATCCGGCTGGATGAAGCCAGCGGGGCGGGTGAACTACCGCCTGACCCCGGGGAGCACGACTCTGATATAGAGATAGAGGACGATTGACCGGAACGCCGCTGAAATATTGCTCCCGCCGGCTTTTGCTGGCGGGAGCCGATGATGAGGAATAGAAGGAGGACCCGCTATGGTAAGCGTCAGTCTGTGTATGATCGTGAAAAATGAGGAGGACGTACTGGAGCGCTGTCTCGAGAGCACGGCGGATCTGGTGGATGAGATCATCATTGTGGACACCGGATCCACCGACCGCACCAAGGAGATCGCCGCCCGTTTTACGGGACAAATCTTCGATTTCCCCTGGCAGGATGATTTTTCCGCCGCCCGGAACGAGTCCTTTTCCCACGCCTCCATGGATTACTGCATGTGGCTGGACGCGGACGACGTGCTGCTGGAAGAGGACCGAGGGGCATTCCTTTCCCTGAAGGAGACGCTGGATCCCACTGTTTCGGTGGTTATGACGCCTTACCACACCGGATTTGATGAGAGCGGCCATGTGACCTTCTCCTACTATCGGGAGCGCCTGATCGAAAACCACGCCGGAATGCGCTGGGCAGGGGCCGTCCACGAGGCGATCACACCGGTTGGGAAAGTCCTGTACGGGGATTTCGCCGTCACCCATCGCAAGACGCGCCCCTCCGATCCGGACCGGAACCTGCGGATCTACGAGGCACAGCTGGCCGCCGGAAAGGAGCTGGAGCCCCGTCAGCAGTTTTACTATGGACGGGAGCTCTACTACCACCGCCGCTGGGCGGAGGCGCTGGATGTCTTCGAGCGGTTCCTGGCGGAGGGCCGGGGGTGGGTGGAAAACGAGATCGACGCCTGCTGCCACTGCGCCTATTGTCACAGGGAGCTGGGCCATGACCAAGCGGCGCTGATGGCGCTGTTCCGCACGTTTGCATACGACCGTCCCCGGGCCGAGGCCTGCTGCGAAATCGGGTCCTGGTTTTTCCGGCGGGAGCAGTACCGCCAGGCCGCCTACTGGTATGCCCTGGCCCTGACCTGTACCAGGGATGACCGCCGGGGCGCGTTTGTTTCGCCGGATTGCTACGGCTATCTCCCCTGCATCCAGCTGTGCGTTTGTTACAGCCATCTGGGAAATCAGAGACGGGCGGCGCTTTATAACGAGCTGGCCGCGTCCTACAAACCGGACGCACCAGCGGTTCGCCACAACCGGTCGCTTTTCCGGAGTCTGCTGGAACAGGCGGAGTGAGTTTACGGTTTTTCTATGAACGTCAGATATAGCAAAGGAGCGAGGCGCATTACGCGCCTCGCTTTCTTGCGGATGTGCGTTTATGTCCATTGCCCATACGGCCCTAAGGGATGTTCTTGCGTTAGTCCGACACGATAGATACTGCGGGCACAGGCGAGCCGCGCCGGATGGCGCATACAAGCGGTTTCGCCTCAAGGAGAAAACCTTGGCGCAGGGCGGACGCACTCCGCCCGAGCATTTCAATCCCCCCTGGGGTGGAGCGCCGTATCGCGGCGCGGAGTCAAAACCACTCGCTGAGCCAGTGGCTTGAGTAAGCCCTATCAGGGCTTATTGCAGACAATTCCCCTCAAGGGGCCCTAAAAGGTATGCCGACTGCATTGCCTTTCAGGGCCGCCCCTTATAGTCTCCGGAAAAATTTCTCCGCCACTGCCCGAGCCATTTTGGCGCCGCCGGTCCAGTTGGGGTGAACGCCGTCGCCCAGGTGCATCCCCTCCTGCATCCGATGGGGATCGTCCGGGTCCCGCATCAGCCTATCCAGGTCGATCCATCCACCGGCGTCATACCTGCTCCGGATCAGATCGTTGTACGCGCACCGAAGCGCCTCTGCCTGGTCCCGCCAGGACTCCCCGAAGGCGCCGAAGGGGGGCAGTGTGGACACGTAGACGGTGCTGCCCAGGCTCCGGCCCTGCCGGACGACATCCTGGAGGGCCTCAAAAATATCCTCCGCTCCGGGCACGTCCGGTTCCTGAAAGACGATACTGTGGGAGCAGTCGTTGACTCCTTCCAGAATAAACACATAGTCCGGCCTCGCTCCATGATACAGGTCCCGCTGAAAACGGTCCCTGCCTGCCGGTCCGAACTGGCATCCCTCGCCGGGAACCCCCTTGAGGACGGGGTGGGACTTACCGATCCGGTTGCCGGATATGCCGCCGTTGATCACCGAGCACTTCCCGGGAAAACGGGCATAGAGCACGGTGGTCAGCGGGTCGCTGAAGTAGGACATATGGGTGAGGGAATCTCCGAATAGTCCAATGAGCTTTACATCATCCTCCGTTAATACGGAGACCTCGCACACACCGGCGGCAAACTGGTTGGGATAGGGATCCATGGCCAGCACAGGAACCAGCTGGGACTTTACCGTATAGCCCAGCGCCTCCGTCCGGGTGAAGTCCCCGGTATATTGGACACTCTGCCAGCTGTGCCAGGTGGACGTGGTGCAGACGCTGCGCACGGAATACCTGTCCTCAAAGTACAGGGATAAGACGACGTCCTCCTCGTGGGAAACGGGATAGAGGATCTCATCGCTGTACACCGCGCTGTCAGGCTCCACTGCCAGCTCTTCGCTGCCTTCCAGCGTAAGCGGCATCCAGGGGGAGAGCCGCCCCGTGAGGCGGTTGCGCAGCGCCGCAGAGCCGTGCCGGATGCGCATGGGCTTTTCGCTGTGCAGGTTGTTCAGCCTGAATCGGAGTCCCTGACCGCTGAGGTTGTTGGAAAACACGCACTTCTGGGTGATATTCTCAAAAACACCCACTTCCTGGCCATAGTCGATGGGCACATACTGCCAGGAGGGAATCCATTTGCTCATCCCTTACATCCCCTCTCCTGAATCCTCCGGATCCTCTGAACCAGGTCTTCCGCCATCAGCCGGTGGCGGTGGACGGTGGGGTGGAGGCACCCGCCAGCGTCCGGGGGCACGTTCATCATCTTGTTGTACTTCAGGAGGAACAGCCGCCGATCCCCGGTCTCCTGCCGGATCCGTTCCACGATCATGGTGATCTTGTCCCACAGGTAGTAATCCATACAACCCAGTGCGCAGATGATCACGGTCTCCGGACCGTTCAGCGCACGGAGTTCGGAGACAAAACGGGCGTAATTTGTCTCAAAATCCAACTCCGCCTGCTCCTTGTCCGGCCGGAAATAGATCTGATTGGCGTCGTTGGTCCCCAGGTTCAGCACCACATACCGGGCGGGATTCCCGGCAAAATCAAAGGGACGGTAGGCATCCACCGTCTCGCCCCTCTCCTGGGCCAGCTTGTCCTGAATGACCCGGTCCGCATAGGGGTACAGGTCCCGCATACAGTAGAAGCCGGGCATGGGCGTCACGTTCTCCACGCTGATGCCGCTGACGCTGACGAACCGGGGCTCCAGCCCTAGCGCCCGGGCGGCGATGGCCCCGTGGGTCATCCAGCCGTCCTGCTCGGCGGTCTCGTACTCGTGGCTGACGTCCTGGGTGTCGTTGCCGAAGCCGCAGGTGATGGAGTCGCCGATAAACTCGATCACGTCCCGCTTCTCCTTCTCAAAGGGCGGCAGCTCCCCCTCCATGTGGAGGGCCCGGATACCCAGGCAGGTACGGAAGTTCTCGTTGAGCTTGACGATGAGCACCCGGTGGCGCTCCTCCCCCTCCGAGGAGAAGACGCAGACCCGCTCCCCGTCCCGGACCCGGACCCGGCGGCAGGGCTCGTCCGCGCCGTCCAGGAACACGGAAAGAAAGGGCCAGTCCTCCCGGGGCGGCATCGTACCGGCCAGAGGCGGCGGTACAAAGGTATCCGGCACGGCGGCAACCTCCACCGAAAGCTCCCTCCCCTGAAACTCCATCTCAAAGGCCCCACAGGTGTAATTCGAGTACAGCACACCCTCCTGTTCATCCCAGTAGGTGCGCCCCCAGGTCTTCACCAGACCGAGGGCATCCCTCATACGGATCTCTTTCATTGCCGTCCCTCCCTCAAGCGTCCTCGCCCAGCATCCACCGGATGGCGGGCTCCAGGTACTGGTTCCAGAACTTCCAGTCGTGCATCCCCGCGCTCTCGTGGTACTCCGCGCTGACGCCGTTCTCCCGCAGGAAGTCCCGGAAGGCCCGGTTGGTCTCCACCAGCATGTCCTCCGTGCCGCAGGCCAGGAAGATCCCCGGCAGGGGCTCGCCCCGCTCCAGCTTCCCCCGGATGAGGACCTCCGGGTTGCACTCCCGCTCTTCGGCGGTCTTCAGATCGCCGAAGGTCTGGGCGTAGTAGGCGTAGTTGGCCATGGGCGCAGCCGCCTCGGGGGATAGCTCCTTGAGCTGATGGATAATCAGGGCGCTGGAGAGGGCGGCGATCTTGCTGTAGTTGTGGGAATAGGCAAGGCCGGTATGCAGCGCGCCGAAGCCGCCCATGGAGTATCCGCCGATAAAGGTGTCCTCCCGTCTGGCGGACAGGCCGAAGGTCTTCCGGACGTAGTCCGGCAGCTCCTCGCCCACGAAGGTCGCGTACTGTTCGCCGGTGGCCTCCCGGTTCAGGTAGAAGCTGTTGCGGCCGTTGGGCATGATGAGCGCCAGATTGTACTGGAGCGCCAGATTCTGGACGCTGCTCCCCGTGACCCAGTCCGCCGCGCCGCCGCTGTAGCCGTGCAGCAGCACCAGGGTTTTCATGTCCCGCTGATAGCGGGGGTTCTCCGCCGCCATAAAGGGCGGCACGTCGTTGGGGAGCGCCAGGTAAAATTCGCTCTGTCCCGCCAGTGCCTGGGAAAAGTAGGTAACGTGCAGCAGTGCCATAAGAATCTCTCCTTTATAAAGTAAGTGGTATAGAACGTCAGACCACGCCCTTGATTTTTTTGATCCATTTCCCGCTTCGCAGCCGGAAGATGCACCAGACCGCCTTGATCACCTGGTCGGCATACAGACACAGGTACACCCAGAAAGCGGGCAGGCAGAGCCACAGTCCGGCGATTGCGCCCAAGGGGACCGCAACAAGCCACATGGTGCTCATGTCTGCGACCAGCAGAAAGCGGGTGTCGCCCCCGCCCCGCAGGACCCCCTTGGTCAGGATCGAGTTGGTGGCGCGGAAAATCACGATGACACACACGGCGTTCATCAGCTGCCGGGCGATGGCCTTGGTCTCCTCCGTGATCTTGTAGGCGTCGATCACAAAGCCGCTGAACAGTTGAATGAGCCCCGCCGCCAGCACGCCGACCCCAAGGCCCAGCAGCAGGTAGGTGTACCCCTGCTTCTTCGCGGCCTCCACCCGGCCTTCCCCCAGCACCTGTCCCGTCAGAAAGCACCCGGAGAAGCTCAGTCCCGAGATAAACACGGTACTGATCCGCTGGACGATCATGGTGATGGAATTGGCGGTCACGAAGCCCGCCCCGATCTGTCCCATGATGATGGCCAGGGCGTTCTCTCCCAGGCCAAGGAGGCTGTCGCTGAGCATGACCGGGACGCTGATGCGCAGAAACTCTCCCACCATGTCCCCGCAGGGCTCCCGCAAATGGCGCAGCCGGTAAAAAATCGTCTTGTCCCGGAGGAAGAAGCAGAGGATGATCCCCGTCTCCGCCACCCGGGCGATCACGGTGCCCAGCGCCGCGCCCGCCACTCCCATGGCGGGAAAGCCCAGCTTGCCGAAGATCAGCACGTAGTTGGCCCCGATGTTCACGCCGAAGGCGCTGACGGAGGCGATCAGCGGAACGCGGGTCAGTCCGGCGCTGCGCATGATGTTCGTCAGCACAAAGGAGACCGCCATCAGCCCAAACGCCGGGGCGGACCAGTGCAGATAGACGATCCCGCCCGCGATGCTGGCGGTTTCCCCGGACTGGAAGTACAGGCGCATGATCTGCGGTGAGAAAAGGATGTCCGCCAGGGTGAATGCCAGACCCAGGAGAAGTCCAGAGCGCAATGCGATGGTGACGACCTTCCGGAGGGAAGCCGTGTCTTTTGCCCCCCAGTATCGGGACGTGAGCACGGAAGCCCCCATGCTGATCCCCATGATGGCGAAGGTGAACAGACCGATGAACTGGTTGGCCTGGGTCGCCGCGCTGAGGGCGGTCTCGGTCAGCTGCCCCAGCATGATGTTGTCCACCAGATTGACGCCCGTGGTGATCAGACTCTGTAGGATCACGGGTATTGCGATGTTCACCAAGCGCCTGTAAAACGTACCGTCCGTCTCAATTATTTTATCAATCCGCAGCATATTTCCTGTTTCTTCCTCTGTTTGTTTGCTCCATGTTACCACGACCACTCCGCTGGCGCAAGTAAATAATCTATCCAACGGTATTAAAAAAAGCAACCGTCTTCTCCGAAAAACCGTTCCCCATACTTTTTCAGCAGCCGAGTCCCCTTTTTTACTTGTCAGGCGCGGCGCCATATGGTATGCTTTTCAGGAATATACAGCAAAGGAGGCTACAGCATGGAAATGCTCACGCAGGATTTTTCCTGCATCCGGGAGGGGCTGACCATCCGGGGAAGGGAGTACCGTCCGGCGGGAGAGAAGCTCCCGGCGGTCATCATCAGCCACGGGTTCATGGGGACCGGGAGCGATATTGCCGGCTACGCACAACAACTTGCACAGTGGGGCTCGGCCGCCTATGTGTATGACTTTTGCGGCGGGAGCACCCGGAGTACCAGTGACGGGCGCTTCCAGGACATGACCGTGCTCACCGAGCTCCGGGATTTGGAGGCCGTTGTGGAGTATGTGAGCGGACTGCCCTATATCGACGGCGAGCGCCTGATCCTGATGGGGTGCAGCCAGGGCGGCTTTGTCAGCGCCCTCTGCGCCGCCGCCCACCCTGAGCGGGTGGAACGTCTGGTGCTGTTTTATCCCGCCCTGTGCATTCCGGAGGACGCCCGGCGGGGAAACATGCTGATGTACTCCTTCGATCCGGAGAACGTCCCCGAGCTGATCCATCCGGAGATCCCGGCGGACCTGCCCCCGGAGATTGCCGGTTCCATGGGGCCCATTGGCCGGGAATACGTGACCAGTATGCAGCGGGTGGACGCCTTCTCCTCCATCGCGGCCTACCCCGGACCGGTGCTCATCGTCCACGGCGACAGCGACAGCGCCGTGAACGTGGTCAACTCCCGCCGGGCCCAGGCGGCGTACCACTCGGTGCGTCCTCTGCGCTGCCAGCTGGCGGAGATCACCGGCGCAAACCACGGTTTCCGGGGCGCGGAGGACGTCCATGCCATGGAACTGGTGCGGGAATTTATCCGGGGCGGGACCAACGTCCTGAGCGTGGACGTGGTCCTCACCGGCCTGGACCGGGAGGAGCAGGGGGAAGAGACCGTCCTGACCATCCCCTTCGGCGGCGTGATACGCACGCCCTTCTTCACCGGCATGGTCCAGCCCGGCGCGGCGGACATCCAGCGGTGGAGGGGAACGCAGGCCATCCGTCTGTGCGCCGACTACGTTGTCAAGGGCACGGACTATACTGGTGCGCCCTGCCAAGTCCACATTGTCAACACGGATACGGGGAACGGCTGGCATCCCACCGTCACCACCGACAGCAAGGCCCTGGATTTCCTGAATGGCGCGGTGTGTACCGAGTCTCTGGAGCCCCGCCGGGTGGGCCCCGTGGTCCGTATTTTCGCCAAGCTGTCCCTATGAACGGAAGGAGGAACACGCCCTATGAAGAACAGAGACGTCGTTGAGAAGATCCTGGCCTACCACCCGGACCTGCCCGGCTATCAGGGGTGCGACGAGTGGAAATGCGGCGATCCGGAGGCGGAGTGCACCGGCATTGTCACCGCCCTGGTGCCCACGATGGACATCATCCGGAAGACCGCCGGATTGGGGGCGAACCTGCTCATCGTCCATGAGCCAATTTTCTACACCTCCGCCGACAAGGGCGGCTGGTATGAGGACTTTCCCAACGCGGTATATGATGAGAAGAGGGCCCTGCTGGACCGCTGCGGCATCGCCGTCTGGAGGGACCACGACCATATGCACGCTCACCAGCCGGACGGCATTTTCACCGGCGTCCTCAAGCACCTGGGCTGGCTTGGCCGGGAGCGGGCCGACTCCTCCTCCGGCGGCTTCGGTCATTTCATCGTTGATCTGCCACGGGAGATGACCGTAGAGGAACTGTGCCGCCATATCAAGTCCGCCATCGGCCTCAACGGCGTCCGCTATATCGGAAATCCCCGGGATACGGTCCGCACCGCGGCCATTGTCGGGCACCTCTATCCCATGGACTTCGGGATCAAGCATACCGACGGGACTCCCGCGGAGTACAGCGTTCAGATCATCAAGGACCTGGAGGGGCAGGTGGATGTGATCCTGCCCGGAGAAGTTATTGAGTGGACGGTGCTGTCCTACATCCGGGATGCCGTCCAGCAGGGGAGGGCCAAGGCAATGATCCATATCGGCCACCTCAACTGGGAGGAGCTGGGGATGAAGTATGCCCAGGAGTGGATCAGCGAACTGGTGGGGCCCCAGCTTCCCGTGACCTACCTCCCCTCCGGGGATATGTATCAATATATCTGAGGACGCATTGAGATAAGCAGAGGGCATCCGCCGCAGAAGCGCGGCGGGTGCCCTGCTGTCATCCCTGCGGGAAGATATAGTCGATTCTATTCCATAGCGGCTCTCATCCTCTGGGTGTGAATCTGGGCAGACCGAACAGGGAGACCTTATAATCGCTGGTGGTCAGCTTGCTGTAGAAGTAGCGGTACTTGTCCATCTGTTCCCGGGGGACCATGTGGGTACGGTTGCACAGCTCACAGATGTCAAAGTCCTCCCTGTATTTTTTCCACTGCGGCCGGTCCCCGCCGTTGGGGTCGCCGCAGGCGCAGAAGCTATGCCAATAGCCCTGGATCAGCTCCATGAAGTCGTAGTCCGCTCCCACCCAGTGGTAGGGGAAAAAGGGGTTGCGCTCCCCGGTGTCCACCCGGCCGAAAAGGTAGGGCATTTCGGCGCAGTGAGGACTTCCCGCGTCCCGGCCCCGCTGCGTCTCGTTCTCCTTGCTCATCAGCCACACGTAGGCATTCCGCCCGTTTCTGGCGCACAGCTCTCCCAGCTTCACCGACCCCATGAGCATGATGTCGGAGGCGATGGTACTGGCCTGCTTCGCCGCCTGAACCCCGGTCCCGGCGGGATACCACCGCTTCATGTTCTCCGCGTTGTCCGGGAAGGCCTCCTCCAGATAGGCCAGATACTCCTCCACGGTGAACTTCTCCGGGTCCACGCAGGGAAATTCCTGCGAGCAGCTGCCGATCATCACGTCGAAATCATTGAAGTCCCCGGCGTCCATGATGTCGGAGTACCGCCTGGGCAGGAACTCGCCGTCCACGCAGAAGCTGAAGCCACCGTCAAACCCACGCTCCCCCACAAATTCGCTGTAGGAATCAAACAGCTCCCAGGCGTCCCGGCTGCGCAGCTCCTGGATGGACCTGCACCCGATATGCTCCATGAACTCCACACCCCGCGCCTCCAGCACGGCGCGATCCACGGGCTGCATGAAGCCCCAGTAGATGGGGCCGCTCTCGATGGATACCCGATGGATAAGGCCCTTCATCAGGGGGGACGCGTGGAGCGCGCCGGTCCCCGCCGCGCCGCCGGACTGTCCCGCCACGGTGATCCGGTCCGGGTCTCCGCCGAACCGGGCAATGTTCTCCTTCACCCACTGGCAAGCCTTGCGCATGTCATAGAGCGCATAGTTGCCGGAGGTTCCCCCGCCCTCGGCGGTGAGATCCGGGTGGGCGAAGAACCCCAGGAAGCCCAAGCGGTAATTGATGGTGACCACCACCACATCCTTCCGTTTGGCGAAGCCCGTCCCGTCGCACACCACCTCGCATCCGCTGCCCGCCACCATGCCGCCGCCGTGGATCCAGAGGAACACGGGCAGCTTGTCCTCCGGCGTCTCCGCCGGGGTCCAGATGTTCAGGTACAGACAGTCCTCCTCGTACTGGGAGGGCGCCAGGAACTGGGGCACACCGTGGACGTTGGCGGGCGTCTCCGGCAGTTCCATGACCTGCTGGACGGAGGCTGCGGAATACTGGGTAGCCCGGCGTACGCCCCGCCAGCGGCCCGGGTCCTGGGGATGACGGAACCGCAGCGCGCCCACGGGGGGCGCCGCGTAGGGGATCCCCTTGAAGATTTTCAGCCGGTCCTCCGTGTAGCCCTGGAGCCACCCCTGTGCCACGCGGACCTTTGCCTTTTCAAAATCACCCATCGTTATGACCTCCTGCACTTAAAAAATATGTATACCGTTTATCATAGTACCCTCTCCAACGCCGGATGAACAGTAAAAATGTGAACACTACTTTTGTTTTTATCGTTTTTTTTCGGGAAACTCGCAATGGGCTTATTTTCTAAAAGAAAAGCAATTTTTTCAAAAGCATTGCGAAACGGCGTGTGGTTTAATGAAAAGGCGACAGCAGTACCCTTACTTTACTGTTATGGAGGAAAAAGCCATGAAAAGATTTCTTGCCCTTGCCCTTGCGCTGATCATGACGCTGTCCCTGGCCGCCTGCGGCGGGAGCAAAGCCCCCGATTCCAACGGCGGGGATGCCGCCAGCGCTCCTGTCAGCGACGACACCGCCGCCCCCGCTCCCAGCGGCGAGGTGACCCACATCAAGCTGGAGATGGCCACCCTGATGACCGTTCCCAGCACAGAGGCCACCAAGACGGTGGAGAACGTCATCAACGACTACCTGAAGAACACCCTTGGGGAAACCGAGTATGTCCTGGATCTGAGCATCATCCCCATTGCCGACCTGTTTACCACCGTCCCCATGGAGCTGGCCGGCGGCGCGGGCCCCGATCTGGTCATGCTGTTCGACAACATGCCCTCCTTCGTGGACCAGGGCTTCCTCATCCCCCTGGATCCCTACATGGACAACGAGCTCAAGCCCACCGCCGACATGATCGGCAACATCATGAACAACGGCAAGATCAACGGCTCCGTGTACATGGTCCCCCGCTATTTCGGCACCGTGCTGGACTGGAAGTTCATCTATAACAACGACCTGGTCAAGGACGTGTACGACATGACCAAGGTCCACGACATGGACTCCCTGGAGGAGTGCCTGGCGGCTCTGAAGACCGCGTATCCCGACGAGCACTTCCTGGTCTATACGGATCAGTTCTACCAGATCAACAAGTTCATGACCCACACCGCCCAGGTGGGCACCTATGCCGCCACCGAGAACGACAGCACCACCCTGGTGAACTTCTACGCCACCGACGCCTACCACGCCGCCTGCCAGAAAGCGTATGATTTCCGCCAGAAGGGCTACTGTGATCCCGAAGGTTCCGCCAACACCCTGACTCACGACGAGGCGGTCATGTCCGGGTCCTCCAAGGGCGTCATTATGGGCCACTCTGCGGAGGCGGACGCCATCGGTGATATGTTTGACAAGATGAACTACTACGGCGCCGATTTTGAGGCCGTGACCATCGCCATCGGCGATCTGACCAACGACGGCTGCGGCATCGGCATTTCCTACAGCTGCAAGAACCCCAGCGCCGCCGCCCGGTTCATCAACCTGCTCTATTGCGACGAGTTCATCTGGGACACCCTGATCTATGGCGCCGAGGGGCAGGATTACGTGTGGAACGCGGACCACACGGTCTGCGAGTACCCCGAGGGCATGGACGCCAACACCATTCCCTACAACTGCATGTACAGCTGCGGCATCATCGGCAACGGCTTCCAGGGCCTGCCCTTTGAGAACTCCAACACGGGCTCCAACAGTGAGTACGGCATGGAGCTGATGAAGAACGCCTGGGAGCCCCCACTGTACGGCTTTACTCCCAGCAACGCCAACGTGCTCAACGAGTCCGCCGCCGTGGCCAACGTCGTCAGCCAGTACGAGGACGTGCTCAACTTCGGCGACGTGGACCCCGACGCGGGCACCTATCAGCAGTTCCTGAACGACCTGGAGGCCGCGGGCATCAATACCATTATCGCTGACTACCAGGCCCAGGCGGACGCGTGGCTGACAGCAAATAAATAAAAGCAAATAGCGCCATTCCGATGCGGGAGGAGCGATCCTCCCGCATTTTGGGGTTTTCGCGCACCCGGGGCTTTCCAGAAAATGGGGGATTACAATTGGAGCGCGGCGCGATATAATGGGAGAAGCGAACCGAAAATTGTCAGCAATGTAGGGAGGGAGCACGATGACGGGGTCCTGGTGGAAGCGGGCAACGACCCTGCTGTGCGCCATTTTGCTTTCAGCGACGCTGTTTTTTGCCTGGACCAGCTTCAATGTCACCGGGCAGATCCGCCGGACGGTGGAGGCGGAGAATATGAACTCCGTGAGGCTGTGGGCCGGGGACGTGGAGTCCCGTACAGGGGCGATCCACGAGCACATCCACGAACTGCTGGTCACGCTGCACAACTCCAACGAGCTGCGCACCGGCACCCCGGTGATGAACGCCCGCACCAAGAGTAAGATCGTGGAAATGATGGAGGAGAAGCTGATCGTCAGCACGGACGCCGACGCGTTTTTTGTGTTTGACACGGAGAACGACTACTACCTGTTTTCCGCGAAAACCAGTCTGGACAGCAGGGCCGCCCACGCGCTGAAGGATTTCTTCCGGGAGTACGCCACCCTCCGGGAGACCCCCTTCCGGGACAGGAAGTGGAGCGTCATTGAATCGGGCGGCGCGGCGTACTTTTCCCAGTGTATCCGCCTGGGGAAATACGTGGTGGGCGCCGTTTCCAGCCTGGATTATTACCATATTGACCACAAATTCAGCGTTCTGGGGGAGGATCTCTGCTTCTTCCTCCAGACGGAGGACGGCTGCTTTTTCTGCGGCGGCGATGAACTGCCCCTGGATCCGGACAGGGAGGACTACGGATTGGGCAGTGGCCGGAGCACCGTATCCGCGCAGATCGACACGCTGGACGCCCTGGCGACGCTGTCGGTCAGACCGCTCCTCTCCACAAACGACAAGATCCTGCTCCCCGTGCTGCTGTTTCTGGACAGTGCAGTCTGTGTGGTCCTCGTTTTCGTCCTGCTGATGCTCCTTCGCAGGAAGGTGGCCCGGCCCAGCACGGAGCTGATCCGTGCCAACCAGGCCCTGGCCCAGGGGAATATGGAGTACCGCCTGGAGGTGCAGGAGGCGGGCAGCGATGAATTTGAGGCCCTCTATGAGAGCTTCAACGCCATGGCGGCCCAAATCACGAAGCTGCGCATTGAGTCCTACGACCTGCGGCTTCAGGAGGATCAGAACCGGCTGACCATGCTTCGCGCCCAGCTCAGGCCCCACTCCTTCCTCAACGCCGTCACCACCATCAGCAATATGACCTATATCGCTGAACCGGAGGAGGTCCGCTCATACATCGCCGCCTTCGCAAAGTTCATCCGGTATATGCTGAATGTGAACGCCGACCGGGTCCTTCTCTCCGAGGAGCTGAGCCACATCCGCAATTATCTGGATATGCAGGAGGTGCGCTTCCCGGGCAGCATCCGGTTTGAGGCGGAGTGCGAGGAGGAGGCGGCGTCCTGCCGCATCCCCTTCCTGATCCTCTACACCCTGGTGGAAAATTCCATCAAGCACGCCATGACCCTCTATGAGGCGCTGGAGATTCGCGTCCGGTGCTTCCGTTTGCAGACGGAGGATTTCCAGGGGCTGTGCCTGATAGAGGAGGACAGCGGCGAGGGCTTTCGGGAGGATGTCATCCGGCAGATCCTAGCCGGAGACGCCGTTTTTACAAAAGAGCACCTGGGTCTGACCAACGTCCGGTATACACTGCACCTGGCGTACCGCCGGAACGACCTGCTGCGCATTTCCAATCGGGAGGAAGGGGGAGCCCGGGTGGAGATCCGGATCCCGGATGGAGAGGAGGGACTATGAAGCTTTTGATCTGCGACGACGACATTTCCACGGTGGATGTCATCCAGAGCCAGTTGGATTGCGGCGAACTGGGAATCACCAGGATCCTCCGGGCCTACAACGGGGACGCCGCCATCCGGCTGATCGACCGGGAGAGGCCGGAGATCATCCTCTGTGACATCGGGATGCCCCGGCGCAGCGGGATCGAGGTTTTGAAGTACATACACGAGAAGGGCTACGAAACGGAGTTTTGCTTCCTGACCTGCCATGAGGACTTCGCGTATGCCAAAGCCGCCATCCAATACGGCGCGCGCAACTACATCACAAAGCCCTTCGCGGTAGAGGAGCTGAAAACGGCTGTGCAGGGTATGGCCTCCGCTGCGGGAAAGAAGCGGGACGCCATGCGCCTCGCAGGGCAGCCCCAGCGGGATTCCGTCCTGAATAACGTCCTCCGCCAGATCAGCTACGGGACGGCGGGGACATCGCCGGACTCCGTGGAGTCGGTCCTGCGCCGGAACGGCCTCTCCCTCTCCCCTCTGAGCCGGTGGTATATGGTCATGCTCTGTGCGGACCTTACGGACGCCATACAGAGCGTATGGGACCGGGAGCTGCTGCTGTACTCCGTGGGCCGCCTCCACGATGAGGTTCTGGCCGGCTATATCGGCTCTGCCTATTCCATGACGGATTACGATGGGAGGTTCCTGCGCTGCACGGGCTTCGTCCCGGCGGAGAACTGCGGCGAGGCGGAGCTGACGGACCGCTGCCATACCATGCTGGCATTGTGCGCGGAGCACTTCTCCCTCCGCCCATCCATTCTGGTCAGCGGGGCTTTTCCGCTGCATCGGGCCGCCAGGATCCGGGAAGAAATGGCCGGAAAGCTTCCCCGCCTGCGGGTACATACAGGAAAAATCTTTTCCATGGAGGAGATCGGCAGCAGCGCCGGAGATCCGGTCCGCCTCCTGGACACAAACCAGATCCTCCTGTACCTGAAACGGCACGACCGCAAGGGCTGTATGGAGTACATAAGCTTTGCCGTCCGCCAGGCCGGGACCTCCGGGGAGTACACCCGGGCGGTGCTGGACGATTTTCGCCGGGAGCTGGTCAACATTTTTCTCTCCTGTCTGCGGGACAACGGCATCTCCTCCCGGGTGTTGTTTGAGGACGGCGTAGTGACCGGACTGAACACGGCCTCCATCCCAACCCAGACGAACCTTCTCCGGCTGGCGGAGAGACTGTTTGTTCTGACGGAGGAGGCGCTGCGGGATCTGGTGGACGCGGATGACATCATCGCCAAGGCGGACGCCTATATCCGGGAACACTTCCGGGAGAACATCAATCGGGAGGATGTGGCCGCCGTGGCCTGCATCACGCCCAACTATCTCTCCAAGCAGTTCCGGAGCAAAAAGGGGATGAACCTGCGGGAGTACATCAACAAGATCCGGATTGATGAGGCAAAGCGGCTGCTGCTGTCCACCAATCTGCCCGTCAGCGAGATCGCCGGGATGACAGGATATGACAACATCTCCTATTTCTCCACGGTATTCCGCAAGCACGTGGGCATGAGTCCGGTGGACTGGCGTCTGGAGAAGGGGGGCGCGGACCGTGAAGCTTAGGGAGCGCCTGGAGAAGGACCGGGCGGCCATGGCGGGCCTCGACCGGCAGGGAAAGCTGCTGTTCCTGTGGGACTACTATAAGCTCCCTATCCTGGCCGCGGCTTGTGTGGTGGCCCTGGTGCTGGTCACCGCGGTCACCTCGTCGGCCAGGAGGCCCGCAGCCATGTACGCCGTGCTGGTGAACGCCGCCGATGCCCAGGGGGACCGGGAGGCGCTGGACGCGCTGCTGGCAGAGGGCGGCGTGGACATGGCGGACCGGCAGGTGGACGTGACGGCGGACCTCCGCCTGGGGTGGGCCTTTGACGAAAGCGGCGACATGCAGACGGTTCAGGTGCTGGCCGCCCTGTTCGGGATCAGCGGTCTGGACTTCTTCGCCGCCGATGAGCCGGTCTTTGCGCGGTATGCGGACCAGGACGCCTTTCTGGACCTGTCCCTCTTTCTGGACCGCTCCCTGCTGGAGCGGTACGGGGACGATCTGTATTACTACCAGAGCGGGGACGGACAGACCGTCCTGGGCGGCGTGATCCTCCGGGCCGGTTCTCCGCTCCATCGGGCCGGATACTACGAGGAGGACGTGGTAGCGGGGGTGGCCGCCAATGCCCAGAATATGGAGGAGGCGGTGATCTTCCTCCGGCAGCTGTTGGAAAAGGGTAGAAAATGAAAATCCGCCTGTACTTTTTTAATTGTCTGTGAACATGCCCATAGGGTATCATATTCTTATTACTGTGAAAGGGAGTGGAGCACATATGTCTCAAAAACCGGTCCCGGCTGTATCAGAGTATAATGACCTGCTGGCGCGGCAGAAGAAAGCCAAAAAGGCGGAGGAGCGCAGGCGGAATCTGCCGTTGTATCTCTTCATGCTTCCCGGACTCATTTACCTGATCGCCAACAACTACATCCCCATGTTCGGCATCCTGATCGCCTTCAAGAAGGTCAATTTCGCCACGGGCATCTTCCAGAGCCCATGGTGCGGATTTGAAAACTTCGAGTATCTGTTCGTTACCAAGGATGCTTGGATCATGATCCGCAACACCCTGGCCTACAACGTCTGCTGGATTATCCTGGATATGGTCATCGCGGTATCCATCGCCGTGCTGATGGCGGAGATTGCCTCCGGCAGGGCTGCCAAGGTCATCCAGCCCATCATCTGCTTCCCCTCCATGGTGTCGGCGGTGCTGCTGTCCTTCATCGTGTACGCCTTCCTCAGTACCTCCTATGGCTACCTGAACACCACCGTCTTCCGGGACAATCCCATCAACTGGTACGCCACCGCCCAATACTGGCCCATTATCCTGACCATCGTACATTTCTGGCAGAACGCAGGGCAGAGCTCCATCATCTATATGGCCAGTATTGGCGGCATCGACAAGAGCCTCTATGAGTCCGCCCGCCTGGACGGCGCCGGCAAGTGGAAGCAGATCATTCACATCACCCTTCCCATGCTGCGGCCCATGATCATCCTCATGCTGCTGATGTCCATCGGACGGATCTTCAACTCCGACTTCGGCCTGTTCTATCAGGTCCCCCTGAACAGTGGCCTGCTGACCAGCACCACCCAGACCATCGACACCTACGTCTACCGGGCGCTATTGCAGCTCAACAACGTCAGCATGTCCTCCGCCGCCAGCGTATTCCAGGCCGTGATCGGGTTTGTGCTGGTCATGGCGTCCAATATGCTGGTGCGCGTGATCGAGCCCGATAACGCGCTGTTCTGAGAGGAGGTTGTGAAATGGCAAAGACAAAGGTTACGCAAATCAAAGACGAGCAGGGATTTTACCGGCTGTCCCTGGTGCTCATGGCAATCCTGGCGGTTTTCTGCGTAGTGCCCTTTATCCTGATGGTCTCGGTCTCCTTCTCCTCCGAGACCGCCCTGGCCCACGGCTACAAGTTCTTCCCGGAGGAGTTCTCCCTGGCCGCCTACAGCTACCTGTGGCTCAAGCGCGCCACCATCTTCCGGGCTTACGGCCTGACCATCCTGGTGACGGTGGTGGGCACGGCCGTGAACCTGCTGATCACCTCCCTGTTTGCCTACCCCCTCAGCCGCAAGGACTTCAAGTACCGCAACGTGTTTGCGTTCATTCTCTTTTTCACCTGCCTCTTCAACGGCGGCATGACCGCAAGCTACATCGTATGGACCCGGCTGTTCTTTGTAAAGGACACCATCTGGGCCTACCTGCTGCCCGGCGCGCTGATGGGGGCCATGAACGTGCTGATGGTGCGCAACTACTACAATGCGAACATCCCCTACGCCATCATCGAAGCCGCCCGGATCGACGGGGCCAACGACGTGCGGATCTATACCAGCATCATGCTGCCCCTGTCCAAGCCGGTCATGACCACCATCGGCCTGTTTGCCGCTCTGGGCTACTGGAACAACTGGACCAACGGTCTGTACTACATCACCGACTCCAAGCTGTTCACCATCCAGGTGTACTTGAAGAAGCTGATGGACTCCATCCAGTTTTTGAAGACCAGCGACCTGACCAGCGAATCGGCTATGCTGGCGGCCCAGTCCCTGCCCACGGAGTCCGCCCGTATGGCCATCGCCATCATCGCCCTGCTGCCCATCCTGTGCGTCTACCCGGCCATTCAGGGGGAGCTCATCAAGGGCATGGTGGTCGGCGGCGTCAAGGGATGATCCTTTTTCTTGAAAGAAACAGGATCAAAAAGAACTTTAACACGCTCCCCTCTGCGCTGCGGCAACCAACATTTCCGCACGGTAACGAAAAAATAATTGAATCGAGAGATGGTATAACCGCATGAACACGAGAAAACCTTTTGAGACGGCCACCCCGGAGGCCGTGGGCATCCGCAGCGAGGACATCCTCGCCTATATCGACGCCCTGGAGGCCAGTCAGACCGAGATGCACGGCCTGATGATCATGCGCCGGGGCAAGCTCTGCGCCCAGGGCTGGTGGGCCCCCTTCGGTCCCAACCTGCGCCACGGGCTGCAAAGCCACACCAAGACCTACGCGGCCACCGCCGTGGGCATCGCCTACACGGAGGGGTTGCTGCGGTTGGACGAGCGCCTCATCGACATCTTCCCGGAGGAGTCCCCCGCCCACCCCAGCGAGAACCTCCGGCTGCTCACGGTGCGGGACGTACTGTGCATGGGCTGCGGCATGGATACTATGCCCCATAACTCCCCGGATTGGATCAGGGAATTTATGCACACCCCGGTCAACCACAAACCCGGCACCACCTACATGTACAACTCCACCGGCTCCACCATGCTGGGGGCCATCGTGCGCAAGAAGACGGGCCTGGGACTCCACGACTATTTGACCCCACGCCTGTTTGAAAAGATCGGCATCGACCCGGAGAATCTGCGCTGGATGTGCATGGCCGACGGCATGGAGGTGGGCGGCGGCGGGCTGTTTGCCACCACGGAGGATAACCTGCGCCTCATGAAGCTGTACGCCGACGGCGGTGTCTGGGAGGGAGAGCGGATCCTGGCGGAGGACTACGTCCGGCTGGCTACCACCAACCAGAACGACTCGGCTACAGAGGCCGTCAACAATCCGGAGGCATCGGACAATTTCCTGGGCTACGGCTTCCAGATCTGGATGTGCAAGCCCCGAGGAGCCTACCGGGCGGACGGCGCCATGGGCCAGTTTACCATCGTCCTCCCGGAACAGGAGATGATGATCGCTATCACGGAGACCGCCCCGGGGGCTCACTGGGCCCAGAGCACCTTGGACATCACCTGGGATTTTGTGGAGAAGGTAACATCCCGGGAGGCGCTGCCGGAGGACCCCGCCGCCCAAGCGAAGCTGCGCTCGAAGCTGGCTCGCCTGAATATCGGCAATCCCCCCTGTCAGCCCTTCAGCCCCGTGATGGAGCGGATTTCCGGCAAAACGATCCACATGACTTCCGGCTGTTTCACGCCCTTCGGCGGCAGCTTCATGGTGGGGACTCAGCCGGACGGCATTACGGAGTTCTCCTTGGACTTTGATGTATACGGCTGCATGTGGCATTTGACCACCCGTTCCGGACGCAGGGAGACCATCCGCGTCAGCACCGGCGGGACCCGGTTTACCAATCTGCTGGGCAAGCTCTCCGACTGGAACCAGCTCTACCTCTGCGACGGCTGGTGGCCGGAGGAAAACGTGTTCCAGATGCACTGCCGCTGGCTGGAGACCTGTCTGGAGGATGTATTTACCCTGACCTTCGATGGGGATGAGGTGCGCATTGACGCAACCAACAACTCCCCCTTCCGCTCCTTTGAGAAGAATGAGCCCATCCGGGCCGTTGTGGAGTAAACCACAGCAGGAAATGATGACATATGGCATGATCCGATCCGGGTCATGCCATATGTTATAAAAACTTAGAACCTGTATTCATAACCGGGGGATGCTGCATGGGCGAGGATTTTTTTCGCCAGACAAGGAGCTTTCTTGCAGCAATCCTGGCGGATTGCAAGGGAAAGCGACGCAGTATGGCGGGGAAAGGACCGCTCAGGCAGCGTCCAACGGTCGTGAATACAGGTTCTTATGGAGGTTTACGATGGGAAAACGATTTGACACGATGCTGTTTCCCGGAGGGAAAAGCAAGGCGTTCACCCTCAGCTATGATGACGGTGTGGTTCAGGACCGCCGCCTGGCGGAGCTGCTGCGTCAATACGGATTGAAATGCACCTTCAACCTGGGTTCCGGGCTGCTGGGACATGCAGAGACCGGACGCGCTCCCGGCAGGAAGGAGATCGACGTCTCCAAGGTCGCCCCGGGGGAGGTGGCGGAGGTATACCGAACCCATGAAATTGCGGGGCACGGGCTCTATCACTCGGCGCTGAATACGGTGGGGACGCCCCTGGCCATGTATGAGATCGTCGAGGACAAGCGGCGGCTGGAGCAGATTTCCGGTAAGCCGCTGAAGATGTTCGCCTATCCTTTCGGCCTGTATAACGACCAGGTGGCCGAGATGCTCGCCCTGGCGGGCTACCAGGGGGCCAGAACGGTAACCAGCACCCATCGGTTTGACATCCCCCGGGACTTTCTGCGCTGGGACCCTACCTGCCATCACCGGGATGAGCGCCTGATGGAGTTGGCCCGGGAGTTCGCGGACGGCGTTTCCTTCGGCCCCATGCTGTTCTACGTCTGGGGCCACGCCTATGAATTTGACGGGGATGACAACTGGGAGGTTATGGAGGAGCTGGCGCGGTTCATGTCCGGCTGCGCGGACCGGGTGTGGTTCGCCGCCAATGGAGAGATTATCGACTATGTAAATGCTTACCGCCGCCTGGAATATTCCACAGACGGCCTCGCCATTTACAATCCCAGCGCACTGGATGTGACCATCCGCACAGCGTCGGAGTCGGCGGTTCTTCCTGCGGGTCGGGTGACGCATCTGGAAGAAACGCCTCTGTGAGCCGTTTGGGGAGGTTTTCGCCGGTATGTTCAAGTATAATAGCCCTTTGATCGTATTTATGGTCCGGATCGCCAATATGATGATCGTCAGCTTCTATTGGGTACTGTGCTGTATCCCGGTGGTAACCGTTCTGCCCGCCTCGGCGGCGTTGTACCACTGTATAAAATCTGTAGTCATGGGCAGCGGTTCCGGCGTGAGCCGGGATTTCTTCCGCGCCTTCAAGGGTGCGCTGCGGCCAGGCGTCCTGCTGACGGTCGTAATGGAGGTGGTAGGGGCGCTGATCTGTCTGGGGATCTACACCGGGCTACAGATCTGGAGTGCGGGGATCTTCGGCGCGGCCTACATGGCGTTGGGGGTGCTCATAGGCGCCGTCTGCGTCACTACACTGATATTTATTCCTCCGGTCCTATCCCGGTTCGAGGGCGGCATGAGCGTGGTGCTCCGGCTGTCCATGTATTTTGCTGGCAAAAACCTGTTCCGTTCCCTGTGGTACGCCGCATTGCTGGCCCTGGGCATCTGGGCAGTGGACTTTTTTCCCCTGCTGCTGCTGGTGATCCCGGCGCTGTATACGGATCTGATCCGGGGCGGTGTGGAAAAGGCCATGACGCAGTATATCAAGGATGCGGGCCTGGAGGGCGGTGAGGAAGCGCCGTCCCGCCGGGAGCAGCAGGACGATACGCCCACCGCGCTGGAGCTGGAGAGGATGCTCTCGGAGGACAGGGAGGATACGCATGGTTGACATCGAGCTGGTGGATCTCCTGAAGATATTTCCCTTCGCGGAAACCGGCGGTATTCTGGGCCGGAAGAAGCGGCGGGAGCTGTTGGAGCGGCAGAAGGCGATGCCCTATACCACCAACGAGGGCGTGGTCGTTTTACAGCACGTCTCCGCCCGGATCAGGGCGGGGGAATTTATCGTACTGCTGGGCCCCTCCGGGTGCGGGAAAACCACCCTTCTGCGTCTGATTGCCGGACTGGATTCCCCGACTCTGGGGGAGATCCGCTTCGATGGCCAGGTGGTAAACGCCCTCCCGCCGGAGGAGCGGGATGTGGCGATGGTATTCCAGAACTACTCTCTCTACCCCCATCTGACGGTCTTTGACAACATCGCCTTCCCCCTCCGGACCGCCCATGTCCCCCGGGAAGAGCTGGAGGACGCCGTATACGGCATGGCGGAGCTGCTGGAGATGGAGGAGTACCTGACGCGTCTTCCGTCGGAGCTCTCCGGGGGGCAGCTACAGCGGGTGGCGATCGCCAGGGCGCTGGTGCGAAGGCCCCGGGTCTTTCTGATGGACGAGCCCTTCAGCAATCTGGACGCGCCGCTGCGGGCGGAACTCCGCCGGCACATCAAACATATCCACCAGTCCCTGGGAACCACGTTTATTTATGTGACCCACGACCACAGCGAGGCCCTCTCCCTGGGACAACGGATCCTGGTGATGAGGGACGGCATGGTGGAGCAGGCCGGTACTCCGTTGGAAATCTACCGTGAGCCGGTGAACGTCTATGTGGCCTCCTCCGTCGGCACGCCGCCGATGAACCTCTTCGAGGAAGTCTCCATGGAGGGGGGACGGGCCCTGCTGTTGGGACAGAAGTTCCGCGCACCGGCGGTCCCGGGACCTGTCACGGCGGGGATCCGGCCCGTGAATATCCTCCCCGCCGCGGAAGGCATCCCGGCAGAGGTGGTCTGTACGGAGCATTTGGGATCCGAGGTTGTGCTCCATCTGTGCTCGGCGGGCCAGAACCTCACGGCGGTATGGGAGGCGGACCGGGCTACGAACCTGTTCCCGGGTCAGACCGTCTATTTGCGCATCCCGGAGGAAAACCTGCACTATTTTGATGCGGACGGACAACGGATAACGAAATAAAGAAGTAACCCCAGTTCAAGATCGGGACCGCTTCGTTCATATCCCCTGTTCCCGCAGCCACTCTGCGCACAACTCCGCCCAGCGGGCGACATGGGGGATGTCCATGTCCAGGTCATTGTTCCCGTCCGCCAGCGCCAGGCCGTGGACGCCCTGGGGGAACAGGTGCATCTCAAAGGGAATGCCCACCGCCGTCAGCGCCTGACCCAGGGTGAAGGAGTGGCGGGGATCGTCGCTGTTGGTCTGCCAGATAAAGAAGGGCGGGGTGTGGACCGTAACGTTCACCTCTGGAGCAAAATAGACCAGCTCCTCCTTGGAGGCCACGAAGGGATTGGGGGTCGTCCCGGCAAAGGGGTCCACGAAAAAACCGCCGGGGAGGCCGCAGAAAGCAAAGGCGCCGTACCCCAATACGGCGGCGTCCGGACGGCAGGACTGCCGCTGAATGGGATCGTCGGAGCTTGTGTCACCGGCGTCAAAGTGGGTGGCGCAGTTGGCGCTGAGCATTCCGCCGGCGGAAAAGCCCATGACGGCGATCCGATCTGTGATTCCCAGCTCCTCTTTTCTTGCCCGGAGCAGCCGGATAGCACGCTGCATATCCGCCATAGCGTCATACCGGCTGTAAGGCTTGAGGCGGTAGGTCAGGACGGCGGTATTGAACCCAGCGTCGCAGAACCACTTCGCCACGTGTATCCCCTCGCAGCCTGTCCGGGATTCAAATCCGCCGCCGTGGGCCACAATCACCGTGCCCCGATGTTCGTCCGCATTCTGCGCAGGGACAAAAATCAGGGAGGGCTGGGGCTGGAGGGGGTCGCGTTCGGGTGTATAGCCGGGTGCGCCGTCCTCCCACAGAGGGATGCGGTCAAAGCGGGCGATGGCGTCGTTCCAGATCTTCAGATTACCTGCGATGTCAAAGGACCCATCGGGGTTGCGGTGCTTGGAGACATGACGGATGACCGAGCGCTCCGCACAGACGCGTGCAAGGGTCAGATAGTTGGAGCTGTACATGGACGTAACCTCCCAATCAATTTTTTTCATCGTATCACATTCCCGGCACAGCCGCTACCAAATTTGAGCAGTATGCTTTTTGAAATCACGCAATTCTTCTCTGGCGTTGTGGAGTTCTCCGCTGGCCCAGAAATATATCAAGCATGTTTCTATTCCATCAGCAGGCGGGGGTCGGAATCAAACCGTTTTCATAGATCTGCTGGGCCAGAGGAATCTTCCTCTGGCCTTTCCTTTCAGACAGGAACAAGCATCGCCAAGACTTCAAAGCCGGTGCGACCGGGAAGTCAAACAGATCAACGGCGAAATTAAGTCCGAGGATGCACGGAAATATCAGCAGGGATTGATTTATCGTAATAAGGGCATACTCCCGGTCAGCTTATTGACCTTTTTCTTTGGGCCGCAGATGGCAACGCCGAAATATTGCAAGGTGCTTTCTGGAACGTGGCCCATCTTCTCAATAAATTCGTCATAGGTCTTGCAGCCCTGGGCCAGATCGGAGAAGTCCACCACTGTCAAATCTTGAAAATCAGGCTGGTAGAGCTTTTCCCGCATCTGCTTGATGATTGACCGCGTTCCCCGCAGGATGGGCACAGGAAATTCGATGATGCCAAGATGCTCGTTGCCGCTTTGGTCGGTAACGTCAGCCCCTACCACCTCCGACATTTTCTTTCCCAGGGTGATCCCCATGATCGCCGCCGTATTTGCGATGATGCCCAGGGGTAGGCTCTCGTCAATGACCATGACGCACTTTTCATTTTGCCAGTCCATTTTGTTTTGCCTCTTTTCTCAAAAATAGTTTGCTCTCCGACAGGAGCAGACCCACCAGCGTCAAAACCGTCCCGACAGCGGCCAGGGCGGTGATTTTCTCATAGAGGATCGCCACGGAAGTCACCACCGTAATCACGGGAACCATGTAGATGTAAACGCTCGTTTTGACCGCTCCCAGCGCCTTGACCGCGAAATTCCAGGTAACAAAGCACAGGGCCGATGCGCCCAATCCCAAAAAGAGAATGTTGAACAGATACACAGGATTTGCAAACCTTGTCAATTCCAGCTTGAAGTCGAACAGGAACAGTGTCGGGAGCATAAACAGGATACCGTAGCAAAACACCCGCCGGGTGGTGAGAATGGTGTGGTAGCCGTAACCGCTGATTTTCTTTGTCAGCACAGAATAACAGGCCCAAATCAGCGCGGCCAGCAGCGCCAGCAAGTCCCCGGTGGGGTTTAGCTCCAGCTTGGAGCCGTTGAAGCTGATTAAAGCGATCCCGGTCATAGCCACTACAAAGCCAATGAAAAAGCTGGCATGGGGCTTTTCCTCTTTCAGAAACAGGTGGGACAGGATGGCCGTGAAAAACGGAGCTACGGAGATAATCACCCCGACATTGGAGGCCATTGTATAGGTGAGTGCGATATTTTCCAGCAGATAGTAAAGGCATATCCCACACAGGCCCGCAGCGGCAAAGGTCAATTCCTGCTGGCGGTTCGTCTCCTTCAAGCGCCGGGGGCAAGCAATCCCATGACAAAGCGGAAGAACAGTATCTCTACCGGCTGGAAGTCCACCAGTAGAATTTTGGTGGAGATAAAGATCGTTCCCCAAATGATGATGGTAAGCAGGGCGGAGAAATGTCCCACTGTGTTTTTACCTTTCATGCGGCATTTCCTCCGTATCCCTGAAGATGTCCCGATAAATACCGGGAGCCAGTCCAATAAATCGGTTGAAATAATTGGAGAAGTGACTTTGATCGGAGAAGCCGGTTTGCAGCGCCGCCTCAACGGGGGAAACGCCTTGTTCCAGTAGCTTTTTGGCCTTGCCGATACGAATATTTTCCAGGTAGCTGTACGGTGTGACGCCCTTTGAGCAGGTAAAGGCCCGGAGCAGGGTGGATTTGCTTAATCCGGCATAACGGCAGATCTGATCCAGATAAATTCGCTCGGCATAATGCTGTTCCATAAAGGCACAGGCTTTCTCAATTTCCTCCCGGCACTCCGGGACGCAGTTCTCAAAAGGCTGGCCGTATTGCTGAATGAGCAAAGAAATCAGAAACAGCAAATTTTCTTCTTTCCCAAATTCGTTGGAGCCTTTCATCACCAGCTCATGGAGCGGGCGCAGATAGCAGGTGACTTCTTCATCAGAGATTACATTGCGAGAAAATCCGGGCAGTTCCCGTCTGCCGGTGATTTCCTCCACTAAATTCAACATGACCTCCTTGGTGATATTGAAGCCACGGTAATCCAGCGTACCGCCATCGCTTTGGACACAGGCGTGATTGTCCCCTGGGTTGAATAGAAGAACATCGCCCTTTGCGATGGTGTACTCCTGATTTTTGCAGGACAAGACACGTTCCCCGTCCTCCATGAACCCAATCACATAGTATTCATGAAAATGGTTCGGAAAAGGCTGTACGATACCCTCAAAACGGTAAGCCTCAATGTGAAGTTCGTCATCGTAGACCACTGTTCGCACTTCTTTTTTCATGCTGCTTTCCTCCTTGACGATGCTTATTATATCAGATAGGATTACTGCTGACTTGTAAAATATCTTCATTTTTTAGCTTGCGTCAGGTAAAGCGTGGGGAGGAGAACGCTATCGTAGCAATCATAGGGAGTGTGGCCACACTCCCAAAAACGGCCAAATCCGGCCCCTGCCGGGCCGAGTTCTTTGCTTTCCTGGAGGAAAAAGCGGCATAACCCCCAACCCGAGAAAAATCAAGCAACCCAAGGCCCCCGGCGCATACGCGCCGGGGGCCAAAACTTTTCTAAAATTTTTCAATTTGGTTGCACGTTTCCACGCAACTATCGACAGAATCAGTCCTATAGTATAAGACCCCCCGCACAAAAAGGCAGCGCAAGACCCCCAATAGGGCGTATTCGCCAGCGCTTCGCCTTCTGACGGCCCATGGAACCGTGGGGAAAAACAATCCACCAGGTCGTAGCGTCAAAAACAGCCCCCGTAATAAGGTATCGCGCTCCGCGCGATGCCCCAAGGGATTCTTAAACCGCAGGTTTAAGCGAGTTTTTGCCTACTTTTGCCTCGCGGCAAAAGTAGGCGCGGAGTCCGGGGGCGCGTAGCCCCCGGGCCAGGAAAAGAAGGATTTACCCCTCCCCGTAGGGGCTTCGCCCCACATTCCTCTGCCCCTCCTCGAAATAAGCCAGATCGCACAGCGTCATATAGGGCGTCAGCCAGACGCCCAGCAGCCCCATGGTCATACTCGAGAGGATCGACCACCCGATAAAGCTGAGGTCCAGCACAAAGAGCTGCCCTTTCAGCCCCTGGGTCTGCTGGCAGCTGAGCCGGATGGCGTCCCCCGCCGAGAGCGACCCATCCGTCAGGATGTTGTAGTACGCGAACCGATACCGGTACGCCGCAATGATCCCCGGGATCCAGAACAGCATAGACCACAAAAAGACCTTCACCCCGATCTGGATAGAGCACCAGATCAGCTTTCCGGCCACGCCCAGACCGTCAGCCAGCGTCGCGTAGGGCATTTCCGCCCCCTGCCGAATGCCCATGCAGTAGATGTAATACCCCCCGTTGAGCACCAGCATGACCAGCGAGACAAGGATGGACAGAAAGAAGCTGGCGCCGGTATCCTGGGGCAGGGAGAGGATCCACCGCTCCAGCGCCTCCATGTCGCCGCTGCTCACAATCGCCAGATAGCTCCTATACCGGTCATAGGAAAAGAACAGGGACCCTCCCTGCACCAGATCCACCACGCGGTTCAAGGTAAATCCGACCACGATAACCAGCAGTGTCACGATATACGGGCTCACCCGCGCCGTGCGCATGATTTCTTTGGCTTCCGCCTTGATTTCCACTCGATTGAGCATAAAAAACCCTCCCGCGTCCACATTTCCGGCTCCTGCCGGATGTATACTGTATCATACCATCTTTTCCCTGGAAAAGCAAGCCGTCCCTACTTCACCATTATGTGGCAGAATCAACAACTGCTCTCCCATTTTTCGTCACTATCTCGTAAAAAAATGATAGAATCCCGAAAAAATTCTGGACACCGGCAGGAATTTGGAGTATGATGGTTACGTGTGTTTTCAGGGCAGCGGCCCTCTCTACAAAAACCAGCAAAGAATGAGGTGAAACTTTCTATGGCACAAGCTTTTTTCGGCGGCATCCATCCCAATGACCAGAAGGCTACCACCAACAAAAAGCCCATTGAGACCCTCCCGCCTCCCAAGCATGTGGTGATCCCCATGTCCCTGCACATCGGCGCACCCTGCACGCCCTGTGTGGCGGTGGGCGATCCGGTGACGGTGGGACAGAAGGTGGGGGACGCGACCGCCTTTGTCTCCGCACCCGTCCACGCCAGCATCTCCGGCACAGTGGTGGCGGTGGAGAAGCGGATTCATTTCTCCGGCGTACCGGTGATGAGCGTGGTCATCGAGAACGACTTCAACGACACGCCCTGTCCAGACATCGCCCCCGTCAAGGACCCGGACTCCCTGACGCCGGAACAGATTTCCGCCCTGGTAAAGGAGGCGGGCATCGTTGGCATGGGCGGGG
This sequence comes from uncultured Oscillospiraceae bacterium, assembly GCA_910588045.1. Classification (GTDB taxonomy): domain Bacteria; phylum Bacillota; class Clostridia; order Oscillospirales; family Oscillospiraceae; genus Pelethomonas. The sequence continues at coordinate 13,748 of CAJUPS010000009.1, read as the reverse complement.
CCACCTTCCCCACCCACGTGAAGATCTCCTCCGGCCTGGGCAAGGTGGACACGGTGATTGTCAATGCCAGCGAGTGCGAGCCCTACATCACCAGCGACCACCGCATTCTCCTCGAGCACCCGGAGGAGGTCCTGGGCGGCGTGCGCCTGCTGGCCCGCATTTTCGGCGTAGACCGGGTCCATATCGCCATTGAGTCCAACAAGAACAATGCCGCCGAAATGCTCAAGGTAAAGATCGACGAGGAGAAGGCCCCCGCCGTGGTGGATGTCCTTCAGACCCGGTATCCCCAGGGCGCGGAAAAGCAGCTCTGCCAGTCCATTACGAGCCGCCAGGTGCCCCCCGGGGCCCTGCCCGCCGCCATCGGCTGCGCGGTGTTCAACATCGTCACCACCATGGCCATCTACAACGCCATCTACCACGGTAAGCCCGTGACCCACCGCGTCGTCACGGTCTCCGGCTCCGGCGTGAATGAGCCGAAGAATCTCCTCTGCCCCATCGGCACCCCCATCAGCAACCTGCTGGACGCCTGCGGCGGCGTGAAGAAGTCCACCTTCAAGATCCTCATGGGCGGTCCTATGATGGGCCACTCCCAGTTTGACATGTCCGCCCCCATCGGCAAGGGCACCAATGCCATTCTTGCCTTCTGCGAGAAGGAGGAGCGCACCGTGGAGCACCCCGCCTGTATCCGCTGCGGCAAGTGTATCTCCGTATGTCCCATGCACCTCCAGCCCGTGTTCATGTACCAGTACCAGCAGGCGGGGATGCTTCCGGCTCTGGAGGACGCCCATGTCCTCGACTGCATCGAGTGCGGGGCCTGCACCTACATCTGTCCCGGCCGTCTCCATCTGGTCCAGGCGTTCCGGGCGGGCAAGCAGCTCATCAACAACGCCAAGGCCGCTGCGAAAGCCGCCGCCGAGGCCAAGGCTGCGGAAGAGAAAAAGAAGGAGGCTTAAGGCATGGATTATAAGGATTTGAATCTCATCGGCTCCTCCTCCCCTCATATCCGTACCAAGGACGGCGCGGGCCACATCATGGGGGAGGTCATGATTGCCATGGTGCTGCCCCTGGCCTTCGCGGTATACAACTTCGGCCCCCGTGCCCTGGCCACGGCGGCCGTGAGCGTGGCCGGGTGCTGCTTCTTCGAGTGGCTCTACCGCGCGATGCTCCACAAGAACAACACCCTCAGCGATTTCAGCGCTGCCGTCACCGGCATATTGATTGCCTTTGTCTGTCCCGTCACCATCCCCTATTGGATTCTCCTTGTCGGCGACTTCTTCGCCATCGTGGTGGTCAAGCAGCTTTTCGGCGGCGTGGGTAAGAACTTTCTCAACCCCGCCCTGGCGGCCCGGGCCTTCATGCTCTGCTGGGCGGGAGAGATGACCACCTGGGTGGGTCCCCGCTCCTCCGTCCCCGTCATGGGCGTCATTGACGCGGCCACCTATCCCACCCCCATGTCCCTGCTCCACGAGAACAACCTCTCCGGCCTCCAGCAGATCTACGACCTCCCCAAGATGTTCGTGGGCCTCATCGGCGGTTCCATGGGCGAGGTCAGCGCCATGCTCCTGATTCTGGGCGGCCTGTTTCTCATCTGGCGCAAGGTCATTACCTGGTATATCCCCGTCACCTATATCGGCACCGTCGCGGTGCTGACCTTCCTCTTCCCCCGGGGGAACGACCCGGTGCAGTGGATGCTCTACAACCTCCTGGGCGGCGGCCTGATGCTGGGAGCCTTCTTCATGGCCACCGACTACGTGACCTCCCCCGTCAGCCACCTGGGCCAGGCCATCTACGGCGTCGGCTGTGGCCTCATCACGGTCTTTATCCGCTATTTTGGCTCCTACAACGAAGGCGTGTGTTACGCCATTCTGATCATGAACCTGACGGTGTGGATCATCGACAAGAACATCAAACCCCGCCGCTTCGGCGTAGTCAAGGAGAAAAAAGCGGAAAACGCAAAGAAGGAGGCGGCTAAAAAATGAGTAACGAAAAGTCCGCTGCCGCCGCAAAGCAGCCCCTCACCATCGACCCGAAATACGTTGGCCGCATCAGCGGCGTCCTCCTGTCCATCTGCCTGGTGACGGCACTGCTCCTGGGCGTGGTCAACTCCATCACCAAGCCCAAGATCGACGCCATCCAGGCGGAGAAGATCCGCGCCGCCATGTCCCAGGTGCTGGCGGCGGACGAATACCTTCCCATCCAGCTCCAAAAGGATCTCCAGGGCGTGCAGTCCGTTTCCGAGGCCCGCGCGGGCGGCGGGACGCTGGGCTACGTGGTCCAGGTGACAGCCAGCGGCTCTCAGGGCGAGATCCAAATGATGGTGGGCGTGGATATGGAGAACCGCGTCACTGGCGTCTCCGTCATCAAGCACAGCGAGACCCCCAACATCGGCACCAAGGTGGTTGCCGACCAGTCTGTCCTGGACCGCTTCATCGGCATGGACCACTCATACGGCGAAATCACGGTCAATTCCGGGACCAACCGCTTTGATGGCGTCTCCGGCGCGACGGTGAGCTCCCGGGGCGTGGCCGCCGGGGTCAATGTCGCGTTGACTGCCGCTTTTGAGACCGCGTCCGGACTGGTTGAATAAGGAGGGCTGACATAATGAATATAGGCAAGCAAATCAAGGAGGGCCTTCTCACCCAGAACCCGGTTTTAGTCCAGCTGCTGGGCATGTGCTCCACCCTGGCCATCACTACGACCATCTCCAATGGCATCGGCATGGGCCTCTCGGTGACGATTATCCTGACCCTCTCCAATATCTTCATCTCCGTACTTCGGAAAATCATCCCCGACCAGGTCCGCATTGCCTGCTACATCGTGGTCATTGCGGGCTTCGTCACCATGGTGGACCTGCTGCTCCAGGCGTTTTTCCCCGACATCGCCGAGAGCCTGGGCGTGTTTATCCCCCTCATCGTGGTCAACTGCATCATCCTGGCCCGAGCCGAGTCCTTCGCCAGCAAGAATAAGCCCGCAGCAGCAGCCGTGGACGGCATCTGCCAGGGCATTGGCTACACGCTGGTTCTTCTCATCATAAGCGCGATCCGGGAGTTTTTGGGTTCCGGCGCTCTGGCCGGGAACCAGCTCTTCCCCGCGGAGTACAGCGCCTCGCTGATTGCCCAGCCGGTGGGCGGTTTTCTCACCCTGGGCTGTCTCATTGCCCTGATGCAGTGGGCCCAGCGCAAAGTCAAGGGAGGGAAATAAGCTATGCAATGGACAACGCTCTTTGACATCGCCCTGGGGGCGATTCTGGTCAACAACTTCATTCTGGCCCAATTTTTGGGCATCTGCCCCTTTATGGGCGTCAGCAAGAAGATGGACACCTCCCTGGGGATGGGCTTTGCGGTGATTTTCGTTATGGGTCTGGCCTCCGCCCTCTGCTACCCGGTCAATGTGCTGCTGGAGAAGCTGGACCTGGGCTATATGCAGACGGTTGCCTTTATCCTTGTCATCGCCGCACTGGTGCAGCTGGTCGAGATGTTCCTGAAGAAGGCCATCCCCACCCTCTACCAGGCCCTGGGCGTCTACCTTCCGCTGATCACCACCAACTGCGCCGTGCTGGGCGTGGTGCTGCTCAACGTACAGAACCACTACGACTTCATTGAATCCGTGGTCTACGGCATCACCGGCGGCGTGGGCTTCCTGCTGGCCATCGTCCTTTTCTCCAGCATCCGGGAGCGCCTGGAGTTCTCCGACCCGCCCAAGGCATTTGAGGGCTTCCCCATCGCCCTGGTTACCGCCGGACTGATGGCCCTGTGCTTCATGGGCTTCCAGGGTTTGCGGATTCCCTGGTAGAGCGTCAATTGAAATTGATTTGCCGCCTGCGTGCGGCAAACTCTGCGAGGCTTTTAGCCCCACGTAGAGAGGAGGATAATTTTGAACATCTTCTATGCTGTAATGACCCTTGGGATCCTGGGCGGCGTCTTCGGACTGGTGCTGGCCCTGGCCTCCAAGGTCTTCGAGGTCAAGACGGACCCCAAACTGGACCTGATTCTGGACTGCCTTCCCGGCGCCAATTGCGGCGGGTGCGGCTATCCCGGCTGTGCGGGCTGTGCCGCGGCCATCCTGGCCAAGGAGGCCCCGGTCAACGCCTGTCCCAGCTGCTCCGGTCTCCAGACCAGCCGCATCGCCGCCGTCATGGGGGTGGAGGTCAAGGCCCAGGAGCGCCGTGTGGCTTTTGTCCGCTGCTCCGGCGGCGATCGGGCCAGCCGGAAATTTGAGCGCTACGTGGGCATTGAGGACTGCGTGGCCGCCATGAAGGTCTCCGGCAATGGCACCCTGGACTGCGCCTACGGCTGTCTGGGCCGGGGCGCCTGCGTCCGGGTGTGTAAGTTTGACGCCATCCATATCAACGCCCACGGCGTTGCCGAGGTGGACCAGAACAAGTGCACCCACTGTATGCAGTGCGCCAAGGCGTGTCCCCGTCACGTGATTACCGATGTCCCCTACGCCGTGGACATCGTGGTCCCCTGCGCCAACCATGACAAGGGCGCCATCGCAAAGGATGACTGCTCCGCGAGCTGCATTGGCTGCCGTCTCTGCGAGCGGAACTGTCCCACCGGCGCAATCACGGTGACGGACAACATCGCCTCCATCGACTACACCAAGTGCACCTCCTGCGGCGCCTGTGTGGAGAAGTGCCCCCGGAAACTGATCACCGACATCCACGCCACCGGCAAGGTGGAGCCTGTTGCTCCTGTGGCGTAGGCTTTCGACGATTTTATTTGTGAGCAACCCATTGTGCACCAAGCCCCCTGAAAAAGGAGGAATGTTCCACGTGGAACATTCCTCCTTTTTCTCTTGCGCAGGAACCCCCGTTATGTTACAATGAGGCTATCAGTAAGAAATGAGGTGACGGCCATGCTGCCCCACATCCGAGATAATTGCCCGGCGCAGTCCAGAAGCTGACAGCAGGCCGCACCGGGGTTGCTTTTCAACAGTTGCTGTCAGTTGACTGTGCCGGATCGTAGTACCAATCAATCTATTACGAAAAGGAGCAGTTATCATGAAGCAGAACGAATTACTGACCCAGTGGCTGGCAGAGGAACATGTCGCCCATATCCACGGCTGGGACTTCTCTCATATTCACGGGCGCTTCCAGGAGGAGGACGACCTCCCCTGGGATTACAGGCTGCTGGTACAGCACCACCTCCAGCCGGAGAGTCGGATCTTGGACATTGATACCGGCGGCGGGGAATTTCTCCTCTCTCTGAACCATCCCCACAGCCTTACCGCCGCCACGGAGAACTATCCGCCCAATGTGGCGCTCTGCCGGGACCTCCTGCTCCCTCTGGGCGTGGACTTCCGTCAGGCGGACGGAGGGGGTCCCCTCCCCTATCCCGACGATTCCTTTGATCTGATTCTCAACCGCCATGGGGACTACGCTCCTCGGGAGATTTCGCGCCTCCTGAAACCCGGCGGAGTCTTTTTAACCGACCAGGTGGGAGCGGAGAATGACCGGGAGCTGGTGGCGCTTCTTCTAGACCCGGTTCCCCCTCTCCCCTTCCCGAAACAGTACCTGAAGATTGCCCGGGAGGAATTGGAGAGCTGTGGCTTAGAGGCCCTGGAGGCCCAGGAGGCGTTCCGGCCCATCCGATTCTGGGACGTGGGGGCGCTTGTCTGGTTTGCCCGAATCATTGAGTGGGAGTTCCCCGGGTTCTCCGTGGAGCGCTGCCTGGACAGACTGTACCAGGCCCAAGCTCTCCTGGAGCGGGATGGCGTCATTCAGGGGACCATCCACCGGTATCTCCTGGTTGTCCGAAAGCCGGTTGCACGATAAATACAGCAAGGGGAAGCGATTCGACCGAACCGCTTCCCCTGCTTCGCCTCGGAACGCGAAACCGCCCTATGCCTTGGAGAAGTCAACTATCACTTGATGGGAGAATCCGCATGAAGACGAAAACAGTTTACCGACGCAGCATTTTCCCCGCCGAAGAGGAGCATGTTTTTTCCCTTTTGAAAAACCTTGGGACTCTTCAATACATTGCAAAACCATACGCTTCCTTTACTCCAATAGATGGTGACGGCTGCATTCGCTGGGAGGAAGGACAGATCATATCCTTCCGATTCAAGCTCTTTTGTCTGATTCCCTATGGAATTCATACCATTCACGTGGTAGACTTTTCAAAGGATGGCATCTACACGAATGAGACTAATTCACATGTACCGGTATGGAATCACAGGATCAGACTAAAAGCCTTGCCAAGTGGAGAAACGGAGTATAGCGACGAGGTGGAGATCGGCGCAGGATGGAAAACAACCCTCGTCTATCTATGGGCGAAGTGCTTCTACGCCCATAAGCAAAAGAGGTGGATCAAGTTGCTTTCAAAAGAGCAATCTCTCTCCCGTGTCGTTTAGAACCGCGTGGAGGGTGAAAAGGATCAGGAAGTGGAATGTTCCACGTGGAACATTTGGGAGAATTTCATACCTTGCGGACAACATAGCGGATATGGGGCATATCCACGCCGCGGAAGTGCTTCACCCACTGGTCCACAGGGGTCATGCCGTTTCGGAGGGCAACCTGCTGGGACGCGGTATTGGTGTCCCGGATGATGGAGCAGACCTCCTCCGCTTGCAGCGTCTCAAAGGCGTAGCGCTTACAGGCCCGTGCAACCTCGGTTGCATAGCCGTGGTGCCAGCAGTCCCGGCGGAAGAGGTAGCCGATCTCCAAGAGCTCACGGTCCTTCCAGGGCTGCATGGTCAGGCCGCACTGGCCGATCATTTCGTCCGTCTCCTTCAGGACCACCGCCCAGAGTCCGAACCCATACTCCTGATAGCGGTCCCGCTGCCGGTCAAGCCACGCCTGCACCTCCGAAACGGTGAAAGCGCCCTCGTAGGCGTACATGGTCTTCTCGTCCTGGAGGATGGCGCACAGGAACGGGAAATCCTCCTGGGTCAGCTCCCGGAGGTACAGGCGCTCTGTTTCAAGGATCATCTTACAATATCCCTCTCTTTCAAATGAAATGGATTTCAACATAGAGAGTCACTATACTACGCCCTGTTTGTCAAGTCAAGTGCGTTATCGGTCCCTTCCACAGAGATGTCACCTTTGGCCGCAGCAACCGGAGTTGTTCACGTAAATTTTATAAAAAAATTCGTTTTCCCTGTTGAAATGTCGGTTTTTTGTGTTATACTACCATTATATGCTAATTGATAAAACTGGGGCAGCGTGCCCTCTCCCGGAGGCGGCTATATGGGCAAAATCATTACCGTTGTAAATCAGAAGGGCGGCGTGGGCAAGACAACCACCTGCGTCAGCTTGACGGCCGCGCTGCGGGAAAAGGGGCAAAAGGTTCTCCTCTGCGACTTCGACCCCCAGGCCAACGCCACATCCGGCATGGGCGTGGACAAATCCCTTTCCCTCGGGATCTACGACGTGCTGCTCAACGACGTGGAGCCGGAAAAACGGGTGGTGTCCACCCGGTACGGCGACGTGCTCCCCTCCTCCAAGGGATTGGCGGGCGCAGGCGTGGAACTGGTGGGCCTCCAGGACCGGGAGCACCTGCTGCGGAAGGCGCTGGAGAAATTAGCGCCGAAGTACGATTACATATTCATCGACTGTCCGCCCTCCCTGGAGCTGCTGACATTGAATGGACTGTGCGCCGCGGACAGTGCGCTCGTGCCGGTCCAGAGCGAATACTTCGCCCTGGAGGGACTGAGCGATCTGATGTATACCATTCGGGCGGTGCGGCGGGGGCTGAATCCCCACCTGGTGGTAGAGGGCGTGCTGCTGACCATGTACGACAGCAGGACGAATCTGGCGCTACAGGTAGCGGAGGAGGTCAAGCGGTTCTTCCCCGGGAAGGTTTACAGCACGGTGATCCCTCGGAACGTGCGGCTCAGTGAAGCCCCCAGCCATGGGAAACCCATCTGCGCCTACGACCGGACGAGCCGGGGCTGCGAAGCCTACGCCGCCCTGGCGGATGAATTTTTGAAGAAGAACCGGAAGTAATGCTTTGGAAACGCGTATCATATGGAAGGAGGGACACGCTGTGGCAAAAGAAAAAGGGATGGGAAAGGGCCTCAGCGCCCTGCTGGGAGAGGACTTTTCCGCCGACTTTTCCACACCGTCCTCCACTCTGCCGGTCTCTCAGATCGAGAGCTGCAAAAATCAGCCCCGAAAAAACTTCGACCAGGAGAAGCTCGAGGAGCTGGCGGCGTCCATCCGGCAGCACGGGTTGATCCAGCCGCTGACCGTGCGGCAGCTGGCCAGCGGGTACTATCAGATCATCGCCGGGGAGCGGCGCTGGCGGGCCGCACGGATGGCCGGGCTGGAGGAGGTTCCGGCGGTCATCATCGAGGCCGACGACCGGATGGCCATGGAGCTGGCCATGATCGAAAACCTTCAGCGGGAGGACCTGAACCCCATCGAGGAGGCCAAGGGCTTCCAGTCGCTGATGGAGGACTACGGCATGACCCAGGCAGAGGTGGCGGAGAGCGTGGGGAAATCCCGCAGCGCCGTGGCCAACGCCCTGCGGCTGCTGGACCTGCACTTCTCCATCCAGCGGATGGTGGAGTCAGGGGCGCTCTCCGTGGGACACGCCAAGGTCATCCTCCCCCTCTCCCCTTCCCAGCGCGTGAAGGCCGTGGGGGAGATCGAGAGGCGGAAGCTCAGCGTCCGGGAGACAGAGCAACTGGTCAAGCGGATGCTGTCCGAGGAGAAAAAGGAAGAAAAGGAGAAACCAGAGGTTCCCGCGGTGGACTACGCCGCTGAGGCGGCAAAGTCCCTCTCCACCAGGCTGGGAAGAGCCTGTCGGATCTCTCAGGGGAAGAAAAAGGGGAAAATAGAGATCGAATACTACGGCGTGGACGACCTCAACGACCTGCTGGAGGCCCTGGAGGGACTGGGAAAATAGGATGTTCCACGTGGAACACAGGCAGGGCAACCCCGGTTGCCCCCGCCAGAAAGAGAAATCTATACCTGACGCCGGAGGCGGCGGCAGACAAGGAGGAATGACCCTTGCTTGACATCAAATTTATCCGGGAAAACCCGGAGGCAGTCAAGGAAAATATCAGAAAGAAATTTCAGGAGGAAAAGCTGCCGCTGGTGGATCGGCTGCTGGAGCTGGACGCGGAGAACAGAAGGTCCATCACAGAGGCCAGCGAGCTGCGGGCCCAGCGGAACTCCCTCAGCAAACAGGTCGGTATGCTCATGGGGCAGGCCAAAAAGGACCCCTCGAAGCTGGAGGAGGCCGAGGCCGTCAAGGCCAAGGTAAAGGCCAATGCCGAGCGGCTGGCGGAGCTGGAGCGGAAAGAGGCCGAGCTGGAGGGGGAGCTCCACAAAATCCTGCTAGTCATCCCCAACATCATCGACCCCTCGGTGCCCATCGGGCCGGACGACAGCGCCAACGTGGAGCTGGAGCGGTTCGGCGAGCCGGTGGTGCCGGACTTTGAGATCCCCTACCACACCGAGATCATGGAGCGATTTGACGGCATCGACATGGACGCCGCCGGGCGAGTGGCCGGAAACGGGTTCTACTACTTAATGGGGGACATTGCAAGACTCCATGAGGCGGTGCTGGCCTACGCCAGGGATTTCATGATCGGAAAGGGCTTCACCTACTGTATCCCGCCGTTCATGATCCACGGGAACGTGGTGGAGGGCGTCATGAGCCAGACGGACATGGACGCCATGATGTACAAAATCGAGGGCGAGGACCTGTATCTTATCGGCACCAGCGAGCACTCCATGGTGGGCCGGTTCATTGACCAGATTTTGCCGGAGTCCTCCCTCCCCCAGACCCTGACCAGCTACTCCCCCTGCTTCCGGAAGGAGAAGGGCGCCCACGGCATCGAGGAGCGGGGCGTATACCGGATCCATCAGTTTGAAAAGCAGGAGATGATCGTGGTCTGCAAGCCGGAGGACTCCATGGCCTGGTATGAGAAGCTGTGGCGGTTCAGCGTGGAACTGTTCCGCAGTCTGGATATTCCGGTAAGGCAGCTGGAGTGCTGCTCCGGGGACCTGGCGGACCTGAAGGTCAAGAGCTGCGACATCGAGGCGTGGAGCCCCCGGCAGAAGAAGTATTTCGAGGTCTGTTCCTGCGCCAATATGGGCGACGCCCAGGCCCGGCGGCTTAAGATCCGGGTCAAGGGGGAGGACGGAAAGAACTATCTGCCGCATACATTGAACAATACCGTAGTAGCGCCGCCCCGGATGCTCATCGCCTTTCTGGAGAACAACTTGCAGGCGGACGGCAGCGTGAGGGTCCCGGAGGCCCTGCGCCCCTACATGGGCGGCAAGGAAGTCCTGACCCCCGCCCATTAAGGCAACGTGAGTTGCCGTCAAAAAGTTCTTTTTGATTCTTTTTCTTTCAAGAAAAAGAATGAATACCTACTAATTCATTCGGAAAAGGAGAGCATGATATGAAAAAATTCTGGAAAATTCTTGGTCTGGGCGCACTGGCAGCAGGTCTGACCCCCTACAAGGTGGAGAAGAATGCGGAAACCGGAGAAAACAGCTATCAGGCGCTCCTGTGGCGCATCACCAGCGCTCCCGGTGAGAACGGGGACAAGCGCGCCATCGACATCAATCTGGGAGAGGGCACCCTGACCTCGAAGCTGCTGACCGCCGCCGAGAAGAAAGACGAGCCCCATCTGTTCAGCGACGATCTGAGCGTCGAATACGCTGTCCCGGTCGTGGAGGACGTGGCGGCTGCCGCAGAAGAGGTGAAGGAAAACGTGGCGGAGGCAGTGGAACAGGCCGCCGAGAAGGCGGGCGAAGTTGTGGAGGAGGCCGTGGAGACCGTGGCCGAGGCGGCGGAGGAAATCGCGGACCCTGAGGCGCCGAACGCGGAATAATCACCTACTGCCAAGGATAAAAGGAGCCGGTTGAAATGAAAAAGTTTTTGCAGGAGTTCAAAGAGTTCGCCATGCGGGGGAACGTGATGGACCTGGCGGTGGGCGTCATCGTGGGCGGCGCGTTCAGCGCTATTACCAACTCGCTCATCAACGACATCATCAACCCCATTCTGGGCATGTTTGCCGGAGACGGTACGGCATTGGTGGAATCCCTCACCTTTCGTCTCCCCGGAGGCGGGGAGCTGATGCTGGGGAGCTTCATCAACGCCATCCTGAATTTCCTGGTGATGGCCTTCGTGGTGTTCTGCCTGGTGAAGGGCATCAACCGGCTCTCCCGGAAAACAGAGACCCCCCCTCCCCCGCCGCCGGGTCCCTCCAATGAGGAGAAGCTCCTGACGGAGATCCGGGACCTGCTGCAACAGCAGAAGCAATGAGAGAAACCCTGGAACAGGGCCTGCCTGAGCTGGGGATGAGCGGGGAGCTCATCCCCAGGCTGGCGGCCTTTGCGGAAATGGTGCTGGAACGGAATCAGGTCATGAACCTGACCGCCATCACCGCGCCCAAGGAGGTGGCGGCGCTGCACCTGCTGGACAGCCTGGCGCTGGTCAAACTGGCGGGGCTGGAGGAGGGCAGACTCATTGACGTGGGCTGCGGGGCGGGGTTCCCCGGCGTGCCGGTCGCCATCGCGCGGCCGGGGCTGGAGGTCACGCTGCTGGACAGCCTGGGAAAACGGGTGGACTTTCTGAGGGAGGCCTGCGGCCGTCTGGGGCTGGAGAACGTGACGTGCGTCCACGCGCGGGCGGAGGAGTTTGGAGAGCGGGAGCGCTTTGACTATGCCTCCAGCAGGGCCGTGGCCGCACTCCCCGTGCTGTGTGAGCTGTGTCTGCCGCTGGTAAAGGTGGGCGGCATGATGCTGGCCATGAAATCCGCCAATTCCGGGGAGGAAATCGACGGAGCGAAGAGGGCCGTCGGAATCCTGGGGGGAAAGCTGGACTGGGTCAGAGACTACACGGTCCCGGGCACGGAGGTCGTGCACCGGATCGTCGCGGTCCGGAAGGTCTCCCCCACCCCGAAAAAATATCCGAGGAGATTTGCGCAAATCAAGAAGCAACCACTATAGAGCGCGCGGACATACGCCGCGCCGGGAAGGAGGCGGCCCCATGGGCCAGGTCATCGCCGTAGTGTCCGGCAAGGGCGGCACGGGTAAAACCTCGTTTACCGCAAATGTAGGCATGGCGCTTGCCCAGTTGGGACATCCTACCCTCTGTCTGGACTGCGACGTGGGGCTGCGGAACCTGGACATCGCGTTGGCTATGACGGACCGGGCGGTGATGGATTTTACCGATGTCATGAACGGAGGCTGCTCCCTGGAGGAGGGCTCCGTACAACACCCCCAGCAGAAAAATCTCTACCTGCTCACCGCGCCGACAAGACTGGGGGCAACTGATGTGGACAGAGAGGCATTCCGGGGACTGTTTCCGGAGATCAGGAGGCGGTTTGACTACTGTCTGGTGGACGCACCGGCGGGACTGGGCAGTGGGTTCCAGCTGGCTTTGACGGGCGCGGACCGGGCGGTGGTGGTCACCACCACCGAGGCCAGCAGTCTGCGGGACGCACAGAGAACGGTCATGGAATTGGGATGGCTGGGACGGGGACAGGTGCACCTGGTGGTGAACCGCTGCAAGCGGAAATTGCTGAAGAGCTTGCACCAGACCATCGACGACGCCATCGACAGCGCGGGGCTGCCCCTGCTGGGGGTAATCCCGGAGGACGAGACAATGCCGCTGTACGCGGGGCGGGGGATTCCGCTGCTGTCCACCAACAACAACTGTGCCGCAAGGGCCTACCGAAATATCGCGAAGCGAATGGACGGTCGGCGGGTAGCGCTCATGCGGATACGATAACGATATTTTTTACTTCTGCTATACTGCCCGTACCTTTAGGGCTGTAGACACGACATAAAGGCAACGGAGAAAGGATGGGCTAACCTATGTATATTGCTCTCATGTCCCATGACAACAAAAAGGATCTGATGGTTCAGTTCTGTACTGCCTATGCAGGGATCTTGTCCCGGCACAATCTTTGCGCCACCAGTACCACCGGCCAAATGGTGATGGAAGCCACGGGGCTGCATGTACACCGGTTTTTGACCTGCCAGCACGGCGGCAGTCAGCAGATCGGGGCGCGGATCGCCTATAATGAGATGGACATGGTGCTATTCTTTGTGGACCCCAACGACTCGTCCATGGAGAAGGAGCTTCTGTATATTTCCCGGCTGTGCGACCAGAATAATATCCCCTTTGCGTCCAACGTGGCCACGGCTGAAATGCTGGTGTTAGGCATGGACCGGGGTGATCTGGACTGGCGGAACATCGTCAATCCGAAGCAAAAGTACAACAAGAAGTAATATCTGTTTTGTTTTTTACGGATTGGATTTTTTTGAATAGAGCGGCACACCGCGAGGAGGGCGACAGAGTACCCCTCCCTACCGGACAGAGAGGGTTGCCGGGGAGGATGCTCCCCGGGTGGGAGCGGCCCACGGGTTCAGGCAGGGGGAATGACAGCGCCGGAGCGGGGACGGAGACGTCCGCGGTCTGACCCACCGCGCCAAAAAGGGTCGGGAGGGTTCCCGCCGTTCCGGCGGGGCCGAATGTGGGTGGCACCACGGAAGTATGACCTTGGGATCGTCATGCTCTCGTCCCGCTTTGTCAGGGGACGGGAGCATTGTTTTTTACTCGCGGCGCTGCGCGCCGCACCGCTCTTCCTTCGCGACGGGACGGCGCGAACGGTTTTTAATCCGCCGCCGCTGCGCGGCGGCAACCGCTTTTTTCTTCGCGCGCTCCGCGCGCGAACGCTTTTTTAATCTGCCGCCCTTCGGGCGGCGTCCACTTGTTTCTCATCGAAGGCCCGGGACCTACGCGGCCCCGGACTCCGCGCCTACTTTTTGTGTGAAC